>NZ_JBHYPS010000007.1:109935-168187 GCF_042746075.1 Streptomyces sp. NPDC058758 | reverse complement strand
TTCTTTGTTTGGTGTTTGCGGGGGCCCCGGGGGGGGGGGTTGCGGGGGGGGGGGGGCCGGGCCCCCCCCCGGGGGCGGGGGGTCGGGGCCCGGGCCCAGACCCCCGTGCCGCTCCGTTCCGGGTCCCGGCCGGGCCCGTTAGCGTGACGGGCGTGACCGTGACGGGCAGCAGCGGGCAGGGCGTGGCCGGGAGCACCGCCGGCGCGGCCGGCAGCTCCCGTGCCGTCGGCGGCGGGCCATCCGCGCTGTACGGCCGGGAGGCCGAACTCGCCGCCGTCTCACAGTTGTTGTCGCCCGCGCAGGGGACCCCGGGGGCCGAGCGGGTGGTGTGCGTGGCGGGCGGCCCCGGCGAGGGGCGTTCCGTCCTGCTGGCCCGGGCGGCCCGGGACTTCCCCGGCGCGGCACACGTGGTCGGCGCACCGGGCCGGCAGGTGCCGTGGAGCGGGGCGCGGGCGCTGCTCGCCGTGCTGGCCCCGTCCGGGGCCGCGGGGAACCGGGCGGCGCGGCTGGCCCGGGGCCCGGAGGGCATCGCGGCAGCGCTGGCGTCGCTGCTGCCCGGCCGGGACCGGGTCCTGCTGTGTCTGGACGACTTCCCCCTGTGGGACGCGCACTCACGGGCCGCGCTCACCGCGCACTGGCGGGCGCCGGGCCCGCGCGGGCCGGTCCGCGCCGACTGGCTGGTGGCGTCCGCGCCCGGCCGCCCCCTGCCCGTCGCGGCGGACGCGCCGCTGGTCCGGCTGCCGCGCCTGAGCCGGGTGGGCGCCCGCGCCCTGCTGGACGGGGCGAGCGGCGGGCGGGTCTGCCCCGCCGTCGCCGAACGACTCCTCGACGAGGCGGCCGGGCACCCGGGCGTCCTGGCCGAGGCGGTCCTCCGCCTGCCGCGGGACGTGCTCGACGGGACGGTGCCGCGGCGCGGGGGGCTGGTCGACGACGGCGTCCTGGCGAGGGTGTACGCCGGGCTGCTCGGCGCCCTCCCGGCGGACGGCCGCCGGCTGCTGCGCGTGGTGGCCGCGGCCTGCGCCCCCGCCGGGGCGGGGGGCCCGGGATCCGGGGCGCCGTACCGTACGGACGTGGGCACGGCGCTGGCCCGCGCCCGGGCCCTGCGGGTCCCCACCGAGGCCCTGGACGGCCTGGTGGCGGCCGGGCTGCTCGACCGCCGGGGCGACGTGCTCGCCTTCACCGACCCGTTCCTGCGGCGGGCGGCGGGGGCCGCCCCGGGAGCGGACGACGCCGCCCCGAGCGGTCCCGAGGACCCGGGGCGCCCCGGCCGCCGCGCCGTCGGCCCCACCGCCCCCTCCGGCCCTCCCGCCCCCTCCGTCTCCTCCGCGCCCCCCGCCCCGCACGAACGGCACCGGGCCGATCGTCTGGGGCCGCCTCCGGGCGTGCGGGCGCGGTCGGGGGCGGCGCGGGGGCGGGCGCTGCTGACGCGGGGGTTCGCGGCGCTGGCGAGCGGACCGGTGATGGACGCGCACGAGGCGTTCGCGCAGGCGGCGAAGGTGCTGCGGGACCGGGAGCCGGCCGAGGCGGCGGACGCGCGGTTCCTCGCGATGGAGGCCGCGTGGGCGGCGGGGGACGTCGGCGCCTGCC
Organism: Streptomyces sp. NPDC058758; assembly: GCF_042746075.1. Lineage (NCBI taxonomy): Bacteria > Bacillati > Actinomycetota > Actinomycetes > Kitasatosporales > Streptomycetaceae > Streptomyces > Streptomyces sp. NPDC058758. The sequence goes on along the minus strand of NZ_JBHYPS010000007.1, from coordinate 166,600 downwards.
TCACCGCGCTGGATCTGGCCCCGGCCGTCCGGGGCACCGAGCGGGCCTTCGCCGAGGGGCTGCGGGCGGCGCTCACGGTCCGCCCGGACCGGGCGCGCACCCCGCTCTCCCGGGTGGTCGCGGTCGGCGCGGTGCGGGACGAGCCCCGGCTGCTGCTGCGGGCGGGGGCGGCCGCGCTGGTGCTGGGGGACGTCGCCGCGGCGGCCCGGCTGCACGGCAGGGCGCTGGCGCGGGCGCGGGCCGAGCAGCGGGCCTCGCTCCTGCCGCGGATCCTCGAACACCTGGCGTACGCGGAGCTGCGGGCGGGGCGGTACGCGCGGGCCGGGCACGCCGCCGGGGAGGGACTGCGGGCGGCCCGGGCCACCGGCCAGCTCAACTCGGCGGCCCATCAGCACGCGGTGCTCGCCCTGGTGGCATCGGTGACGGGCGACGGACCGGCCGTGGCGGAGCACGCGGAGCGGGCACTGGCGATCGGGCGGCCGCACGGTCTCGCCCAGGCGGTGACGCTGGCCGAGTGGGCCCTGGCCCGGTCCGAGTGGGGCGGTGGACTGGCCGCCCAGGCGGCCGCGCGGCTCGCCCCGCTGGTGCGTCCCGGGCCGCACGGCGGGCACTTCGCGCTCCGCATGCTGGCGGTGCCCTGCTTCGTGGAGGCGGCGGTGGCCTCGGGGAGGGCGGCCGAGGCGCGGGCGGCGACGGAGGAGTACGCGCTGTGGGCGGGGTACGGCCTCGACCGTCCGGCCCCCGCCCAGCTCGCCCGCTGCCGCGCGCTGCTCGCCCCGCGCGGCGAGGAGACGGGCCGCTGGTTCGGCGAGGCCCTGCGGCGCCACGAGGACGGCGGCAACGACTTCGAGCGGGCCCGGACGCTGTTCGCGTACGGTACGTGGCTCCGCCGGCGGCGGCGTCCGGGCGAGGCGCGGGGCCCGCTGCGCGACGCGCTGGTGACCTTCGAGCGGGCCGCCGCCGAGGGCTGGGCCCGGCAGGCGCGCGCGGAACTCCGCGCGACGGGCGCGGCGGGCGGGCGCCCGGCGGAGCCCGCCGCGCTGGCCGGACTGACCCCGCAGCAGCAGCGGATCGCCCGGCTCGTCGCGGACGGCGCCACGAACCAGGAGGTCGCCGCCCGCCTGTCGCTGAGCCCGCGCACGGTCGACCACCATCTGCGCGGGGTGTACGCCCGGCTCCAGATCCGCTCGCGGGTGGAGCTGTCGGCCCTGATGGCGGGGGTGGGGGCGGAAGCGCGGGCGTGAGGCGTCCGGTGGGCCGGCGGGCCCTCGGGGCGGGTCAGCGGGCGCCGAACACCTGCGTCCAGTAGGGGCCGCCGTCGGTGGTGACGCCGACGCCGAGTTCCTTGAAGTCGCAGTTGAGGATGTTGGCGCGGTGGCCCGGGCTGTTCATCCACGCCTCCATGACCTGTTCGGGCGTGCTCTGTCCCATGGCGATGTTCTCGCCGTAGGTGGACCAGGGGTAGCCGGCGGCGGTGACCCGCTCCCCCGGGCCGTCGCCGTCGGGGTTGGTGTGGTCGAAGAAGTCCCGGGCGGCCATGTCGTCGGAGTGGCCCTGGGCGGCGCGCGCGAGGGTCGCGTTCGCGGTGAGCGCTCCGCAGCCCGCCTTGGCGCGTTCGGCGTTGACGAGGGCCAGCACCTGGTCGGCCGCCGAGGCCCGGCCGCTGTCGTGCTGCGCGCCGCCGCCGGGGTCCGGGTCGGTGCCGGAGGTCGGGGACGCGGTGGTCGGGGCGGGCTTCGGGGCGGCCGTGGGCGCGGCGGTCCTCTTCGGCGGGGTGGCCTTCGGGCTCGCGGTGGTGCGCTGCGGGGCGGGGGCGGCCGTGGTCGGCCGCGCGGTGGCGGGCTTCCTGCCCGTGGGGGTGGCGGAGGCGGTCGCCCGGCCCGGCGCCGTGGTGGACGCGGAGGGGGTCGCGGCGACGGTGGCGGGGGTGGACGACAGGGAGTCGGGGGCGTGGGTGAGGGGGGCGTCGGGGGCGGGGACGGCGGCACGGTTCGCCTCCAGGAGTTCCTCCTTGCCGTCCCGCCCGCCGTAGAGGGAGAACGCGCCGCCGGTCACCGCGACGACCGCGATCCCGGCCGCGACGGCGGCCCGTCGCCGGGTGCGCTCCTGCGCCTGCCGCCGTCGGCGGCGGTCCCCCCGCCCGGGGCCTCCCGCGGCGGCGGGCGCCGGGGCGAGTCCCCCGAGGTCGTAGGCGCGCGTGGCGTCCTCGGCCTCGGCGGCGGGCTCGGCCGGCACGGCGGCGGGCTCGGCCGCGGCGAAGACGGGGCCGGCCGTCGCGGGGGCCGGCGCCACTCCGGCGCAGGCGCCGCACCGGCCGGTGTGCGCGGCCAGGTGGTCGCGCCACCCGGCGCCGGGGTGCCCGCCCCATCCGGCGGTCAGCTCCTGGAGGCCGGGGCAGCGCGGCCGCCGTGCCAGGGCGGCGCCGACGGACCGGGCCGCCTCGACGCGCGTCCGGACCGTCCGCATGCGCAGTTCGGTCTCCTCCGGCGTCCACCGGAGCGCGGCGGCCGTCTCGTACCTCAGGAGCCACCCCTCGGCCTCCAGCGATCCGAGCGACGCCAGCACCGCGTCCTGCGCGTCCAGCCATCCCGCGGCCCCCTCGGGCCCGGAGGCGTGGGCGAGGGTGGTGTCGACGGCCAGGGCGACGAGCCAGGGCCGGAAGGCCTCCGGGTACGGCAGGGTGTGGAGCGAGCCGTGGGCGCGGCGCAGGACGTCGTGCACGACGGTGTCGGCGACGGCGGGACGGGCGTCGAGGGCGCGGGACACCAGGGCGTGGAGGAGCGGCCGGTGGGCGCCGAGGACCTGGTCGCACGCCCAGGGGTCCCCGTACTGCGCCGCCCGTATCCACTCGGTCATCTGGTCCGCTTCCATGGTCCGCTGCACGCCGTCCGTCCTTCTCTCGCCCGTTCCCGGAGTTTCCTGCGCCTGGGAGAGCCTCGGCCGAGCGGGGCGATAACGGAAAGAGGGAAAGCGGAATCCGTGACGTGGGTCACAGGGTGGGCGGGGGGCTCGCAGAAGACCGGGGCCTGCCCTGCCGGTCCCGCTCGGCGCGCGTCGTGAAGGCACGCGCTTCGCCGGAGCCGACCGGCGAGGCGGTCGCCCGGGGCTCCCGCGATGTCGGCCACCCGGACGGGTCGGAGTTCCGTCGGCGCTTCCGGCTCGCCATGGGCGTCACTGGCGTCATGGGCGTCACTGGCGTCACTGACGTCATGGGCGTCACTGACGTCATGGGCGTTACTGGCGTCATGGGCGTCACGCCGTCGGAGTACCGGCGCCTGTTCGGCATCGCGGCACGGATCAGCCGGCGGGAGGGCCTGTCGGCGGGTCAGCCGGCGAGGATCCGTTCCACTCCCTCCCGATAGCTCGTGACCGGAAAGCCGGGAAAGCGGGCCGCGAACTTCGAGCTGTCGAAGACGTTCTCGTCACGGTAGCGGGCGATCAGCTCGAACATCTCGTCGAGCGGCTTGACGAAGCGGCGCCCGAGGCGGAAGGCGGACATCGGCAGCACCGTGTAGCCGAGCTTGCGGCCGGTGACCTCGCCGGCGATCTCGATGAGCTGGGCGTAGGACCGCCGGTCCGGGTCGACCGGCAGGTGCCACGTCTGGCCGTAGGCGTCCGGCGTGTTGCCGAGCAGGGCGAGGGCGCGGCTCGCGTCGGGGGTCCAGATCAGGGAACGCCCGGCATGGGCGTCGACCGGGACGAGCGGCCGCTTGCCCGCCTTGATCCGGTCGAACACCAACGAGTTCGTGTAGCTCTTCGTCCGGCCGGGACCGTAGAACTCGGGCGCCCGGCCGATCAGGGCGTCGACCCTGCCGGCCCGCACGGCCTCCAGCAGCATGGTGGCGATCTCCGCGCGGACCCGTCCCTTGCGTCCGCCCGGCGCGAAGGCCGTCGACTCGGTCTGGGGCGTCGGCGTTCCGGGATACATGTAGGTGTTGTCGAAGAAGACGAGCTTGGTGCCGTGTTCGGCGCAGGCGTCGATGACGTTGCGCATGAGGGCGGGGAACCGGCGCTCCCACAGCTCCGAGTCCAGGGGCAGGCCGACGGTGAGGTAGGCGATGTCGCTGCCCGCGACGGCACGGCTGGTGGCGCCGGCGTCGGTGAGGTCCGCGGCGACGAGCTCGTCGGTGTCGTTCACCCTCGACGGCTTGCGGCTGACGAGGCGGATGTCCCGGGTGTGGTTGCGGTGGAGCTCGTTCACGAGCCCGTCGGCGATCGGCCCGCCGGCGCCGAGAACGGTCTGCATGGGTCTGGATCTCCTCGAGGTGTTCGGGTGCCCGATCGCCGGCGCGGTGCCCGCGCGCTCCGAGAGAGAGGCGGGGGGTGGGGTACGTGCCGGCCAGAGCGCCGGTGAAGCCGGTGGCGCCAAGGGCCACGACGGCGGAGTAGCACGCCTGCACGCGGGGGACATCGAGTTTCCGGCTCCCCGGACGTGCATAATGTTTGCAGTGCTAACAAAGTATAGGAGGGCGAAGTAAGCGATGTCAACATCAGGGAAGAGCAGCTACCACCACGGCGACCTGCGGGCGGCGCTGCTGTCTGTCGCGATGGAGATGCTGGAGGGCGGCGAGCCCTTCTCGCTGCGGGCCGTCGCGCGCCGGGCCGGCGTGTCGCCGACCGCGCCGTACCGCCACTTCAAGGACCGCGACGCCCTGGAATCCGCGCTGGCCGTCGAGGGCTTCCGGGACCTGCTGGCCGACCTGGACGGCGGGCGCGGCCTGCCCGCCTCGCTCCCGGACCTGGCCGAGTTCGCCGTCGCGTACGTCGCCTTCGCACTGCGGCGCCCGGCCCTTTTCCGCGTGATGTTCGGCAAGCCGTGCGACGACGCCGACGACGAGCGCGTCAAGGCCGCCGACGCCCTGCACGAGCTGCTGGCCGACGCGCTCGACCGCGTCTCCCCCGACGCGGACGCCTCGGCACTGGCGTCGGCCGGCTGGGGGCTCGCCCACGGGCTGGCCTGCCTGTACCTCGACGGCAAGCTGCAGGCCGCGTCGGACGAGGAGGTCGCCGACCGGGTGCGCGGCGCCTTCCTCGCCCTCACCTCGGTCGGCGCCTGACGCACGGCGCACACCGGGGGCCCGCCGGGAACCCGGTTGTTGACGGTGCTCACATGGCATGCCATCCTCGGTGTTAGCGGTGCTCACATCAGGGGAGAGGGCTCATGACAGCGACCCGCGAACCGACTGGCCGGACCGTGGGGGCCGACCTCGGAGGGCGTCCCGTCCCCGTCCCCGAAGGCGGCCTCTACGACCGGTTCCGCATGGACACCGATCTCGACGAGGTCGAGCGGGACCCGCGGGTCAGCAGCGTCGACTTCTTCCGCCGGATGCCCAAAAGCCGCGTGGACTCCCGCATCGGGCCCACGCTGACGCCGGACTTCTCCCACCGCGTCTCCACGACCCGGCTCACGATGCTCGCGCCGACCAAGGCGATCCGGGCCCGCCTGCCCCGGGAGCCCGACCCGCTCGGGATCGCCCCGGGACGCGGGATCGTCTCCGTGATGACCTTCCGCTGCGACGTGTGCGACATCGACTTCTCCGCCGAGGCCGCCGTCGGCATCGCCGTGAAGCCGGCGCGGCACGGCGGGCCGGGCCTGCTCGACCTGGCCACCGGGCCCAAGAACGACCCCCTGCGCTCCTCCGTCCTCTCGCTCCCGGTCAGCACCGAGATCGCGCGGGTCCGCGGTCACGACGGCTACGGGTTCCCCCAGTGGGTCGCCGGGCTCGACGTCGACATTGACACCGCGCACCTCCGCCAGGCTCGCCCACGACCGGGGCGGCAGGGGCGGCCCGGCCCCGGCCGCCGTCACGGCGCAGACGGGCCGCTCGAGCACACCGAGGCCCGGACCGTCGCCCGCCGGCGCCTCCAGGGCTTCACCCCGCCCGGCGCGGTGGCGTACGGGCAGGGGGCGCGGATCCCGGCCCGGGCGTTCAGGACGCCGCGTGCCCTCGGCGCCCGCCGACCGATCACCCGCCACGACGCGGCCCGCCGCCTCGCCGCCCCGGTCCCCGTGAAAGAAGATCAGCCATGACCAAGCGCGTCCTCAACGTCGTCACCAACGTCGGCCACTACGACGACCCGTCCCACGCCACCGGCCTGTGGCTCTCCGAGCTCACACACGCCTGGCACGTCTTCGAGGAGCACGGCTACGGGCAGACGCTCGTCAGCCCGGCCGGCGGCGCGGTGCCCCTCGAACCGCGCGCGCTGAAGTTCCCCCACCTCGACAGGACCGCCAAGGCCTGGCGCGCCGACCCAGGCAGGATGGCCCTGCTCGAGAACACGGCGAGCCCGGACCAGATCGACGCGTCCGAGTACGACGCGATCTACTTCACCGGCGGTCACGCGGTGATGTACGACTTCCCCGGCAGCGAGGGCCTACAGCGCATCACCCGCGAGATCCACGAGCGCGGCGGCATCGTCTCCTCGGTCTGCCACGGCTACTGCGGCCTGCTCGACACCCGGCTTTCCGACGGCTCGTACCTCATCGCCGGCCGCAGGATGACGGGTTTCGCCTGGACCGAGGAGGTCCTCGCCCGCGTCGACAAGCTGGTCCCCTACAACGCCGAGGAGGCGGCCAGGCAGCGCGGCGCGCTCTACGAGAAGGCGACGCTGCCGTTCGTCCCCTACGTCGTCACCGACGGCAACCTCGTCACCGGCCAGAACCCGGGCTCGGCCAGGGCCACGGCGAAGAAGGTCGTCGAAGCCGTCGAGGCCGACGCGCCGGGGAAGCGAGGCTGACCGGTCGTTTCGGAACGCGGTGCGCGGCCCTCTCAAGCGGACGACGGCACAGACCGGTTCGAGGAGTCCGGGGCGCAGGCGCGCTCCACGACCCGGCGGGTCCTGCCCGGGCCGGAACCGTGCGGGGGGGCGATCGATGTGACGGTGCCGGCCGTTCCCGCGCACCGGGCTTCGGCGGGATCATGGACCCATGGTGTCAAGCATCGTCGTCCAGTACACGGAGCTCCTGTGGTCGAGCTCCCACGACCTCTGGGTCCGGCTGCGGGAGCTCCTGAAGGGCCAGGGGCTCGATCCCGCCCGGACGACGGTCGTCGACCTCCTGCAGGGCGGCCTCGATCACGAGGACGGTCGGGTCATCTCCGACGACGACCGGGTCTACACGTTCCGCCTCCGCTACGACCAGACGGCAGAGCACGGCGCGCGCAGTGCCCGTCTGGAAGACTGGACGGATGTCACCGGGTCCTGGGGGACCGGATCCCTGGCGACTCGCACCGCGGGCGCCTTCGCCTGGAAGTCCGCGGCCCGGACCGGCGGGTGGCACCCTTCGGCCGTGCCCGAGCACTCCCCGGCCGGCTACACGCGCTGTGTCCACGTCACCGCCGACCCCGCCGACGCGTACCGCCGGGCCATGCGGCTGTGCGCGCTGATGGAACACCGCGGCGAGGAGGCGGAACTGCTGACGCACCTGGAGAGCGTCGGCGAGGTCCGCCGCATGGCGGCGGCACTGCCGAACGCCCGCTTCGCGCACCGCCCTTACCCCGGCGCCCCGCCCTCTTGCGGCGCCGGCGGCTGCGAACCGGACGTGCCGGCCATGGACGACCGCGCACTGGAGGCACACCTGCCGCTCGAGATGTCCGCACGGTTCCCCCGGGGGACGGCCGAGGACCGGGTCATCGAGGCACTGGGCGACGACGGCAACGCGGTCTTCCTCGTATGGCCGGGCCGCTGGCCGGACAGGCCCGAACACGGCCTGCGGGGCTTCGTCCACGACGCGGTACAGGTCGCCTTCCGCGGTGACCACTCCGACCCCGCGTCGCCGTCCGGCAGGCACGCGGTCCACGTCCACGTGTCCGAGGAGTCCGGCCGCCGCGGCGTCGAGTATCTGACCTCCCGGGCGGACGTCCACCCGTGACCGGCCCGGCATACGGCCCGTCAGCCGGCCGGGCATCGACCGCCCTCCGGCCGGCACTCCTCTGCCGACGGCCGATGAGGAGCACCCCCGGGACCGGTTGCGGAGCAACCCTTAGGCTGGGCCGCATGGACGGGGATCACGGGGACGAAGGGTTGGCGGGGCGGCTGCGGGCGCTGACGGGCGGGCGGTTCCCGGTCGCGGCGGCGGTGGTCGGTCCCGGAGGCGCGGCGACGGCCTCGGTGGGGGCCCCGCTCGGGGCCGACTACGAGATCGGGTCCGTGTCGAAGGGCGTGACCGGGCTGCTGTACGCGGACGCGCTGGCGCGCGGGGAGGTGACGGCGGGGACGGCGCTCGGGGAGCTGCTGCCGCTGGCGGACGTCCCGGTCGGCGGGGTGACGCTCGGGGCGCTGGCCACGCACCGCTCGGGGCTGCCGCGGGTGCCGGCGTCGGCCCGGCCGTGGCGGCGGACCTTCGCGCTGTGGCGGCACGGCACCAACCCGTACGGCGAGGACGTCGCCGAGCTGCTCGACCAGGCGCGGGCCGCGCGACCGGGGCCGCCGCGGCCCCGGTACTCCAACCTCGGCTTCGAGCTGCTGGGGCACGCCCTCGCGGCCGCCGCCGGAACGTCGTACGAGGAGCTGGTCGCCGACCGGATCGGGACGCCGCTCGGCCTGGAGCGCTTCTACCTGCCGGCGGGGCCCGGCGGTCTGCGGCCGGGCGCGCTGGCGGGGACGACCCGCCGCGGCAGGCCGCGCGAGCCGTGGACGGGCGAGGCGCTGGGGCCCGCGGGCGGGATCCGGGCCGACATCGGCAGCATGGCGCGGTTCACCGCCGCGCTGCTCGACGGCTCGGCGCCGGGCACGGCCGCGCTCGACCCGGTCGTCCCGTTCACGGCGGGGACGCGGATCGGCGCGGCCTGGATCACCCTGCGGGTCAGGGACCTGACGGTCACGATGCACAACGGCGGTACGGGCGGCTTCCGTTCCTGGCTCGGCCTGGACCGCGGGTCGGGCACCGGGGTGGTGGTGCTGGCCGCCGCGAGCGTCTCCGTCGACCGCTCCGGCTTCGCCCTCCTCACGGACGGCCGGCCGCGGAGCTGACGGCCGGCGGCCCGTCCGGGCGGGGCCGCGTCCGGGCCGGCCCGGCGGGCCGCCGGGCCGGTGGCGGCGCCGGCCAGCGCGAAGGCGCCGCCGAGCAGCAGCCAGCCTGCGGGACCGCCGCCGACGAGGAGGGTCGTGACGACGAGCGGCCCGAGCGTGCGGGCCACGGGGACGCCGGCGCCGTAGAAGCCCTGGTACTGGCCGACGCGGTCGGCGGGCGCGAGGCCGAGCCCGAGCTGCCAGGAACCGGCCGAGTGCCGCATCTCGGCGGCGACGAGGAGCACCGACCCGAGGACGAGGACGGCGGCGGCCGCGCCGGCGCCGAGCCCGGGGAGCGCGCTCGCCGCGAAGACGGCGCAGGCGGCGAACATGCCGGCGCCCGCGCCGCGCACCGCCCCGGCGGCCGAGTCCAGGTCGGTGACCGGACGGGCGGCCCTGACCTGGAAGAGGGTGACGGCCGCGGTGTTGAGGACGAACAGCGCCGAGACCGTCCAGCCCGGCGCCGCCGTCCGCTGCACGATCCACAGCGGCAGGGCGAGGCTCAGGAGCGGCATCCGCAGCAGCATCAGCGCGTTCAGGAGCGTGAGGACCACGTAGGGGCGGTCGCGCAGCACCGCCGTCGCGGGGGCGGCGGTCCCGGGGGCTGCCGCCGCGGCCGTCGCGGGGGCCGGGAGCCGGCCGAGCAGCAGGGCGCAGAACAGGAAGCCGCCCGCGTCGAGGGCGAACACGGCGAGGTACGCGCCGCGCGTGCCGGCGTGCAGGGCGACGCCGCCGAGGGCAGCGCCGACGGCGAGGCCGGCGTTGAGGACGGCCTGGAGCCGGGCGAGGACGGCGGTGCGGGCCTCGGGCGCGACCAGTCCGGCGAGCAGGGCCTGCCGGGCGGCGGCGAGGCCGCTCTGGGCGGAGGCGTACAGGGTGGCGGCGGCGAGGAAGGCGGGGAAGGAGCCGATGAGGAGGAAGGAGGCGACCGCCGCCGCCGTGACGAGCGCGAGGAGCACGGAGGTGCCGCGCGGCCCGCGCCGGTCGGCGAGCGTCCCGAGCGGCACCCCGGCCGCCGATCCGACCGCCCAGGCGACGGCGAGGCCTGCGCCGACCTGGGCGGCGGAGAGCCCGACGACGACGGTGAAGTAGAGCGCGGAGGTGACGTAGAAGGCGCCGTCGCCGACGGAGTTGCTCAGCTGGGCGAGGAGCAGGGCGCGGGGCGCGGGGGCGCGGCCGGTGCCCCCGGCGGCGGGGGCGGGGTCCGGGAGGGCGGTGGGGCGCGCCGGGGAGGTGTTCGCCATGGACACGACGGTACGGCGAGGTGGCCCGCCCGCCTTGGTCCATTGACGGGCCGTTGGGCTGGGCCACTTGGGCACCGCCGTCAGTTGCCGTACACGCTCCGGCAGAGCTCCGCGGCGCCCATCGGCGCGTCGATCCGCCGCGCCTCCCGGCACAGGCTCCGCATCTCGGGGACCTGCGCGGCCGCCGGGCGCGGGGCCGGGGCGCGGACGGGGGTGCGGGCGGCGGTGCGAGCGGGAGGACGGGCGGCGGTCGGCGCGGGAGCGGCGGCGCGGGGCCGTGGGGCGCGGGCTCCCGGCGCGCGGGGGTGCGACGCGCCGGCTTCCGGCACGCGGCCGGGAGCCGGCTCCGCCCCGCCGCCGCGCCGCACCTCCCCCGGACCGGCCTCCCCCGCTCCGGCCGGTCTCGGCGGTGCGGCCCCGTCCGCCCGGCGCCGGGCCGGAGCGGGCCCGTCCTCCGCCTCGCCCCCCTCCCCCGTCTCGCCCGGCTCCGCCTCGGCCAGTTCCTCCCGGGGCTCGGCCTGCACCAGGGGCGGCGGCCCGGCCGGCAGGGCCGAAGGGAGCCGCCGGGCAGCGGGTTCGGGCTCCGGGGGCGCGGCCCAGGGGGCGGGCGGGGCGGGCGGCGGGGACGGGTCGGGGAGGGCGACGCAGCCGCCGACCAGGAGGGCGGTGAGGAGCGGGAGCGCGGTGCGGCGGAGGCGGGCGTTCATGGCGGCCACGCTGCCGTACGGGAGGGCGGGCGGGCGCCGGTACGGGCCGCGACCACCGCCACGGGTGAACGGCGGACGCGGCTACCGCGCCGCCGGCCCGTCCCGCGAGCCGCGCCGTCGATCGGCGCCGCTATGCTACGGCCAAAACAGAATCTGGTTCTAGATTTTTCCTCTGGTCTGCTGGTGATCCACGGGGGGACTCCCGATGTCGTACACGCCGCCGTCCTGGTACCCGCCGGGACAGCCCCCCGCGCGGGGCCCGCGCTCCCGGCGCGACCGGGGGCTGACCGCACTCGCCGTCGGCCTCGCGCTGCTGGTCGTCGCGGTGGCGGGGGCGGGGTGGTACGGCTACGGCGCCGAGCGGGCGCGCCCCGCGACCGCGCGGGAGACCGCCGCGCCGCCCTCCGGGACGCCCTCGGCCCCGCCGGGCCTGCGCACCTCCGAACCCGTCCCCGCCCCCGGCACCCGGGAGCTCGCCGCCGCCCGCCGCCCGGGCGAGGCCGCCGCCTGGATCGCCTCCGACTCCACGGACCTGCCCCGGCGCAGCATCCCCGTCGACGGGCCCTGGATCGTCGGCGACACCGTCGTCCAGGCCCTGTACCGGGAGGTCACCGCCTACCGGCTCTCGGACGGCGCCGAGGTCTGGAACCTGACGCTGCCCACCCCGGTGTGCGAGGCGCCGGAGAACCCGACCCCGGACGGCCGGATCGTCCTCGTCCTCGCGACCAGCGGCTCCCAGCGGGGCGCGCGCTGCGACCGGTTCCAGATGATCGACCTGAGGACCGGGAGGACGGGCTGGAAGAAGGAGCTGCTGCGGGACCCCGCCCGGGACACCCCCGCCGTCATCGTCCACACGGCGATCAGCGGGGACACCCTCGCCGTCGCCGAGGGCCTGGGCGCCACCGCCTTCCGCGTCTCCGACGGCGCCCGGCTCTTCACCGTCCCGACCGAGAACCCCGGCCGCTGTCACCCCGACCGGGTGGCCGGTGGCAGCAGGCTCCTCGTCAGCGCCACCTGCGCGCTCGGCGTCGACCGCGGCAAGAGCCACTCCCAGCTCCGCGAACTCGATCCGCGCACCGGCGCCGTGCGCTGGCGCCACCGGACCCCGGCCGGCCGGAAGATCGAGCGGGTCGCCTCCGTCGACCCGGTGGTGTACACGTCGATCGACAACGACCGGCTCACCGAGGACTGGCGGATCGTCGCCCTCGGTCCGCGCGGCGAGGTCCGCCGCACGATCGACCCGCGCCCCAAGGGCTTCGAGCACTGCGCGCACGCCGGCATCGACGCGGACCTCCAGCCGTGTCCGGGCGTCGTCGTCGGGCAGGGGCTGGTCCACGTGGGCGGCACGGACCGGGTCGGCGCCTACGACCTGGCGACCGGGAAGCTCCTCTGGGGGGTCCAGGCGCACGACGGCAGGACGCTGACGCCGGTCGGCTCCCGCTCCGCGTCGGGGACCGTCGTGTACGAGTCGGCCACCCCGAGCCGCCCCGGCCGCACCTTCGTCCTCGGCAGCGGCGGGGCCGGCGAGGAGGAGGTGCTGATGAGGCATCCGCAGGCCGCCGCGGAGGCCGAGTACAGCACGATGGCGGGCCGCGTCCTCCACGTCGGCGGGCGGATCCTCGCGATGCCCACCGTCGTCAGCGGCGACGACGCCCGGCGGCAGCCCCGGCTCGTCTCCTTCGCCCCGGCCCGGGACTGACCCCGCGCCCCCCGGCACCGACTCCAGAGAGCGCTCTCAGCCCCTTCGCCGGTACGGATATCCTGACCCGGTCCGGAGCAGACGAAGGGGGCCGACGTGGCCGAGCAGACGACGGGCGCCCGTCCCACCCTGGAGGCCGTCGCGGCCCGCGCCGGGGTGTCGCGGGCCACGGTCTCGCGGGTCGTCAACGGCGGCGCGGGGGTCCGCGCCCCGCTGGCCGACAAGGTGCGGGAGGCGGTCGAGGAGCTGGGGTACGTCCCGAACCTCGCGGCCCGCACCCTGGTCACCCGGCGCAACGGCGCCGTGGCGGTGGTCATCGCGGAGCCGGAGTTCCGGATCTTCTCCGACCCCTTCTTCCAGGAGCAGGTGCGCGGCATCAGCCGCGAACTGACCGCGCACGACTCGCAGTTGGTGCTGCTGTGGGTGGAGGGGCCGGGCGATCACGACCGGATCGCCCGCTACCTCGGCGGCGGTCACGTCGACGGCGCGCTCGCCTTCTCCCTGCACGACGAGGACGAGCTGGCGGCGGTGCTGCGCCGGGCGAAGATCCCGACGGTGCTCGGCGGGCGGCCGACGGACGGGATCGGCCCGGACATGCCGTACGTCGACTGCGACAACCGCGGCGGGGCGCGCGAGGCCGTCCGGCTCCTGGTCGACCGGGGCTGCCGGACCGTCGCGCACCTGGCCGGCCCCCGGGACCAGACCTCGGCCGTGGACCGCGCCGACGGCTACCGCGACGCGCTCGGGGACCCGGATCCCGCCCTGTTCGGCCACGGCGACTTCACGTCCGAGAGCGGCGCCCGGGCGATGGCCGAACTCCTCGACCGGCGCCCGGACGTGGACGGGGTCTTCGCGGCCAACGACCTGATGGCCTCGGGCGCCCTGCGGGTGCTGCGGGAGCGGGGGCTGCGGGTGCCGGAGGACGTCGCCGTGGTCGGCTTCGACGACGTGGCGTCGATCGCCGAGCGCACGGACCCGCCGCTGACGACCGTCCGGCAGGACATCGAGGGCATGGGCCGGCTGATGGTCCGGCTGCTGATGCGCCTGCTGAACGAGCACGGGTCCGGGGCGCCCGCCCCGGACCCGCTGATCACGCCGACGACGCTGGTGCGCCGGGCCTCGGCCTGAGGCCCGGCGCCCCCCGTCAGTCGAAGGGGATGACCACGACGGAGTCCGCCGTCCCCGTCCTGACCGTCGCCGGTCCGTTGCCGATGGCGCTCCACAGCTCCACGCGGACGGTGCCGCCGCGCAGGTCACCGAGGGTGCCGGTGGCGGACTTCAGGCCGCGGGTCTGGTCGTAGCGCTCCCAGCCGGTCACCGGGTCGGTGGCGAAGTAGTGGTAGGTCTCGGTCCGTTCGAAGGTGCCGTCACCGGTCAGGTCGTAGCTGACGCGGACCTGCTGGCCGAGGCCGACGGTGGTGCCGGCGTCCACGGCGAGGCGGAAGGCGGTGGCGGCGCCCGGGGTGAGGGTGCCGGTGACGTTCCGCGCCTCGTAGACGAGCGGCTGGTACGGGGTGCCGTCGTGGTTGGCCCCGCCGGCCGAGGCGATCGTGTCGCTGCCGGCGGCGGTGTCGGTGGCGGTGGTCAGCTGGCCACCGCTCTTGAGACGGAAGGTGTCGCCGGTGCCCGGCTCGGGGCAGGCCGGTCCGCCCGGCTGGCCGCAGGGGATCGTGCCGGTGCCCTTGCCGGTGGCAGTGGAACGGGCGGGCACGGTCAGGGACTTGCCGTCGGAGAAGGTGACGGTGACCGGCGCGGAGCCGTAGTTGTGGGCGGCGTAGGTGCGTTCGGTGCCCTTGAGGAAGACGGCCGAGGTCGGGATGGAGCCGGTGACGCTCGCGTCGGGGGCGCCGAGGGCGTCCAGGGTGGTCAGCCAGTGGTAGGTGTGGGCGCGGGTCTCGCCGGCCTCGGGGGTGTAGTTCCCTCCGGTGGCGTCGAACCTGCCCTTGGCCCGGGCCGGTTCGGCGAGCGACTCGAACTCCCAGAGGATGTCGCGCCATTCGACGGCGGGGCCGCCGTTCTCGCGCTCCATCTCGGCCAGGTTGCGCCGGATCGCGCCCGGGTAGGCGCCCATGTGCAGCGCGTTCCCTGAGGTCACCGGGAGGGTGTTGATGCCGTGGATCTCCTCCGGGTTGGCGGTCCACCAGGTGGAGTACGCGCCGCCGCTGCCCCAGACCATGCCGACGGTGTCGTGCCCGAAGGAGCCGGGGAAGACCTGCTGGTCGGCGTCGAACCAGTACTGGCCGACGGCGTCGGACTCGGTGGCGAGGAGGTAGCCGCCGAGGTCCCGCAGGGAGGTGTCGCCGGTGGCGGAGCCCCACAGGACGAGGGCTGCGCTCAGGTTGGTGGACTCGGAGGAGGACTCCTGGTTGTTGCCGGCCGCGAAGCCGGAGTGGCCGGAGGCCCAGCTGTGCCCGGCGTAGACATCGAAGCCGCGCAGGAAGGGGAAGGCCGTGTCGGTGCGGCTGGGGTTGGCGACGTCGCGGACCAGGGTCTTCACCATGCCGCCCCAGGCCGAGTCGGCGGCCCACGCCTGGTCGTACTGGGCGACGATCGCGGCGGCGTACACGTAGTAGCCGTAGTGGAAGTGGTGGTCGTTGAGTTCGGTGTCGCTGCCGTAGGAGGCCGGGTAGCCGGTCAGGGTCTTCCAGGTGCGGTCGTACGAGAACTCGTTCGCGCCGCCCGCGGTGAACCAGTCCTGGAGCCGGCCCTTGATCAGTCCGAGGAGCCGGTCGCGCAGCGCGGTGTCGCCGAGCTGTTCGGCGAGCGGCACCAGCTGGGCGAGCTTGCCGAGCGCCTTGCCGGTCCAGTACGTGTCGGTGGCGCCGGAGAACGGGTCGGCGGAGTTCACCACCTCGTTGAGGTAGGTGCGCAGCCGGGCCTGGTCGACGGCGCCGGTGGCGGGCAGTCCGGGCAGGACGGCGGCCTGCTTGCGGCTGGTGGAGAAGGAGCGGCCCTCGCGGACCTTCATGGTGCCGCGCGGGGAGACGTAGGTGTACGGGGTGAGGGGGTCGGTGGAGTTCAGCCACTGGTGGCGGTAGAGGGCCTGGAGGGTGCCGGTCTCGGTGCCCTCCTTCGCCTCGGTGGTGAGGGTGTAGGTGGCGTTGGCCCTGCCGCCGGAGGAGGACCAGGCGACGCGGGAGCCGGTGACGAAGCTGTAGGCGTAGCGGCGGTAGGTGGCGAGGGCGTCGGTGGAGGGGAGGACGGCGACGGAGAAGTAGTCCTTGCCGCCGAGTCCGGCGGTGAGGGCGGTGCCGGAGACGTTCCAGTCGGTGCCGGTGGGTGCGAAGAGGGCGTAGTGGTGGCCGGCGACGGTGATGCCGAGGACGTTGCCCTGGTCGGCGAAGACGGTGGGCGCGGACGCGGTGGTGATCCGGGCGTCGCCTCCGCTGCCCTTGGCGTACACGAAGGGCAGGCCGTGGCCGATGGTGGTGCGCAGGGTGCGGGCGCCGTCGGACCAGTAGGGGGTGACGGTCCAGTCCGACCAGTCGTCGGCCTTGGCGTCGGGCGAGTTGAGGCCGGTGAGGCCGAGGGTGAGGTCGGCCTTGTGGGGGAACTCGTACTGGCGCCCGTCGCCGACGATCGCCGGGGTCGTGGGGTAGCCGATCTCCAGGCCGCCGGCGACGGCCTGGTAGGTGAGGGGGTGGCCGTACATGGGGGTCGAGTACGGGTTGTCGCCGTAGCGCTGGAAGGCGAGCGAGGACCACCAGTCGTTGGTGGGGACGGGCCGGTCCTTGGCGGCGGCGGTCACCTTGGGGGTGACCGGGGCGCCGGTGTTGGTGGTGGGCCCGGAGGTCCCGGCGGGGCGGGTGTCGGAGTATCCGCCGGCGCCCACGGGGACGGTGGCGGCGGAGGCGGGGCCGGCGGCGGCCGGTACGAGACCGGCGGCGGCCAGGGCGGAGACGAGGACCAGCGACGCGGCCGGTCGGGAGCGGGGAGCTGACACGTACAGCACCTCGTTGGCTCGGAGGAGGGGGGGTCGTGGGGGTTCGACCGTCGGTGCGACGGCTCTTGAGAGCGCTCTCAGCAGTGCGCAACGTAAAACTCTCGAAACCTGGGCGTCAAGAGAAGGGACACGAAGCGGAGTTGGGACGGGCGTTCCGCAGGAAGCCTTCGATTCCGAGACGTTACGTCTTCGAGTCTTGACGGGAGCGGGAGAGTCGGGGCACGCTCCAGACCGTTCTTGAGAGCGCTCTCAAGCGTTCTCGGGCCGCCCCGGGAAGACCCGGCGGCGCCCGCCCCACCTCCCCCGATCCGCCCCGACGCCAAGGGAGCCCGTCCATGCCCCTCACCCGAGCCGCCACCCAGGCCGCACTCCGCCTCGGAGCGGTCGCGCTCGCCGGTTCCCTGCTCGCCGCCTGCGGGTCCGGCGCCTCCGGCACCGCCTCCGACAAGCCGGGCGGCAAGGTCACGGTGACCGTCGACCTCTTCGGCTCCTTCGGCTACAAGGAGGCCGGGCTCTACGCCGAGTACGAGAAGCTCCACCCGAACGTCACCATCAAGCAGACCGACACCGAGGACGAGGCCGACTACTGGAAGTCGCTCCAGACCCGGCTCGCCGGCGGCGGCGGCCTCGCCGACGTGCAGGGCATCGAGGTCGGCCGGATCGCCTCCGTCACCCAGCAGCAGGCCGACCGCTTCGAGGACCTGCGGAAGTACGGCGCCGACGGCCTCAAGGACCAGTTCGCCGACGCCAAGTGGGCCGCCGCCACCGGCAAGGGCGGCGAGGTCCTCGGCCTCGGCACCGACGTCGGCCCCGAGGCGATGTGCTACCGCACCGACCTCTTCGAGCAGGCCGGACTCCCCACCGACCGCGCCGAACTCGCCAAGAAGTGGGCCACCTGGGACGGGTACCTGGAACTCGGCAAGCAGTACAAGGCCAAGGCCCCCGCCAAGAGCGCCTGGCTGGACAGCGTCGGCAGCCTCTTCTCGATCATGATCGGCCAGGAGAAGGAGCGCTACTACGACGCCTCCGGCGCGCTGATCTGGGAGACCAACCCCGCCCTGAAGACCGCCTGGGAGACCTCCGTCGAGGCGAGCGGCGCCGGGCTCAGCGCCAAGCTCGACCAGTGGTCCCCGCAGTGGAACCAGGCGTTCGCCGCCGGCTCCTTCGCCACCATCCCCTGCCCCGCCTGGATGCTCGGCTACATCAAGGGCCAGGCCGGCGAGACCGGCAAGGGCAAGTGGGACATCGCCGCGCTGCCCGGCGGCGCCGGCAACTGGGGCGGCTCCTACCTCGCGGTGCCGCGTGCCGCCAAGAACAAGAAGGAGGCGTACGAGCTGATCAAGTGGCTCACCGCCCCCGAGCAGCAGGCCAAGATCTTCGCCAAGCAGGGCAACTTCCCCTCCTCGACCGGCGCCATCGCCGAGGTCGCGGACACCACGGACCCGTACTTCTCCGGCGCGCCCATCGGGCAGATCTTCGGCGACGCGGCCAAGGCGGCCCCGGTGCAGGTCCTCGGCGTGCACGACCAGAACATCAACCAGCAGATCACCAACGCGCTGAGCGAGGTCGAGCGCAAGGGCCTCGCCCCCGAGAAGGCCTGGGAGAACGCCAAGAAGGGCGTCGCGAACACCCTCGGCTGACCCCCTCTGGCCGGCCCGGCCGGTCGGGGCCGACCGGGCCGCTCCGGGGCGCCCCGGCCGCTCCGGGACGACCCGGCCCCTGGCCGGTCGGGGGCCGGCCGCTTCGGCCGACCCCCGGCGCGGCCGACCACCGGCTCGGCCGGTCGCCCTCCGAAGCGGCCGCCCCCCCATCAGCCGGCTGCCTTCCGGGGTGGCCGGCCCCCGACCTGCCGCCTTCCCGGGTAGCCGGCCCCGGCCGGCCGCCTTCCCGGGTGGCCGGCCCCCGACCTGCCGCCTTTCCGGGTAGGCGATCCCCGACCGGGCACCCCCGAGGTGGCCGGCCCCCGACCGGCCTGTCGCCTTTCGGGGCGGCCGGTCTCCGGCCCGGCCGGGGCGGCTCCCCCCGCCCCGGCCCTCCTCCCGCGCTCCCCTCCTCCGTGACCACCTCCCGAAGGGCCGCACCGTGACCCTCACCGCACCGGCGAAAGCCGTCACCGCGCCCCGCCCGCCGGCCCTCCGGCGGGCCTGGCGCGCGGTGTCGCCGTACACCTACGTCGCCCCGTTCTTCACCCTCTTCGCCGCCTTCGGGCTCTTCCCGCTGATCTACACCGCGTACGTGTCCCTCTACCGGGTCGAGCTTCAGACACCCGGTGACATGCAGTGGCGCGGGCTCGGCAACTACACCGCCCTGTTCGGTGACGAGTTCTTCTGGACCGCGCTGCGCAACACCTTCACCATCGGCGTGCTGTCGACCGTGCCGCAGCTGGTGATGGCCCTCGGACTCGCGCACCTGCTCAACTACCACCTGCGCGGCCGGACGTTCCTGCGGACGGCGATGCTACTGCCGTACGCCACCTCCGTCGCCGCCGCGACCCTCGTCTTCGCCCAGCTCTTCGGCCGTGACTTCGGGCTCTTCAACTACGTCCTCGGGCTCGTCGGCGTCGGACCGGTCGACTGGCAGAACGGCACCCTCACCTCGCAGATCGCGGTCTCCACGATCGTGGTCTGGCGGTGGACCGGCTACAACGCGCTGATCTATCTCGCCGGCATGCAGTCCATCCCGTCCGAGCTGTACGAGGCGGCCGAGATGGACGGCGCCTCGCGGTGGCGGCAGTTCTTCCACGTGACGCTGCCGGGGCTGCGTCCCACGATCCTCTTCACGGTCGTGGTCTCGACGATCGGCGCGACCCAGCTCTTCGGCGAGCCGCTGCTCTTCGAGGGCTCCATGTCGGGCGGCATCTCGCACCAGTACCAGACCCTCGGCCTGTACATGTACGAGCAGGGCTGGGGCTTCTTCCACCTGGGCCGGGCCGCCGCGATCGCCTGGGTGATGTTCCTGCTGATCCTGGTGCTGGTCGGGGTCAACGCCCTGATCGCGCGCCGCCGTTCCCGCAAGGAGGCCGGCCGATGACCGCACTCGCCGACCCGCCCGCACCGCCCGCGCCGGTCGTTCCGGCCGCCCCCCTGGCCCCCGCCCGCCGCCGCAGGTCGGGCGCCGGACGGACCCTGAAGGCCGGACCGCTCGCGTACGCCGTGCTGATCCTGGCCGTGCTCGTCTCGGCCTTCCCCTTCTACTGGACGATCGTCGCGGCCAGCCGCACCAACGCCGACCTCGCCCAGGTGCCGCCCTCGCTGGTGCCGGGCCCGCACCTGATCCGCAACTTCGAGGCGGTCCTCGCCGAGGCCGACATCGGCAAGGCGCTGCTCAACTCGCTGATCGTGTCCGGCTCGATCACCGTGGGCACGGTGCTGTGCTGCACCCTCGCCGGCTTCGCCTTCGCCAAGCTGCGCTTCCGCGGCCGGGGCGCGCTGCTGGCGATCACGGTCGGGACGATGATGATCCCGCCGCAGCTCGGCGTCATCCCGCTCTTCATGCTGATCGCCGAGCTGCAGTGGGTGAACCAGCTCCAGTCGGTGATCCTGCCCGGTCTGGTCTCCGCCTTCGGCGTCTTCTTCATGCGCCAGTACCTGGTGCAGTCGCTGCCCGACGAGCTGATCGAGGCGGCCCGGGTGGACGGCGCGTCCACCGCCCGGATCTTCTGGTCGATCGTGGTGCCGATCGCCCGCCCCGGCATGGCCGTCCTCGGCCTGCTCACCTTCATGGCCGCGTGGAACGACTTCTTCTGGCCGATCGTGGCGCTCTCCTCGCAGGAGCCGACGGTCCAGGTGGCGCTCCGCCAGCTCGGCGGCGGCTACGTCCACGACCAGTCCGTGATCATGGCCGGCACCCTGCTGGGCACGCTGCCCGTGCTGCTGGTCTTCGGCCTGCTCGGCCGTCAGATCGTCGGCGGCATCATGCAGGGCGCGGTCAAGGGCTGAGCCCCGCCCCCCGCCCCGCCCCTTCCTCCCTTCCTCCTCTCCTCCCCTCCCCCTTCTTCTCTCTTCCCTCTCCCCTCTTCCTGGAGTTGCCTGCTCATGACCGCCGTCGACGCACGCCCCGAGTCCTCCGCGACGCTCCGCTTCCCGGAGGGCTTCCGGTGGGGCACCGCCACCGCCGCTTACCAGATCGAGGGCGCGGCCACGGAGGACGGCCGGACACCGTCCATCTGGGACACCTTCAGCCGGACGCCGGGCAAGGTCCGCAACGGCGACACCGGTGACATCGCCGCCGACCACTACCACCGGGTCCGCGAGGACGTGGCCCTCATGCGCGAACTGGGCGTGACGGACTACCGGTTCTCCGTGGCGTGGCCGCGCGTCCAGCCGACCGGGCGCGGGCCGGCCCTGCAGAAGGGCCTGGACTTCTACCGGCGGCTCTGCGACGAGCTGCGCGAGTCCGGCATCCGGCCGGTGGCCACGCTCTACCACTGGGACCTGCCGCAGGAGCTGGAGGACGCGGGCGGCTGGCCGCGCCGGGAGACGGCCGAGCGGTTCGCCGAGTACGCCGGGATCGTGGCCGGGGGCCTCGGCGACCGGGTCGCGACCTGGACCACGCTGAACGAGCCGTGGTGCGCCGCCTTCCTCGGGTACGGCAACGGCGTGCACGCCCCGGGCCGGACCGCCGACGCGGACGCGCTGCGCGCGGCGCACCACCTGAACCTGGCGCACGGCCTGGCGGTCGCGGCGCTGCGGGAGGGGCTGCCGGCCGGGGCCGAGGTGTCGCTGACGCTCAACCTGCACGTGGTGCGGGCGCTGACGGAGTCGGCGGAGGACCGGGACGCGGCGCGCCGGATCGACGCGGTGGCGAACCGGATCTTCCTGGACCCGGTCTTCCGGGGCCGGCTGCCGGAGGACCTGGTGCGGGACACCGCCGGGGTGACGGACTGGGGGTTCGTACGGGACGGGGACCTGGCGGCGATCTCGGCGCCGATCGACTCGCTCGGGCTGAACTACTACTCCCCCACGGTGGTCGCCGCGGGGTCCTCTGAGTCGCCGTCTCCGTGGGCGGGTGCGGAGCGGCACGTGCGCTTCCTGCCGGCGCCGGGGCCCCGGACGGCGATGGACTGGCCGGTGGACGCGGACGGGCTGTACGAGCTGCTGACGCGGCTGCGCGACGAGCTGCCGGACGTGCCGCTGGTGATCACCGAGAACGGTGCCGCGTACGACGACTACGCGGACCCGTCCGGGCAGGTGCGCGACCCGGAGCGGGTCGCGTACCTGCACGGGCACCTGGCGGCGGTGCGCCGGGCCATCGAGGACGGCGCGGACGTGCGGGGCTACTTCCTGTGGTCGCTGCTGGACAACTTCGAGTGGGCCTTCGGGTACAGCAAGCGGTTCGGGATCGTGCACGTGGACTTCGCGAGCCAGCGGCGGACGCCCAAGGACAGTGCCCGCTGGTACGCGGAGGTGATCGCGCGGGGCGGGCTGCCGTCCTGAGCGTCCGGCACGCCGCCGCGCTTCCGGTCAGGGGGTGGTGAGGACGGCGAGGCGCTGGGTGGCGCGGGTCATCGCCACGTACCGGTCGACCGCGCCCTCGATGCCCTCGCCGTACTCCTCCGGGTCGAGGAGGACGACGAGGTCGAACTCCAGGCCCTTGGAGAGGCTCGGGGTGAGCGCCCTGACCCGGGGGCGGTCGCCCAGCTCGGGCAGGTGTCCCTCGGCGGCGATGACGCAGGCGACGCCGTCGGGGTGCTCGGCGCTCCAGGAGTCGAGGAGGTCGTCGAGTTCCGCGGTGGTGCCGTGGTGGACGGGGATGCCGGAGGAGCGGACCGAGGTCGGCACGTTGGCGTCCGGGAGGGCGGCGCGGATGACGGGCTCCGCCTCGGTCATGACCTCTTCCGGGGTGCGGTAGTTGATGCCGAGCGAGGCCATCTCGACGCGGTCGAGGCCGGCCCGCTCCAGGCGCTCCCGCCAGGTCTCGGTGAAGCCGTGGCGGGCCTGGGCGCGGTCGCCGACGATGGTGAAGCTGCGCGAGGGGCAGCGGGAGATCAGCATCTGCCATTCGGCGTCGGTGAGTTCCTGGGCCTCGTCGACGACGACGTGGGCGAAGGGGCCGGCCAGCGGGTCGCCGGCGGTGGCGGGCAGGCCGCCGTCGTCGACGAGGCTGTCCTGGAGGTCCTTGCCGAGGAGCATGGTGACGGCGCCCTCGCCGTCGTCGTCGGACCGCACGATGTTGTCGATGACGCCGGCCATCCGCTCCTTGCGGGCGGCCAGGGTGGCCTTCTCGCGGCGCTTGCGGGCGCTGGAGCGGGGGTCGCCGAGGCGCTGCCGGGCCGCGTCGAGGAACGGCAGGTCGGACTCGGTCCAGGCCTGGGCGTCGGCGCGCTGGAGGGCGCGCACCTCGTCCCGGTCGAGCCAGGGCGCGCAGAGGCGCAGATAGGCGGGGACGGTCCACAGGTCGCCGACGAGGTCGGTGGGCTCCAGCATGGGCCAGGCGCGGTTCAGGGTGCCGACCAGGTCGCGGTCGTGCCGCAGGGCGCGCTCGAAGAGGACCTCCGGGACCGCGTCGCCCGCCTTCTCCTTCAGGAGGGCGACCAGCTCCTCCCAGATCAGTTCGCGGGCCTCGTTGTGCGGGGTGGTGGGGCCGGGCGCGTCGAAGACCTCGGCCCAGTCCTCGGCGGTGACCGTCAGGTCGCCCCAGTCGGTGGTGACGCGGGTGGTCTCGGCCGGCGGCTCCTCGTAG
Source organism: Streptomyces sp. NPDC058758 (assembly GCF_042746075.1). Lineage (NCBI taxonomy): Bacteria > Bacillati > Actinomycetota > Actinomycetes > Kitasatosporales > Streptomycetaceae > Streptomyces > Streptomyces sp. NPDC058758. The sequence goes on along the minus strand of NZ_JBHYPS010000007.1, from coordinate 143,317 downwards.
AAGCGGACGGCCTTCTCGATGCCCCGGACCAGCGCGCCGGAGGACTTGAGCCGGGCGACCCCGGGGTCCTTCTCCGGGCGGACGGCCGCCCCTTCGGGGACGAGGTCGCGGACGGTGCAGGTGCGCACGCCCTCCTCGCCGAGGCTGGGCAGCACGTCGGAGACGTACGCGAGGTAGGGCTGGTGGGGGCCGACGAAGAGGACGCCGCCCCGGCGGTGCCCGAGGCGGGGGTCGGAGTAGAGGAGGTAGGCGGCGCGGTGGAGGGCGACGACGGTCTTGCCCGTGCCGGGGCCGCCGTCGACGACGAGGGCGCCGCGCGAGCCGGCGCGGACGATGGCGTCCTGGTCGGCCTGGATGGTGGAGAGGACGTCGCGCATCCGCTCCGAGCGGTTGGTGCCGAGGCTGGCGATGAAGGCCGACTGGTCGTCGAGGGCCGCGTGCTCGTCGAGTCCGCCCTCGGTGAAGACCTCGTCCCAGTAGTCGGTGATCCGGCCGCCGTTCCAGCGGTAGCGGCGGCGGCTGGCCAGGCCCATGGGGTGGGCGTGGGTGGCGGCGAAGAAGGGCTCGGCGGCGGGTGAGCGCCAGTCGACGAGCAGCCGGTTGCCGTCGCCGTCGGTGAGGCCGAGCCGTCCGATGTAGAGGGGTTCGGTGTCGTCGGCGGAGACGATCCGTCCGAGGCAGAGGTCCAGGCCGAAGCGGCGCAGGGCACGCAGCCGGCCGGAGAGGCGGTGGACCTCCAGGTCGCGCTCCATGGCCTCGCGGCCCGCGCCGCCGGGTTCGCGGAGCACCGCGTCGAGCCGGTCGGAGAGTTCGGCCACGGCCTGTTCGAGGCTCTCCGCGACGGCCGCGAAGTGCTTCTCGTCGTCGGCGATCAGCGCCGGGGCGGCCTTGGCGGCGAGACGGTCGGGAAGCTCGAAGGGGCCGGTGGTCCGCAGAGGCATGGGCACGCGCGCAATCTCGTTTCGGCAGGTGACGGGGGTTCGGTGTGCGATTGTGCGGCATGCGGGGGGCCTTGCCGCAAGGCCCCCCTTGCGCTATACCTTGAACATGGCGGGAGAAGTTTCCCGCCATTCGTATGTCCGGCGCGTGTCCGGCGCGTGTTCGGAGTGCGTCCGGGGGCCGCCGTGCGCGCCGCGCCCGCTCCTCCGGCCTCCCCGGCCCGTCAGCGGGTGTCGCCGGTCCAGTCGAAGTGCGCCGGGTCGCCTTCCCGCGGACCGTACACGGCCTTTCCCCCCGATCCGTAGCGACTCAGCTCCGTCTCCAGGACGGCGCCGGCGCGTATCTGCCCGGCGGTCCATCCGGTGACGTCGAGCAGCAGCCCGTCGAGGGGGCCGCCGACCAGCTCCGCGTAGACGTGCCCGGGCCGCGGTCCGGGTCTGGGGTCGTCGTGGTCCTGGCCGTAGACCCGGCCCCTCAGCAGCTCCTCGTCACGGTCCCCGCCCATGCCGCCGCCCTTCCCCCCGTCCCCGGGACTCCCGCTCTGCCTGTCCATGACCCCAGGGTGGCAGCCGCCACTGACAACGGCTCGCCGGCCGGCTCCGGGCGAACACATTTCGGGGGAACCGAACGGGCCGTCGGGCCGTCCTCCCGGGCGAGGCCGGGTGATCATGCTGCGGTCGCCCCCGCCGGAAGGACGCCGATGACGGTCACGCTCGCCGAGGAGCTCGCGCCGCTGTCCCTGGACGACGGGTCCGGGGAGACGGAGGGCCCGCGGGCCGGGAAGGGCGTGCGGGAGGCGATCCGCCACGCGCGGGGGGCGACGGGCCGCCGTGACGGTGGCCACGGTCGTCGCGGCCACCCGTTGACGCCGGCCGGTCGCTCAGGTCACCGCGTGCCCGTACGCGGCGGCCAGGGCGTCGAGTTCGGGGTCGCCGTACAGGCGGCGCAGGGACCGGAAGACGGCGGCCTTCTCCTGGCCGAAGCGGCCGATCCGCGCCTCGAAGGTGTCCGGGGAGACGAACCGCGGCGGGGTGCTCTTGCTGTGGAACTTGTCGGCGTACATGACCATCCGCTCCTCCGGCGTGACGGGCACGTAGTCGGCGGGCGGGAGGGGCAGGCCCTGCGCGAGGACGTCCTCCCGGGTGAGGCCGACGCCGGTGTGGCAGGAGCAGAAGCGGCAGAGGGTCTCGGGCAGGCCCTCCTCCGCGAGCAGCCGGTGGCCGAGGACGCCGTGGGTCACGTAGGAGGCCCCGTCGATGCGGCCGGCGGAGTCGTACAGCCGGTAGACGCCGATGTCGTGGAGCAGGCAGCCGGCGCGGACCAGGTCCGCGTCGGCGCCCCGTCCGGAGCGGGAGAGCAGCTGGTCGGCGAGGGCGGCGACGATCTCGCAGTGGGTGAAGACGAGTTCGAAGGCCGCGTCGCTGGGGGCGTGCTTCCGGTGCAGTGCCCGGATCTCGTCATATGAGGGGATCTCCACACCGGCAGGATAACGGGGCGGGACTCCGCCCCCCGCCGGGGCGCGGCGGGGGCGGGACGGCCGGGCGCCGTCGGCAGGAGGGGAACCGAACCTTCCCCCGTGCTGCCACCGCAGTCGAACTCCCCGTCACCGTCCGGTAACTGACGGCACGTTCCCTGGATATCCAGGCAGTTCCCCCTCGGAAGGACTCCCATGCAGCGCAGGCCCCTCCTCCTCCTGGCGGCCGCGGTGGTCATGTCGGCCGGTTCGGTGCCCCTCGCGCAGGCCCGCCCCGACGGCCCCTCGATCGCGACGGGCCACGCCCTCCACGGAGCCGTCCGCGTCACCGGGACGCCGGCCCCGGGCGTGACGCTCACCACCCTCACGTACGGACACCGGGACGCCGACGACGTCTGGACCGTCCAGGTGAACCTCCCCCCGCGCCCCGGCGGCCCCACGGCCGGGGCGACGCTCGCCCTCGGCCCGCAGGACACCGCGCTGGGGGTCGCGCAGGCCCTGCGCGCGGCCGGCTTCACGCCGCGCGTGGAGCGGGTGAGCACCCCGGCGTACGCGGACCGGCGGGCGGGGGTGCTCGGCTGGACGGTGCGGACCGGCCGCTTCGCGGACGAGGCCGGGGCCACGGCCCTCGTCGGCCGGCTGAAGGACGCCGGCTTCGCCGCCCGCACCCGCTACACGGCGCAGGACGGCACGGCCGACGACGCGCCCCAGCGCGTCCACGTCCTCCGGGTCGACCTCGCCGCCTTCGGCGGCCGGCTGGAGGCGGAGCACGGCCCCGCCCTCAAGGGCACCGAGAAGCTGACCGACCTCATCGGCGCCACCGGCGCCGTCGCCGGGATCAACGGCCAGTGGTTCTACAACGACGCGCCCGGCGGCCTGTATGTCAAGGACGGCAAGCTCCTCGGCTCCGCCACCCAGGGCCGGGCCGGCATACGGCTGGAGGGCGGCGGCCGCTCCTTCGCCGTCGACACCTTCACGGCCCGGGTGACCGTGACGGCCGGCGGCGAGACCGCTGAGGTCGACGGGGTCAACCGGCTCCCCGGCGAGGTGTGGAACTGCGGCGGCGTCGGCGGCGACCTGCCGACGGAGCGCCCCCAGCACGACGTCAAGTGCACCGACCCCGGCGAGCTCGTCCGCTTCACCCCCGAGTGGGGCGCTCCCCCGGCCGGCCCCGGCGCCGAGGCCGTGCTCGACGCCGAGGGCCGGGTGACGGCCGTCCGCGCCGTGCGCGGCGCGGCCGTCCCGCCCGGCGGCTCGACGCTCCAGGCCATCGGCGACAGCGCCGCCTGGCTGCTGCGCACGGCGCGGGTCGGCGCGACCCTGACCTTCGACGAACGGGTGCGGGACGGTGCCGGCCGCCCGGTCGCGCTCCGGCCCGACACGACGATCCTCCAGGTGGGCCCGTCCCTGGTCCGCGGGGGCCGGGTCGTGGTGAACGCGGTGGCCGACGGCATCGTCCGCGAGGGCGCCGACCAGTCCTTCACCTACGACTGGACGGTCCGCGCCAACCCCCGGTCCATGATCGGCCGGGACGCCGAGGGCCGGCTGCTGCTGGTCGTCGCCGACGGGCGCCGCCCCGGCGTCAGCGAGGGCCTGAGCATCGACGGGGCGGCCCGTCTGATGCGCGCGCTGGGCGCCCGCGAGGCGCTCAACCTCGACGGCGGCGGTTCGAGCGTCCTCGCGACGGCCGCCGGCGTCGTCAACCGGCCCTCGGACGCCACCGGCGAGCGCTCCCTCGGCACCGGGCTGCTCCTGCTGCCCCGGTGACCCGCGTCCGCCGGTGAGCGGCGCCGCGACAGGCGGAGGCCGCCCGGAGCGGCGAGACTGGGCCTGGACCCGGTGTCGACCGCAGGCAGGTGCACATGTTCGAGGACGTCCCGCCCCCGTCCGCCGAGGAGGGGGCGGCGCCCGCACGCACCGGTGTGGCGGTGTCCGTCCTCGACCGCGCCGTCCTCGACACCGTGTTCCGGCAGGCCTCGATCGGTGTGCACGTCCTCGACCGGGACCTGCGGCTGGTCCGGGTCACCGGCGCGGTGCTCGCCGTGCGGGGCGTCGCGGAGGAGGACGTGCTCGGGCGGCCGGCGGCGGAGGCGTACCGGACCTTCGGCGTCGAGGTGAAGGAGGACGTGCTCCGCGGCGTCCTCGACGGCGGACCGCCGGTCCGGGACCTCCTCGTGCCGGCCCGTCCGCCGGACGCCTCGGGCCGCGAGCGGGTCTACTCCGTGTCCGTCTACCCGCTGCGCCACCCGGGGCCGGACGGCGCGGACCGGCCGGCCATCGGGCTGGTCGCCACCGTCACGGACGTCACCGAACGCGTCCGCGCCCAGCAGCGGCTCGGACTGCTGTACGAGGTGCGGGAGCGGATCGGGCGGACCCTGGACGTCGAGCGGACCGCCCGCGAGCTGGTCGAGGTGACCGTGCCCGGCTTCGCCGGCTCCGTGGTGGTCGCGCTGACCGACGCGGTGCTGCGCGGCAAGCCGCCGGAGCTGCGCCGCGCGGGCGAGACGCCGCTGCTGCGGTGCACCGCCGTGGGCGGCTCCGGGACCTGCCGGGCGGACGGGCCGCTGCCGGAGGCCGGGGCGGTGCTGCTGCCCGGGCTGTTCGGCGAGCGGCTGCCCGACGGGCCGGAACTCGTGACGAAGGACGGGGAGGTGCGGCTGATCGCGCCGCTCTCGGTCCGCGGGCAGCTCCTCGGGGCCGTGGCCTTCCGTCGGCCGCCCGGGGCCGACGCGTACACCGAGGACGACCTCGCGCTCGTCGAGGGGATCACCGCGCACACCGCGACCTGCCTGGAGAACGCGCTCCGCTTCACCCGCGAGCACATCGTCATGACGGCCCTCCAGTCCTGGCCGCTGCGCCCCGAGGGCGAGACCCGGCACGCCGTCGAGCTCGCCCAGCGGCACCGGCCGGGCGGCACGGGGGCGGGGTCCTGGTTCGACGTCATCCCGCTGCCGGGCGCGCGGGTGGCGCTGGTGGTCGGGCAGGTGGAGCGGCCGGGGCTGAGCGCGGTGGCGACGATGGGCCGGCTGCGGACGGCCGTCTACAGCCTGGCGACGCTCGACCTGTCCCCGCACGAACTGCTGGCCCGGCTGCACACGGTGACCCAGCGCCTCGCCCGGGAGCAGGCGTCGGCGCACGACGTCGACGAGCCCGCCGCGAGCTGCACGATCGCCGTGCACGATCCGGTGACCGGGCGGCTGGAGCTCGCCCGCGCGGGCGGCTCGCTGTGCGCCGCCGTCCGGCCGGACGGCTCCCTCGACACGGAGCTGGTGGAGGAGGGTCCGCTGCTGGGCGGTGAGGGGCCGCCGTTCGCCTGCTCCTCGCACCTCCTGCCGGAGGGCACCACCCTCTGTCTGGCCTCCTCGGCGCGTGCCGACGGGGGCCCGTCGCGGGCCCGGGTGGCGGCGGCGCTGGCCGCCCCCGACCGCGGCCCGCACGCCATGGCCGACGACCTGGCGGCCCTGCTGGTGCCCGAGCGGGTCCTCCTGGTGGCGCGCACCCTGCGGTTCCCGGCCACGGACGTCGCCGAGTGGGACGTGCCGGCCGAGCTGTCCGGGGTGGCGCCGGTCCGCCACGCGGCGGAGGAGCAAGTCCGGGAGTGGGACCTCGGGGTGGACCCGCTCACCGTCGAACTGATCGTCAGCGAACTGGTCACCAACGCGGTCCGGCACGGTGCCCCGCCCGTCGTCCTCCGGCTGCTCCGGGGCGAGTCCACCCTCACCCTGGAGGTCCGCGACGGCGCGGTCACCGCCCCGCACCTGCGGCACGCCAAGGCGGGCGACGAGGGCGGGCGCGGCCTGCACATCTGCTCGACGCTCGCGGACGCGTGGGGCGTGCGCTACGAGGCGGAGGGCAAGACGGTGTGGGCGGAGATCGCGCTGGACGGGGCGGATCCCCCGGTCTGAGGCGGCCCCGCCGGGTCAGGCGAGGGCGTACGACCGGGGGGTGAGCGGGGCGGCGGCCCGCGGGGCCAGGGCGAGCCCGAAGCCGTGGTTGGCGGCGACGGCGCGGATGTGGTCGGCGGAGAGCGAGCCCTGCCGTTCCAGGACGAGGGCGGGCAGGCCGGAGCGGGTGTGTCCGGCGGTGCGGTGGAAGGACAGGATGCTGACGGACGTCGGCCGGTGGAAGGGGTGGCGCCGGCGGGCGGCTCCCTCGTCCCCGTGGGCCAGGATCCGGACTCCGGGCTCGTCGCCGAACTCCTCGGCGAGGCCTTCGGCCCGCCAGTGCGGGGGTTCGTGGTCGTGGCCGGCGGGGCGGCGGGAGCGGTGGGCGGAGGTGACGGCCAGGAAGTCGCCGCCGGTGAGTCCGAGCGCCGCGCCGAGGAAGGCGTGCGAGGGGCAGCGGGTGCCGGGCACGACGACCTGCGCCGTCGGCACGCCCCCGTCGTCGCCGACGAGCGCGGCCGGGACCCGGCCGGCCGCCGGGCCGCGCAGGCCGATGGGGCCGAGGCCGAGCAGCTCGTCGGTCAGCGACCTGACCTGCTGCCAGGGCACGCCGTCGGGGAGGCGGGTCCAGTCGAACGCGGCCGGGACGCGCTCGGGGACGGTGGTCAGGCTCGCGGGCCGCCCGGCCTGGCGGCCCTTCATCCGGTTGACGCGCTCGACGGTCTCCCGGTCGGGGCGGAAGGTCAGCGCGTAGAAGTTGCCGAAGCCGTGCGCGACGGCCCGCCCCCCGGCGAGCGCCGCCGCCGCGTCCCGTACGTCCTCCGGGTTGTCGAGCACCAGGGTCCCCACCGCCGTGACCTGCTGAACGCTCACGGAAACCACCTCCGTGTCTTCGCCGTGTGATCGTCTGACGCGTGCAACGACCCAATCCACCCCGAGTCACCCGAACCGCCCCTTCGGCCCACCCGCCGGACGTCCGGCCGGCCGGGCGGATAGCATCCCGGGTCCGGCCCTGGCCGTGCGGCCAGGGGGTGTTCCCGGTGTCCCTCGGGGGCCGGGCGTGGAGGGGGTGGCCCGTGAAGGGTGTGGTGGGCGTGTTCGGCGATCTGCTGGCGTTCGTGCTGGAGGTGGCGGCGCTCGGGTTCCTGGCCTGGTGGGGGTGGAGCGCGGCCGAACCGGTGGTGCTGCGGGGGCTGCTGGCCGTGGGGGTGCCCGCCGCGGCGGCGACGGCGTGGGGGCTGTTCGCGGCGCCGAAGGCCCGGATACGGGTGCCGTTGGCGGGGGTCCTGGTGGTGAAGGCGCTGGTCTTCGGGGCCGCGGCGCTGGCGCTGGCCGGGCTGGGGCACGGGACGGGCGCGGTGGTGTTCGCCGTCGTGGCCGCCGTGAACACGGCGATGGTGACGGTGAGCCGGCGGGCCGCCGGACACCGGGAGCCCTCCTAGCCACGGTGTCCGGCGGGGGCGTCAGACGACCGCGCCGGTGGGGTTGGCCGTCCGGGGCCTCACCGGGGCGGCGGGGGGCGGGGTGCGGGTCTCCAGGGTGACGGTGAGGGGGAGGGCGGTGAAGACCGTGGAGGCCATGCCCAGGACCACGCCGGCCAGGAGCGCCACGGAGAAGTCCGTGAGGGTGTCCCCGCCGAGGACGGCCAGGGCGGCGAGGACGAAGAGGGCGCCCATGCCGGTGTTGACCGTGCGCGGCAGGGTCTGGGCGACCGCCCGGTCGGCCAGGTCCGCGAGCGGGAGGCGGGAGCCCGTGCGGCGCAGTTCCCGCAGCCGGTCGAGGACGACGACCGAGTCGTTGACCGAGTAGCCGACGACGGTCAGCAGCGCCGCCAGGAAGACGCTGTCCACCGGCTTGCCGAGCCAGGCGAAGAGGCCGACGACGAGCAGCACGTCCTGGACCATCGCGGCGACGGCCGCCGCCGCGTACGTCCAGCGGAAGCGGACCGAGAGGTAGACCAGCTGGGCGGCGACGGCGAGGCCGAGCGCGAGGAGCGCGTGGGTGCGGAGTTCGCCGCCCAGGCTGGGGCCGACGAGGTCGTCGCGTTCGACCGTGACGGGGCCCGCCGCCTCCGTGAGGGCCTCGGTGATGCGGGCGTGGGCGGCGTCGCCGGTCTCCCCCACCCGGACGGTGACGTCCCGGCCGTCGTCGCCGGTGGTCTGGACGACGGCGTCGGGGAAGCCGGCCGCGGCGACCGCGGCGCGGGCCGCGTCGGCGTCGACCGGGCTCGCCGCGGTGTACTGGACGTCCCGGCCGCCGGTGAACTCGACGCCCAGCTGCACGCCCCGCACGCCGATCCCGGCCAGCGCGAGCAGCAGCAGCGCGGTGCTGACGGTGAACCAGCGGCGCCGGCGGGCCATCAGCCGGGGGGCGCGGCGGTTCAGCCGGGTCCGCAGCCGGCCGAGGCCGGCCATGCCGGTGAGGGCGGGCCTGCGGCGCACGGCGGGCAGGGCGAGGGCCGCGTCGGCGAGCAGCCGGGTGATCACCATGGCGGTGACCATCGAGGCGAGGACGCCGATGGCGAGGGTCACGCCGAAGCCCTTCACGGGTCCGGTCGCGAAGGCGAAGAGGAGGCCGGCGGCGAGGAGCGTGGTGACGTTCGAGTCGGCGACGGCGCTCCACGCCTTGCCGAAGGCGGCGGCGAGCGGGCGGCGCGGATCGCGGGTGACGGCGGCGCGGCCGAGGGCCGCGTACTCCTCCCTGGCCCGTTCGAAGACGAGGACGTTGGCGTCGACGGCGATGCCGACCGCGAGGACGAAGCCGGCGAGGCCGGGGAGGGTGAGGGTGGCGCCGAGCGCGACGACGGCCGCGTAGGAGATCAGTCCGTACAGGAGCAGGGCGATCGTGGCGAGGAGGCCGAGGAGCCGGTAGACGGCGATGACGAAGAGGCCCGTGCAGGCGAGGCCGATGACGGCGGCCAGCGCGCTGGCGCGGATGGCCTCGGCGCCGAGGGTCGGGCCGACGGTGCTCTGTTCGACGGTGGTGACGGGGACGGGCAGCGCGCCGCCCTCGACGAGGGCGGCGAGGTCGCGGGCCTCCGCCGCGGAGAAGCCGCCGGTGATCTGGGTGGCGCCGCCGGTGATGCCGATGCCGCAGGGCACGCCGGTCTGCATGGCGGGGGCGGAGACGATCCGGTCGTCGAGGACGATCGCGACGCGCCGGGCGTGGTCGCCGGGCGGGGCGCAGGCGGCTGCGCCGGTGAGGCGGGCCCAGTCGGCGGCGGCGCCGTCGCGGAAGGCGAGGTCGACGGTCCAGCCGCGGCCGGTGGCGGTGTCGAGGACGGCGTCGGCGCTCTTCACGCCGTCGCCGGTGAGGGCGGGCGCGGCGAGGGCGAGGAAGCCGCCGGAGCCGGGGGCGGCGTCCGGGTCGGCGAGGACGCGGGTGCCGTCGGCGGCGGGGCCGTCGGATGCCGCGGCGGCCGCGCCGGTGACGGCGTGGACGGTGAGCTGGGCGGTGCGGCCGATGACCTCGGCGGCCTCGCGCGGGTCGCGCAGGCCGGGGAGTTCGACGACGATCCGGTTCTCGCCGGAGCGGGCGAGCGAGGGTTCGGCCACGCCGAGGCCGTCGACCCGCTTGCGGAGCACTTCGAGGGCGCGGTCGGTGGCCTCCGCGTCGGCGCGGAGCCCGGGGGCGTCCCGGGTCTCCAGGACGATCCGGGTGCCGCCCCGGAGGTCGAGTCCGAGGCGGGGCGAGGTGGTGAGGGCGGTCCAGAGGGCGAGTGCGACGACGGCGAGCGCGAGGAGCGCGCGCCGGAGCACGGCGGACGGGGGCATGGGTCCTCCACGGGCGGTGCACGGACGTGCGCGACGGGCGGGCGGTCCGTGCCGGAACGGCTGGGGTACGCGCGCGTGGCCGGGTTGCGGGCATGCCGGGGGCCCGGACGGCGGCGCGGTGGAACGGCGTCAGCTGTGCCGGGTGGAGGGTGGGCCCCGGGGGGCCCTGGGGTGGTACGGGAGGCCGGGCGGCGCGCGTTCGCGGCGCGGGTCCCCGGCCACGCGCCCGCGTGCGGGGGCGGGGTCCGGAGTCCGTACGGCCGGGGGCGCGACGGGCGGTGCCGGGAAGCGCACGGACTGCTCGACGACGGCGGCCGGTTCGGCCGTCTCGGTGGCCGACACGTGGGTGTCGGGCGCGGCGTGCCCCGCCGCGGGCCCGGCGACGACGGCCGTCGGGGAGACGGCGGTGCCCGGCGCGGGCGCCACGAGGAACGCGCAGAGCGCGTAGAGGAGCACCGGGAGGAGCCGCGCGAGCGCGCGGGCGGGGACCGGCCGCGTGACGTGCACCGTCCACCCCCGCTCTCCGTCGTGACACCGCGTCGGGCCAGCCTAGACGGGGGACGGCGGGGGCGGGACACCAGGTGGGCGGGGCGGGCGGATTGAGTACCGGGTGAGTACGGGCGCCCATGCCGGAGGCGGTGGCTCCGGCCGACGATGGGCGGGCTCCCGTCGTCCGGTTCCCGAAGGTGGAGGATCCGCCCGTGCTCAGTCGTCTCGCCTCGCGTCTCGTACCGCTCTTCGGACGGCTGACCGTGACCGCGGACCCCGGCGCCCGGATCGAGCCGGGCACCATCATCGTCGTCAACCACACCTCGCTCGCCGACCCGGCGCTGGTGCTCGCCGCGCTGCGGCGGCGGCTGGCCGTGGAGCCGGTGCTGCTCGCGGCGGCCGGCCTGTGGCGGGTGCCGGGGCTCGGGCGGGCGCTGTCGCGGGACGGGTACGTGCCCGTGCACCGGAACACCGCGCACGCCTCGGCCGCGCTCGACCGGGCGGCGGTGGCGCTCGCCTCGGGGCGTCCCGTGATGCTCTACGCGGAGGGGCGGATCCCGCCGCGCCGGGAGTCCTCGGAGGCGCCGCCGGAGGAGTTCCGCACCGGGCTGGCGCGGCTCGCGGGGGCGACGGGCGCGCCCGTGGTGCCGGTCGGGCAGGCGGGGGCGCGGCGGATCACCTCGGGCGGGACGGCGAAGCAGATCGCGGGGGTGCTGACGGCCCCGCTGCGGCGCCCGTGCCTGCACGTGCACATCGGGGCGCCGCTGCGGCTTCCGGCGGACGTGCCGGCCGCGACGGCGCTGGCGCACGGGGCCGTCACGGAGGCGTGGCGGACGGCGGCGCTGGCGCTGGGCGAGCCGGCCGCCGGGGCGGAGCCGGTCAGCCGGCGAGGCCGAGGTCGCCGCCGGGCGGGGGCGTGAGGTAGCGGGCCACGTCGGCGTCGGTGACGGCGGCGAGGGCGGCCGGCTCCCAGCGCGGGTTGCGGTCCTTGTCGACGACCTGGGCGCGGATGCCCTCGACGAGGTCGTGGCTGGTGAGGGCGGCGCAGGAGGCGCGGTACTCCAGGTCGAGGGCGGCTTCGAGGCCGTCGAGGGCGCGGGCCGCGCGCAGCACGGCGAGGGTGGCCTTGAGGGCGGTCGGCGACTTGGCGAGGAGGGTGGTGGCGGTCTCCTTGGCGGCGGGGACGCCGGTGTCGAAGAGCCGGTCGACGATCTCCTCGACGGTGGGGGCGGCGTAGCAGGCGTCGATCCACGCGCGCTGCTCGGCGAGGACGCCGGGGGCGGGGGCGGTGGCGTGCCGGGCCAGGGCCTCGTCGGCGGGGAGGCGGGTGAGGTCGGCGGCGAGGGCGTCGAGCGCTGCGGCGGGGACGTGGTGGTCGGCGAGGCCGGTGAGGAGGGCGTCGGCGGCGCCGATCCGGCCGCCGGTGAGGGCGAGGTGGGTGCCGAGTTCGCCGGGGGCGCGGCCGAGGAGCCAGGTGCCGCCGACGTCGGGGACGAAGCCGATGCCGGTCTCGGGCATCGCGATCAGGGAGCGTTCGGTGACGACGCGGACGGAGCCGTGGGCGGAGACGCCGACGCCGCCGCCCATGACGATGCCGTCCATGAAGGCGACGTACGGCTTGGGGTAGCGGGCGATCCGGGCGTTGAGGCGGTACTCGTCGCGCCAGAAGGCGGCGGTGGCGGTGCCGCCGGCGCGGGCGTCGTCGTGGATGGCGCGGATGTCGCCGCCGGCGCACAGGCCCCGCTCCCCCGCGCCGCGCAGGACGACGGTGGTGACGGCCGGGTCGTGCTCCCAGGCGGTGAGGGCGGCGTCGAGGGCGCGGACCATGGGGTGGGTGAGCGCGTTGATCGCCCGGGGCCGGTCGAGGGTGAGGAACCCGGCCCGGCCTTCGACGCGGCGCAGGACGTCCGTGTCCGGGGCGGCGGGGGCGGCGTCGGCGGGGTGTTCGGCGGGCACGGCGATCACTCGGTCCTTCCCTGGCACGGCACTGTGTCGCCGCCCACGCTACCGGCGGGGCTCCCGGCTTCCGGGTCCGGGGCCGACGGGCGCGGGGGGCGGCTCCGGCCTAGCGTGGAGGACGGGGCCGGTGTCGAGGAGGGAGCGCGGGCATGAGCGGCGGCGTCGACAGGGCCAGGGAGAAGGCCAGGCACGAGGTCGAGAGGGCCAGGGGCCGGGCCAAGGAGCTCGCCGGGAGGCTGACCGGCGACGAGCGGCTGGAGGCCGAGGGCAGGACCGACCAGGCGAGGGCGAAGGTGCGCGGGGCGGTGAGGAGCCTCCGTGAACGCGCCCGTGGCGTCAGGGACTCGCTCGGCCGGCACCGTTCCTGACGGCCGCCGCCGTGCGTGGGTACGGAGGAACCGGGCCGGGGACGGCCGGCGAGCGGGGACGGGTGGTGTCGCGATGGCGCTTGACCTGCTGCTGATCGGACTGGCGGTGACCTTGTTCCCGCTGCCCGTCATGGCCTTCGCGCTGGTGCTGGCCTCGCCGCGCGGCGTGCGCAAGGGGCTGGTCTTCATCCTGGCCTGGGTGGCGTGCCTGGTGCTGGTGATCACGCTGGTGCTCCTGCTCACCGGAGGCGAGCCGCCCGCGCCGCGCTCCCCGCCGTCCGTCGCGGCGCTCTGGGCCTCGCTGGTCATCGGGGCCGGTCTGGTGGTCTACGGCGTGCTCCGCTGGCGCCGGTTCCGGCGGGGCGGGAACGGTGCGAAGCGGCCGGAGGAGGCGCCGGCGTCCGCGCGGCAGGGCGCCTCCCTCTGGTCCGCGGCGGCCCTCGCCGTGCTCCTCCAGCCGTGGGGGATGGTCGGCGCCGCGGCCGCCACCGTCGTGCAGGCCGATCTCTCCGACACGGCCTCCGTGGTGGCCCTGGCGGGCTTCTGCCTGGTGGCGACGTCCAGTCTGCTGACGATGGAGCTGTCCATGGTCTTCGCGCCCGAGCCGTCCGGGAGGGCCCTGATGGGCCTGCACGGATGGCTGCGGCGGCACAAGGAGCCCGCCGTCGTCGGCCTCTGCCTGCTGCTGGGGCTGTGGCTGGTCAGCCGCAGTCTCTACCAGCTGGCGTAGGCGGCGGGGCGGGCTCCTCGCACGGACGCCGGGCGGCTAGACGTCGTCGGGCCTGACGACGCACAGGGCCCAGATGACGAAGCCGGACATGGCGATCATCAGGATCGACCAGGCCGGGTAGTAGGGCAGGGACAGGAAGTTGACGACGATGACGAGGGCGGCGATGGCCACGCCGGCCACCCGCGCCCACGTCGACACCTTGTACAGGCCGAAGCTCACGACGAGCGCCACGGCTCCGGCGACGAGGTGGACCCAGCCCCATCCGGTCAGGTCCCACTGGAAGACGTAGTTGGGCGTCGTGAGGAACACCTCGTCCTCCGCGATCGCCATGATGCCCCGGAAGACGCCGACGAGGCCGGTGATGCCCAGCATGACGGCGGCGAAGACGGTCAGTCCTCCCGCCCACAGCCGGCTCGTGCCGTCCGTCCGGTGGGGGGTGTGCGTGGTGGCCATGCCGGTCCTCGCTTTCGCTCGGCCGGGTTCCGGACCCGCCCGGTACCCGCGCTTGCCTCCATGGTCGTCCCGACGGCCGGACGGCGCAGCGGGGACGGGGTCAGGAGGCGGGGTCGCCGTGGTGGCCCCGCCGGCGCCGGCCGCCTCCCGCGGGGACCTCGCCGGACTCCTGGAAGCCCTCGTGGGAGGCGGCGGCCCTGCGGTACCAGGCGCCGTACGCGCCCGCGAGGGCCGGGGCGGAGGCGCCGTGCAGGAGGACGCTGAACGCGACGGTGACGGCGACGACGCGGCCGATCAGCTCGGTGCCGGCGACGTGTTCCTCCGCCACGAGGAGGCCGAGGACGACCGAGGCGAGGCCGCGGGGCCCGAACCAGCCGACGTACAGGACCGTCGGGGCGCGCAGGCCGCTGCCGAGCAGGGAGAGGGCGACGGGGAGGAGCCGGACGGCGGTGAGGCTGAGCAGGGCGTAGAGGACGATCTGCCAGGTGAGGTGCTCCAGGGCGGGGCCGAGCAGGACGGCGCCGAAGAGGAGCAGGCCGACCGAGGCGAGGAGGCCGCCGAGGTCCTCGGCGAGTTCGGGGGTGGTGTCCGGGTCCTCGCCGCGGGCCGCCGCGGGGGTGCCGGGCGGGGTCGCGGGGACGTTGCGGAGCGCGTGTCCGAAGGCGAACCCGGCGACCCAGGCGGCGATGAAGCCGCTGCCGTCGGCGACGACGGCCAGTTCGTAGGAGGCGGCGGCGACGGCGAGGACGTAGACGTGGCGCCACTCCCGGGTGACCCAGCCGCGGGCGCGGGCCGCCTGGAGCAGCCGGCCGGCGACGCCGCCGACGAGCAGGCCGAGGACGGTGCTCAGCAGCAGGGAGCGCCAGAAGGTGCCGGCCACGCCCTCGGCGGCGTACGAGGTGCCGGGGACGGCGGCGAGCAGGACGACGAAGAACGGCAGCACCATGCCGTCGTTGAGGCCGCTCTCCACGTTCAGGCCCTGCCGGACGAGCGGCGGGACGCGCGGGTCGGAGATGGCCGTCTTGCCCAGGGCGGCGTCGGTGGGCGCCAGGACGACGCCGACCAGTGCGAGTTCCCAGACGGTGAGTCCGGGCAGCAGCGGCCAGGCCAGCAGCCAGCCGGCCGCGATGCTGAGCAGGAGTCCGATGCCGAGCAGGCGCCGGGGCAGGAACCCGCCCCGGGTGAGGTCGCGGCGGCGGACGGTCATGGCGTCGGTGAACAGCACCAGCGTCAGGGCCGCTTCCAGCAGGGCCGTGATCGGTCCCGCCTCGTCGAGGCCGATCACGCCGAGGGCGACGGGGCCGAGGAGGACGCCGCAGCCGGTGAAGACGAGCGCGGACGAGACGGGCGTGGACGCCAGGCGCCGCGAGCCGAGGGCGTACGCGGCGGTGACGCCCGCCACGGCCAGCACCGTCCACGCGCCACCGCTCATCGGACCGCCTCCCTCGCCCGCCCCGGCGTCACCGCCGGCGGACGGGCCGACGGGGCCGAAGGAGGGGGCGGGAAGGACTCACCCGCTTCTCGCGGATCCTGATTGCACGGTGCGCGGCCCTCGGGGACCGCTACTCCGTGTCCTCACGCGGAGTCCTTCCCGTCACTTCCATGGAACCACCGCGGGGCGCCGCCCGCAGGTCAGGCGGCGCCGGGCGGTTCAGGCCGGGAGGAGGTCCTGGAGGACCCGGCTCCGGCGGGGGGTGCTCAGGCGCAGCTCGATGATGTCCCGGACGGTGGGCCACTCCTCGTCGAGGATCGAGTAGAAGGCCGTGTCCCGGACGGCGCCGTCGAGGCCGCGCGAGTGCGCCCTGCGGATGCCCTCGCAGGTGGCGCCGAGGCGTTCGATGGCGACGCGCGAGCGGGTGTTGCGGGCGTCGGCGCGGAGGGTGATCCGGCGGACGCCCCAGGTGTCGAAGGCGTGGCGGAGCATGAGCAGCTTCGCCTCGGTGTTGATGCCGGTGCCCCGGGCGTCGCCCGAGATCCAGGTGTTCCCGATCTCGGCGGCGTCGGGGATCGCGGTGAGCGGATCCCCGTGGGGGTGGCCGGGGGTCGGGGGCCAGACGAGCGGCCCCCGCCAGTAGTCGAGTTCCAGGAAGCGGGTGGAGCCGATCACCCGGTCGTCGGCAGTACTGACGAGGGCGAAGGGCAGACTGCGCCCGGCGGCCTGTTCGGCCAGGGCGCGGGCGATGTAGTCGAGTGCGGATTCCAGGCCGTTCGGCACGGGAGTGAAGGCATAGGCCGATCGGTCCGCCTCGCCGGCCCGCGCAAGGGCTTCGGCGTGCCGCATCGCCAGCGGCTCCAGGCGCACGGAGCGCCCGGTCAGGAGAACAGGTACTGGCACGGAACCTCGGGTCTTTCACGGGCAGGGGTCACTTCCGTCACGACGCTGTGCGCCGGAAGTGAAGGGGGGAGTCTCGCCGGGTGCCGAGTCACGTCGAAAGACGTCGGATGAGCAGGCAAAACGGTTCGTCACCGGGTGCGAGGAGGAACAGTATGCAGCCACAACAGCTCTGAGAACAGAACCCCGGGAGAACCCGGATCCACGGGCGGGTGAAGCCTGCCGGAGGAGCCGGAGAAGCGGTCTCAGGGGGCGGACAGCGGTGCCCGCCCCTCGGACTGCCTCCGTGCTCAGACGCAGGTGGGATGCCCCCAGCCCTCCGCGTTCTTGCTGATGCTCTCCCCCTTGTCATAGGCACGCCCGCAGCGGCAGCGGCCCGGAAACTTGGCCTTCAGCGTGCCGCCGGACGGGCGACTCCTGCGGGCACCTGACCCGGCGGCCCCGCCCGGCGCGGAGGAGCGCGTCCGGGGCGTGCGGGGGGCGGAGGCGCGCGCGGTGGCGGGCTCGGGGTCGGGGAGGGCGGAGCCGGCCTCCGAGCCCAGGGGCTCCTGGGTCCGGGCGCTGTGGCTGGCGGCCCGGTCGGCGGCGTCGTTGAGGGGGTCGCCGTCGGTCCGGTGCGCGGGGGTGTAGACGAAGTCGACGTCCCGGCCGGTGAGCAGGGCGTCGATCCGGACGACGAGGTCCTTGTTGGCGACCGGGGTCCCGGCGGCGGTCTTCCAGCCCTTGCGGCGCCAGCCCGGGAGCCAGGTGGTGACGGCCTTCATGGCGTACTGCGAGTCCATCCGGATCTCCGCGGGGACCGCGGGGTCCAGGGTCTCCAGGAGCCGTTCCAGGGCAGTGAGTTCGGCCACGTTGTTGGTGGCGCGGCCGAGCGGGCCCGCCTCCCAGCGCTCGACCGTGCCGTCCTCCCGGCCGATGACCCAGGCCCAGGCGGCGGGGCCGGGATTTCCCTTGGACGCGCCGTCGCAGGCGGCGATGATCTTCTCCAGCATCCTTCGATCCTGACACGGGCGGGGGTGTGCTCCGGGCCGCCGGAGGGCCTGCCGGGGGGTCCCCCGGCCGGGTGGCGGCACGCTCCCCGCGCCACGGGGTGTCGGTGGTTCCCCGTAGACTCGCCGTCTGCCCGCCGGTGGCGGCACCGACCCAGCTGACAGGAAGCGACGGACTCCATGAACCACGCGGACGGCACCGCACCGATCTACGCCCAGCTCATACGGGAGCGAGGGGACGTGCCCGGTGACGTGCGCCAGACCGCGGAGGAGGTGCTGCGGGACCTGAGCCGTTACATCAAGCTTCCCGCGCCCGCGCCGCAGCAGCCGATGGGGGTCGGAGCGCCGACGGGCATGCAGGGCCAGCCGCCGATGGGCCGGCCCGGGATGCCGGGCCAGCCGATGCAGGGTCAGCCGGGGATGCTCGGTCAGCCCGGGATGCAGGGCCAGCCGGGCATGCAGGGCCGGCCGCCGATGGGGCAGCCCGGGATGCAGGGGCAGCCGGGCATGGCGCCCCAGGGCCAGGGCCAGCCGGGGATGCCGGGGCAGGGCCTGCCGGCGCTGCCCGGGCAGCCGATGCCCGGCCAGCCCGGCATGGCGGGTCCCGCCGCGCTGCCCGGTCCGGCGGGCCTCCAGGGCCCCGGTCCGGTCCCCGGCCAGGGCGGCCCGGGCGGGCACGCCGGCATCGTCGCGATGCGCTCGCTGCCGCAGGGCGGCTGAGCCGGTTCCCGAGGAGGGAGGGGTCCGACGGCGAGCCACTGCCACGAGGCGACGCGCGCGGGTGGAGCACCAGTGCCGTGTGCACGCCGACGCGTAGGAGTGTCCGGGCGCGCTCGTCGTCCCAGGTCCCAGCTTCCAGGAGCACGCCTCGTCGTCCAGGGCGGCGGCCGGCCGGGCGCCGGCACCGCCCACCGCCCGTGGCGCGGCGGGCGGCTCCCCGCGTCGCAGCGCGACCGGTGGTGCGAGGAGACCGAGCGGCTCGGCCCGGACCCGTGGGAGGACGACGTGCCGTCCGCGCACGAGGACGGTTGCCGGGGCGCGGGGACCGGGGCAGGGAGCCGCGCGTGACCGAGGGCCCGTACGCGTCCTTCGACGTCTTCGTCGACGCGCCCGACCCGCAGACCGTCGCCGGCCGGCTCCGGACGGCCCTGGGCGGCGTCGAGGGCCCCGTCACCGCGCGGCACGATCTGATCGTCGGCCCGCTCTGGATGACGGGCGTGGACAACGGCCCTCGGACGGGGGACCGTGCCGACCCGTACGACTTCCTCCGGTGGCCGGCCGTCCTCGAAGGCGAGACGTCCCTCCGCGCGACGCCCGCCGAGGTGGTCGAGGCGGTGGCGA
This sequence comes from Streptomyces sp. NPDC058758, assembly GCF_042746075.1. Classification (NCBI taxonomy): domain Bacteria; kingdom Bacillati; phylum Actinomycetota; class Actinomycetes; order Kitasatosporales; family Streptomycetaceae; genus Streptomyces; species Streptomyces sp. NPDC058758. The sequence goes on along the minus strand of NZ_JBHYPS010000007.1, from coordinate 124,586 downwards.
CGGTGCTGCGGGCCCTGTGGAGCATGGGGTACCGGGCCGCCGTCAGGTGCGGCTTCGAGGACGAGCTGCCCGACGCCGGCGGCAGGACCCGGTACCGCTGACGGCCCCGCCCGCGCCTCGGGTCATCCGATCGGTGGACCCCCGGGTCCACCGGAGGGGGCGGGGGCGGTGGACGGGCGGGCGAGGGGGTCGCGGGCCCGGAGGCCGGAGGATCGGGGGTACGGGAGGGGCCGGGTCCGCGCGGTGCCCTCCTCCTGTCCCGTAGCCGAGGAGCCCGAGATGACGAAGATCCGCCGCACGTCCCGTACCGCTCGCGTCCTGTTGCCCGCGGCCGTCGCCGGGGTCCTGCTGTCCGGATGCGCCCAGGCGGCCGACGGGGCTCCCGCCGCCGCGCCGGACCGGTCCGCGGGCACGGCTCCCGCCCCCGCCGTCACCGTCACTCCCCCGCCCTCCGCCGGGACGGCGGATCCCGGCGGAGAGTCCGCCGCGAAGCCCGCGGCCGGGACCCTGCTCGTCAGCGACTTCGGGTCGGACACGGTGACCTTCGTCGATCCCGCGCGCGGAGCGACCGGCTCCGTGAAGGTGGGCACCGCGCCGTACGGGCTCGCGCTCGGGAAGGACGGGCGGGCCTGGGTCGCGACCGCCGAGGGCGTCGCCGTCGTCGACACGGCCGCCCGCGAGCGCGTGGCCCTCGTCCCGTACCGGACGGACACCGGCCCGGTGACGACCGGCGAGTACCGGGGCGGCGGCATGGGCATCGCACTGTCGCCCGACGGGAAGCGGGTGTACGTGGGGGTGAACGTGCCCGGCGGGAACGGCACCCTGGAGGTGATCGACACCGCGTCCGCGAAGGTCGTGGACGCGGTCGGCGTGGGGCGCCGCCCGTTCGACGTGGACGTGAGCCGGGACGGCTCCGCCGTGTACGCGACGAACCACGACTCCTTCGACGTGACCGTCGTCGACGCGGGCTCGCTGGACACCCGGCGCGTCGAGGTCGCCCCGTACGGCACCGAGGGCGGGCTCGGGTCCTGGCTGAAGCCGCACTACACCGCCGTGCGCCCCTCGGACGGGAAGCTGCTGCTGCCCTTCGAGGGCGAGCGGCTCGCCGTCGTGGACCCGGCCACCGGCCGGGTCGAGATCGAGGACATGACGGCGAACACCCACCAGCACGGGGCCGCGGTGACCGCGGACGGGACTCTGTACGCCGTCGGCACCGGGCCGATCGACCCGAGCGAGGACCGGGGGCCGTCGCTGACCGTCCGGTCGCCCGAGGGCGTCGAGCGGGTCTACCCGCTCGACGGGCCGCACGAGGACGTCGCCGTGTCGGAGGACGGCCGGACCGCCTACGTGACGGGCGGCTTCACCCGGGACGGGTACTGGGACGGCATCAGCGTCGTCGACCTCGACTCGGGCGAGGTGAAGCGCCTCGCGGCGGGCTCGCGGCCGCTGGGCGTCGTCGTCTTCCCCTGACGGGCTCGTGCACGGTGAGCGGTGAGACGCCGAGGCGCTCGGCGGGGCTCGGTCATCGCACCTGCCGTGCACGAACTCGCCAGGACCCGCGGGATGCAGAGGCGGCGGTCGACGGCGGCGTGCCCGGCGGTCGTCCAGCAGTCCTTCCCCGGCGGGTCCGCGAGCAGCCCCGGCACGAACACCCTTGCGCGGCGGCGGGGTTCCCCCCGGGCGAACCGGCCCGCCGCCTTGCCCGTCAGGCCCTCGCGCACCGGTGGCCACCGATGGCCACCGAGCAGGATCCACACCGTGCCCCACGGCCACCGGCTGATCTTCGTTTGTCGACGCACCTCACGATGATCAACGGTGGCCGTCCTCATCGGAGACCGGCTGCCCGCCGTCAGAGGGTGGCAGTACGCAGCACGAGGAGGGCGACGGAGGCCATGGTGAGGATCACCGCCGGAGACGCGCCCTTGTGGTCGCCGACGCGCAGGTGGAAGGCGACCGCCCCGGCGAAATAGAGCGTCAGGCCGATCGCGGCGGCGATTCCGACGGGCCCCCACCAGAGTCCGGCTATCACACCGGCAGCGCCCGCGATCTGAGCCCCGATCAGGAAAGCCATCATGCTCTGCGGCACTCCGAGGGTGGACATCTGCTCGGTGATGTGCCGCGTGCGCAGCGACTTGGCTCCGGCCGACACCAGGAGCAGCGCCGACATGAACACGGTGACGACGGCGAGGGAGACGAACATGGCTGAAACCTCAATCGTGCGAGATGCGAGTAGGGAGGCGTGCGCACCTCGACGACGATAGGCGGCCACCAGGTACCTCCAGGTAACCTTCGGGGCATGAGCCTGCGACCCGGGATCGCCTTCCTCGCCGACTGTCCCGCTCTCCTGGCCATGGAGATCATCGCCAGCAAGTGGTCCATGGTCACGCTCTTCGCGCTGACCGAAGGCCCGTTGCGCCACGGCGAGCTGGTCGAGCTGAGCGGCGGCATTTCGCGCAAGGTACTGACCCAGACGTTGCGCCGCCTCCAGGCCAACGGGCTCGTCGAGCGGCACGCGTACGCAGAGGCGCCGCCGCGCGTGGAGTACGGCCTGACCGATCTCGGGCGAACCCTGGAGGAGCCCATCAGGATGCTCACCGCATGGGCGCGGGAGAACGGCGAGGCTGTCCTCACCTTCCGGGAAGCGGCCGAGGCGGCCAGGGCCATCGAGGCGGACCGGGCGACCCCGGTGAAGGCCCCTCGTGCGGGTGAGAATCCGAGCCGTTTCTGATCAGCAGAAGGCGATCGCGGCCGGCCTTCGGGTCACCGTGCGGTCGGTGGAGCGGTGGCACCGCGCCTGGCGCCAGAGAGGTTCGGCTGCCTTGGGGTCGAAGGGACCGCAGTCGCTGCCTCGGCTCAGCGAACGGCAGTCCGGCCGGCTGGAAAGGGAGGGGGAGGAGGACCGCTCGATCACGCGGACGAGCAGATCACAGCCTCTCTGCTGTCCGGCCGGTCTCGGGTTGGGGGAGGCTGTCGTCCGTGACTTGTCCTCGAAGGGGCCGTGCCTCGTAGACCACCGGCTTCGCTTCGGCCTCGGGGGCGCGGCCGGCGTAGCCCCTGGTTGCGGTATCGCGATGTCCCGGGCCTGTCGGGAGCGGCGAACGCGGCCATCCACGTGTTCGAACGGGAGCGATCGTGTCCGGGCATCGTGGCGGCGGCGCTGAGCGTGTGGTCCGTGTGCGTCCACGGCACGAGGCGCCGGTGGAGGCCGTGGGAGGAGGAGTTCACCTGCTTCTGCCGCGGCGGGGGTTGGGCCCGGGACAAGCTGCAGGACGCTCTGTTCACGCTTCCGCCGAGGGCCGCCGGCGAGCTTCGGGTACGGGTCGAGCGCCTGGACGCGGTGCTCCTCGGGCGCACGCATCACGAGCCGGCGGAAGACCCGGAGTCGGCGTGGTGGCATCGCAGGTGCTGACCGCACCCATCCCGCCCACTGCTTCGTCGGCCCCTGCGTGACCAGAGCCTGTCCGGGCGATCTCTTCTCATGGTTCCTCGTGGCCGAGAGCGCCGATGAAGCGGTCCAGCCGTGAGACGACTTGCCGCAGTACGTCGACGGATCCCGTGGCGTCGTCCGCGAGTTCCAGTGCGTGATCCGCTGAGGGAACTTCCAGGACGTCATGTCGCAGGGACTCGGCGATCCGTGAGTCCCACAGCTTGTCGGCGCTGCCGCCGATGAGGAGGGTCGGCGCTTGGGCTCGCCGGAGGGCACGGGCCACATGGTCGACGGTCAGGACAGGAGTGAGCCAGGCCGCTGCGATGTTCCGCTCGGCTGCGATGCCGCTGGCGAGAGAGCCCAAGGACTTGCCGACAAGGAGGCGGCAGGCCCCTCCCTCGGCGTCGACGGCCGGGGTGACCTGACGCTCCACCCAGGCGATCCGGTCGGCCTCGGTGAACTGCGAGAAGTCGTCCGGGATCTACCACCACAGCTCCTGAACCGTCCATCCGTGCTGGAGGAGCACGCCACGAGCGAAGTGCAGCAGCGGCCTGGCGGGCGAGTAGCCGACGCCTGGAACGACGACTGCGACACGGTCGGGGGCGCCGTCGAAGCGGGTGGGCAGGGCGAAGGGGACGGGATCGGGCATGGCCGCAGGCTACTGGTAGTGCTTCGTCGGGCTCTTCGCCCGGTTCTGTTGCGGGGTAGGGGTGGGCCGCAGGTGGTACGGGTGCCGGTCCGGCACTGCGGGAGGTCCTGGGGGGTGTCGATGACCTGGTGGGGGGTCAGGCCGGCGTGTGGGCTCGGGGAACGAGACGCCGCAGGGTGAGGAAGGCCTGGGCGGCGGTGCCGAGGGGGACGTGGTGGTGCCGACCGCGCCGGGTGCGGCCCCCGAAAGGGTCCGGCCCGAGGCCGTGCTTGAGCTCGCGGCAGTCGTGCTCGATCCGCCGGCGCGTCCTCGCCGAGCGGACCAGGTCGGCGACCGGTGTGGTGGCGGGCGGGTCCGAGTTCCCGGGAGCTCCGCGGTACTGCCGGGCCGCCCCGACCGAAGCGGTGCCGCGCTGGGGGAACGACCCGTCGTCGGTCGCCCGCCCCTCCGGCCCGATCGCCTCGCCCCGGAGCCGTTCCACCTCCCCCGGCCTCACGACCGGAAGATGTCCACCACCAGGCAGGATCGCCCCACGTGACGAAGCCCTGCCGGCGCCCGGTCCGGTCCGGCGGGGGTCAGCGGGTCGCCGTCACCAGCCAGGCCGTGCTGAGCAGGCGGACCGTGCCGTCGGGCGTTTCGTGGGGGCGGAGGTGGTCGGTGAGGGCGGTGCGGGCCCGGGTCCTGGTGGGGGCGTCGGCCCGCTCCATCAGGTGGCGGCCGGGGCCGGTGGCGAGCAGGAAGTCGGCCGCGTCGTCGGCGTCCCGGCCCCAGGTGCCGTGGGCGCGCACCTCTTCGACGGCGATCCGCGTGAACCCGGCGGCGGTGAGGACGGCGCGGACGCGGTCGGGTGCGGCGAGGGAGAACATGCCGGGGAGGCCCGGGCGGCCGAAGTCGCCGACGGGGAGGATGCCGCGCAGGGAGGTCAGGGCGGTCACCCAGTCGTTGAGCGCGGGGTCGGACGGGCAGACGAGGGCGAGCCGGCCGCCGGGGCGCAGGGCGCGGCGGATGTTGCCGAAGGCCGCCTCGGGGTCGGTGAAGAACATGGCGCCGTAGCGGCTGATCGCCGCGTCGTGGGCGCCTTCCCCGAAGGGGTGCGTCTGGGCGTCGCCCCGGGTGAAGACGGCGTTGCCGACGCCTTCGGCGGCCGCCCGGGCGCGGGCCTCGGCGAGCATGGGGGCCGAGAGGTCGAGGCCGAGCGCGTGTCCGTGCGGGGCGCGGAGCGCGGCGAGCCGGGTGGTCCGCCCGGCGCCGCAGCCGACGTCGAGGGTGCGGTGGGCCCCGCCGATGCCGGCGGCGTCGAGGAGCGGGGTGTTGAAGCCGTCGTTGACGGCGTTCCAGCGGTCCTGGTGACGGGCCCAGTGGGTGCCCTCGGGGCCGTTCCAGGCCTGGTCCTGCTCGGTGTTGACGATGACCGTCACGGTCGCCTCCCTGGCGGCGGGCGAGAATGGGCGGGTGCCCATTCCCGTGCGCCCCACAGTATGGGCGTACGCCCATTCCGGCAATCCCGTTTACGATCCAGGCAGTCGGATGCCGGGACGGACGAGGAAAGGGGCGACGGGCTCATGTCACCGCGCGGAGTGGCGACGCCGGACGTGCGCGAACTGCTGTTCGCTGCGGCCGAGCGGGTCGTGGAGAGGGACGGGCCGGGGGCGCTCACCAGCCGGGCCGTGACGACCGAGGCGGGCTGCGCCAAGGGGCTGCTGCACGCGCACTTCGCGGGCTTCGACGAGTTCGTGGCCGAGCTGTGCCTCGACCGCTTCGCCCGTACGGCGGCGAAGGCGGGGGCCCTGGCCGGGCTCGTCGGGCAGGGCACGGTCGCCGGGAACCTCGACGCCGTCGTCCTGGCCCTCTTCGACTCCGGTGGCCCCGCGGTCTCCGGTCTCGCCCTGGCCCGCCCCGCCGCCGCGCTCCGCGTCCGCGAGGCCCTGGCGGCCGGGGCGCCGGGCTTCGCCGCGATCGAGGAGGCCGTCGCCGCCTACCTGGAGGCCGAACGCCGCCTCGGCCGCGCCCCCGCCGCCCTGGACCCCGCCGCCGCGGCCCTCGCCCTCGTCGGCGCCGGCCACCACCTCCTGATGACCGCCTGGCCCGGCTCCCCCGACCCCCGCCCGGCGGTCCGCCGCCTGGTGACCGCCCTGGTGGGGCCGGAAGGCTGAGGCGATGTGTGGGGCGTCCTGCGCCGGCGCCCCGTCTTTGTGTCGCCTTCCGCACTGGCGTGCGGGGGGCGGCTTCGCGGAGGGTTGCGGAATGATCTCCTCACTTCCGGCGGCGGCCGGACCGGCGGCCGGCGCCGAGCACGTGGACGTCCTCGTCGTGGGCGCCGGGATCTCCGGCATCGGCATCGCCTGTCACCTGCGCAGGGAGCTGCCGGGCAAGAGCTTCGCGGTGCTGGAGGCACGGGCCGGTCTCGGCGGCACCTGGGACCTGTTCCGCTACCCCGGGGTCCGGTCCGATTCGGACCCGCACACCCTCGGCTACGCGTTCAAGCCGTGGCGGGACGGCCGGGCCCTCGCCGACGGGTCCCTGATCCGCGACTACCTGCGGGAGGCGGCGGCCGAGCACGGGCTGGAGGAGGCCATCCGCTACCGGCACCGGGTGCGGTCCGCCTCCTGGTCGAGCGAGCGGGCCCGCTGGACCGTCGAGGCGGAGCGGACCGACACGGGCGAGCGGGTCACGCTGACGTGCGGCTGGCTGTTCGCCGCGAGCGGCTACTACCGGTACGACGAGGGCCACACCCCCCGCTTCGAGGGCCGCGAGCGGTTCCGCGGCACGGTCGTGCACCCGCAGCACTGGCCGGACGACCTCGACCACGCGGGCAGGAGGGTGCTGGTGATCGGCAGCGGCGCCACCGCCGTCACCCTGGTGCCGGCGCTGGCCGGCTCGGCCGCGCACGTGACGATGGTGCAGCGCACGCCGACGTACGTCCTGCCGGTGAACAGGCGCGACGCGATCGCCGGCGCCCTGCGCGCGTGCTTCGGCGACGCGCGCGGGCACGCGCTGGTCCGGTGGAAGAACATCCGCCTGCAGACCGCCTTCTTCCGGTTCTGCCGGCGGTGGCCGGGGGCGGCCCGCCGGCTGATCCGGTGGCTCAACGCACGGCAGCTGCCGCCCGGCTACCCGGTCCACGAACACTTCGCCCCGCCGTACGACCCCTGGGACCAGCGCCTGTGCACCGCGCCCGACGGGGACCTGTTCCGGGCGGTCCGGGAGGGCAGGGCGACGGTGGTGACCGACCGGATCGCCGCCTTCACCGAGACCGGCGTGGCCCTCGGGTCGGGCCGTCACGTCGAGGCGGACGTCATCGTCACGGCCACCGGCCTGGACGTCCAGGTCCTGGGTGGCATCGATCTCACCGTCGACGGAACCCCGGTGCGCCCGGCGGACACCGTCGCCTTCAAGGGGCTGCTGCTGTCCGGGGTACCGAACCTGGCCTTCGCCCTCGGCTACACCCACGCGTCCTGGACGCTGAAGGTCGGCCTGGTCGGCGAGCACTTCTGCCGGCTGCTCCGGCACATGGACGCCCACGGCCTGGACCTCTGCCGTCCCGAGCCGGCGGACCCCGCCATGCCGACCCGCCCGCTCCTCGACTTCGGGGCGGGCTACGTCCGGCGCGCCGCCGACCGGCTCCCCCGCCAGGGCGACCGGGGGCCCTGGCGGACCTCGGCGGACTACCGCGCCGACGTCAGGCTGCTGCGCGCGGGCGGCGTCGTCGATCCGGAGCTGCGCTTCGGCCGCGCCACCGCCCGCGCGGCCCGGCCGGGGACGCGAGGAGGACGGTCTAGCTCCGGGGCAGGACCGTCAGGACGCGCTCGATGAAGGACTTGAAGTCCTCCATGAAGTCCGAGAGGAACTGCTGGGTCGTCGGGTCGGTGACCTCGCCGTCGTCCGAGAAGAGGCCCGGCGTGAACTGGATGTACGCCTCGGGGGCGTTCATCTGCGGGGAGTTACAGAAGCTGAGGACGGAGCGGAGGCTCTGCTGGGCCACCGCGGTGCCGATCTTGCCGGGCGAGGCGCCGATGACCGCGGACGGCTTGTGGGTGAAGGAGTTGGTGCCCCAGGGGCGGCTGGCCCAGTCGATGGCGTTCTTCAGGCCGCCGGGGATGGAGCGGTTGTACTCCGGGGTGACGAAGAGGACGGCGTCCACCGAGGCGATGGCCTCCTTGAGGGCCCTGCCCTCCGGCGGGTAGTCGGCGTCGAAGTCGTGGTTGTAGAGCGGGAGGTCCTTGATGGGGATCTCCCGGAACTCGAGCCCCGGCGGGGCGACCCTGATGAGGGCCCGGGAGAGGATCCGGTTGATGGACTTCGTCGAGAGACTGCCGACGAAGTAGCCGACCTGGTACGTGGTCATGGGTGCGTGCCGCCTTCCGTGCGGGGTCCTCGGGCAACGTAACCCGGGTCCGGCCCGGCCGCCCGGTGTCAGAGGCCGACGATCAGCTGGATGCAGACGATCTTCACCAGGATGGCGAGGGCGAAGAGGGTGGCGTAGCCGGTGTTCACCCGGTCGTCGGAGACGCGGCCGTTGGCGTACGCGGTGATGGCGGGGTTGCCGACGTAGCCGGCGAGCAGGCCCATCGTGCGGGGGCGGCTCTGGCCAAGGAGGCGGCAGACCAGGACCATCAGGGCGTAGCTGAGGACCGCGGCGCCCGCGAGCACGGCGAGGAGCTTGAGGCCGAAGACCGAGAAGGCGTCGCGGCGGAAGGCGTAGCCGGAGGTGAGGCCGACGCAGGCGAGGAAGACGAGCAGGCCGATCTGGCGCAGGGTCAGGTTGGCGCGGGTCGGCAGGACCCAGACGAGGGGGCCGGTGCGGCGGAGCCTGCCGAGGACCATGGCCATGACGAGGGGGCCGGCGGCGGTGCCGAGGGAGAGGACCGTGGAGCCGATCGTGAGCCGGGGGATGCCGAGGAGGAAGCCGGCGGCGAGGCCGAGGCCCATGCTGACGGCGCTGACCTCGCTGACCCGGGCCTCGGTGTCGCCGAGGTAGGCGGTGACCTCGGCGGTGCGCTCGCGGGGCATGGCGACGCGGACCCGGTCGTCGAGCTGGAGCAGCAGGTCGTCGTGGGCGAGGAGGTCCTGGTCGCCCCGGCGGACCCGGGTGGCGCGGGCGCCGTAGCGCTCGCCGAGGCCGAGTTCGGCGACGGTGCGGGCGGCGAGGTCGGGGTTGGTGAGGAGGATGCGGCGGTAGTCGACGACGTCGCGGTGGTAGAGCAGGTGCTCGGGCGCCTCGGTGCCGAGGGCGGCGATGCCGGCGGCGACCGCCTCGGGGCCGCCGACGAGCACGAGCCGGTCGCCGGGGGCCAGCGGTCCGGGGTCGTCGCCGGTGACGATGCGGACGGTGGAGCCGACGGGCCGGTGGGCGCTGGCGAGGAGCTGCCCGGAGGCGGTGCCGGGGACGTCGGCCCAGCGTGCGGGGCGGGTGACGTCGACCGTACGGCTGACGAGCCGGTCGGGGAGGCCGGTGCCGGGGTCGCGGCGGCCGGGCCAGTTCCGTGCGGCGGCGACGGCCGCGACGAAAAGGATGGTGAGAACGACGGCCAGGGGGTAGCCGATGGCATAGCCGGTGGCCGCCTGGGTGGGGTCGTCGGACGCGGCCTGGGCGGCGGCCAGGCCGGGAGTGGTGGTGCCGATGCCCGCGTAACCGCCGGCGAGGAAGGGGCCGGGGATGTCGAGGATCCCGTTGCCGACGAGACCGATGGCGAGGGCGGTGAGGACGAGTGCGGCGACCGCGCCGAGCATCACGGCGACCTGGGGCCGCAGCTCGCGGAAGAAGGCCGGTCCCGCCTCCAGGCCCACCGTGTAGACGTACAGCGCGAGGCCGAACACGGAGAGGCCCGCGGGGACGGCCGGACCCACGTCCGGGTCCAGGGCTCCGACCAGGAGTCCGGCGAAGAGGACCCCGGCCGCGCCGAGCTTCACGGGCCCGAAGCGGACCATGCCGAGGAGCGAGCCCACCGCAATGACGATAAAAAGGGTGAACCACGGATAATCAGCGAAAAATTGCCACATGGCCCTATGCAGACACAACGGAGGGCACTTTGCACGCTCATACGGAAGGGCGGACGACGTGACGCGACCGAGGATCCTCGTGGTGGGCGCCGGTTTCGCCGGCGTGGGCTGTGTGAAGCGGCTCGAACGGCGGCTGACGGAGCGGGAGGCGCAGATCACGCTGCTCTCGCCCTTCTCGTACCAGCTCTACCTCCCCCTCCTCCCCCAGGTGGCGGCCGGCGTCCTGACGCCGCAGTCGGTGGCCCTGTCCCTGCGGCGCAGCCAGAAGCACCGCACGCGGATCGTGCCGGGCGGCGCGGTGGGCGTGGACACGGCGGCCAAGGCGGTGGTGCTCCGGACCATCTCCGGGGAGTACGAGGTGGAGCCCTACGACCATCTGGTGCTCGCGCCCGGCAGCGTGACGCGCACCTTCGACATCCCGGGGCTGGCCGACCACGCGCGGGGCATGAAGACCCTGGCGGAGGCGGTCTACGTCCGGGACCACGTGATCGCCCAGCTCGACCTCGCGGACGCCAGCGACGACGATGCCGAGCGGGAGGCCCGGCTCCAGTTCGTGGTGGTCGGCGGCGGCTACGCGGGCACCGAGACGGCGGCCTGCCTCCAGCTGCTCACCCACAACGCGGTCAAGCGCTACCCCCGGCTCGACCCGGCCCTGATCAAGTGGCACCTGGTGGACATCGCGCCCCGGCTGATGCCCGAGCTGGGCGACAAGCTGGGCGCGGCCGCGATGGACATCCTGACCAAGCGGGGCATCCAGGTCTCGCTGGGGGTGTCGGTGGCCTCGGTGGACGACGAGACGGTCACCCTGACGGACGGCCGGGTGCTGCCGTGCCGCACCCTGATCTGGACGGCCGGCGTGGCGGCGAGCCCGCTGGTCGGCACGGTCGGCGCGGAGACCGTGCGCGGCCGGCTGGTGGCGACGCCGGAGATGAACGTGCCGGGCCTCGACGGGGTGTGGGCGCTGGGCGACGCGGCGGCCGTGCCGGACCTGGCGAAGGGCGAGGAGGGCGCGATCTGCCCGCCGACGGCGCAGCACGCGATGCGGCAGGGCAGGGCGCTCGCCGACAACCTGGTGGCGACCCTGCGCGGCGAGTCCCTGCGGCCGTACACCCACAAGGACCTGGGTCTGGTGGTGGACCTGGGCGGGATGGACGGGGTGTCGAAGCCGCTGGGCGTGGAGCTGCACGGGCCCGCGGCGCAGGCGGTGGCGCGCGGCTACCACTGGGCGGCGCTGCGGACGAACGTGGCGAAGACCCGGGTGATGACGAACTGGCTGCTGAACGCGGTGGCCGGGGACGACTACGTGCGGACCGGCTTCCTGGCCTCGAAGGCGGGGACGCTGCGGGACTTCGAGTACACGGACGCGTACCTGACGCAGGAGCAGACCCGGCTGCACACCGGGGCGTTCCGTGGAGCGGTCGGCTGAGTCCGCTCCACGGGCCCGGACCGGCCCCCGGCTCCCCGCTCAGCGGGCGAGTTCGGGGGCCGGTCCCATGACGACGACGGGTTCGGCGGCCGGGTCGAGGGCGAGGAGCAGGGCGCGCAGGTCGTCGCGGTGGAGGGCGACGCACGCCTGGGTGGGGCCGCCGTGGTCGACGTGGATCCAGACGCCGCCGCCCCGCTCCGTGCCGAGCGGGCGCTCCTTGTCGAGCGGGGTGCGGCCGGGGACGCGGTTGTAGTCGATGGCGATGACGTGGTCGAAGGAGCCTTCGAGGGGTTCGCCGCGGAAGCCGGTGCCGCTGATGGCGAACTCGGGGTCCTCGTCGTAGGGGAGGCGGGCGCCGGGGTCGGGGAGCCGGCCGCCGGCGTCGCCGATGCGGTAGACGCCGGTGGGGGTGCGCAGGTCGCCGGCCCAGTGGTCGGCGGTCCAGCCCTTGAGGGCGTTGTGGGCGGGCCAGGGGCCGCCGGCCTCGTACCAGCGGCTGTCGGGGGCGCGCCGGTGGAGGACGGCGGTGGCGGTGTTGCTGTCGGCGGTGGGTCCGCTGACGACGAGCGCCTGGGTGGTGCCGTCGGGGACGCGGGCCTGGGTGAGGGGGCCGATGCCGGGGATGCGCGGGGCGGGGCGGGGGCGGGCGTCGGCGGTCTCGCCTGCGGGGCTCTTCGCGGCGGGGGCCGCGGCGGGGGCGGTCGGCGGGACGGTGGGGGCGGGGTGCGCGCAGGCGGCGAGCAGCAGGGCCGCGCACAGGGTGCCGGCGCCGAGCAGCGCGGGGGCGCCCTTGCGGACGAAGGCGGGCATGGGAAGACATCCTCCTGGCCGGGGGCAGTGGAGCGATCCGTACCCGTTCGGCGGGCGGCGGCGCGCGGGGCTGCGGCGGCCCACCCGTACGGCGCAGCGGACGGGTCCGGAATGCGGTTGACCGGCGGCCGGCGGGTGGGGTGGGGTGTCGGGATGAGCGATGTCGAGGGGTACGGGGAGCCGCTGCGGGTGGTCGCGGCGGAGGGCGGGCGGGAGCTGGCCGACTGGCGGGCGGTCCACAACGCGATCATCCCGACGGCGGTGCTGTCGGAGGACGAGGTGCGGGAGCGGGCGGGGCGCAACCGGCTGGAGGTGGCGTACCTGGGCGGGGTGGCGGTGGGCTGTTCGACGGTCCGGCCGCCGGACGGGGAGACGCCGGCGGCGACGGTGATCGCGCGGATCCTGCCGGAGTACCGGCGGCGGGGGTTCGGGACGGCGCTGTACGAGCGGGGGCTGGCGCACGCGCGGACGCTGAGCGAGGAGGGGGTGGAGACGGTGGTGCTGGCGTCGAACGGGGAGGGGCTGCGGTTCGCGCTGGCGCGGGGGTTCACGGAGGTGGAGCGGTACGTCCTGCCGGGCGACACGATCCCGTTCGTGGCCCTGCGGCTGGCCTGACCTCCCGTACGGGAGAAGTGATCTGACGTCGCGTCAGATCGTGCTGCCGCGGGTCTGGGAACCTCGGTCCCCCGGCGCTACCCTCCGCGCATGATACGGACGGTGGTGTGGGGAACCGGAAATGTCGGGCGGGCGGCCATCCGGGCCGTGGACGCCCATCCCGGGCTCGAACTGGCGGCGGTCCTCGTCTCCGACCCGGCGAAGGTCGGCCGGGACGCGGGGGCGCTCGCCGGGCTCGGGCACGACCTCGGCGTGGCCGCGACGGACGACGTCGGGGCCGTGCTCGGGGCCCGGCCGGGGGCCGTGGTGTACGCGGCCTCCGGCGACGTGCGGCCCGACGGGGCCCTGGAGGACGTGGTGCGGGCGGTCGCGGCGGGCGCGGTGGTGGTGACGCCGTCGCTCTACCCGCTGTACGACCCGCGGAACGCGCCTCCGGAGTTCCGCGACCCGGTGCTCGCGGCGGTGGCCGAGGGCGGCGGGTCGCTCTTCGCGTCCGGGGTGGACCCGGGCTGGGGCAACGACGTGCTGCCGCTGCTCGTCAGCGGCCTGGGCACGACCGTGGACGCGGTCCGCTGCCAGGAGGTCTTCGACTACTCGACGTACGAGCAGGAGTTCTCCGTGCGCGAGCTGATCGGGATGGGCAAGCCGCTCGACCACGAGCCGCCGATGCTCTTCCCGTCCGTCCCGACGATGGTGTGGGGCGGGCAGATTCGGCTGATGGCGCGGGCGCTCGGCGCCGAGGTGGAGGAGATCCGCGAGACGGTGGACCGCCGTCCGCTGGAGACGACGGTGAAGACCCGGACGATGGGCGTCTTCGAGGCGGGCACGCAGGGCGCGGTCCGCTTCGAGGTCCAGGGGATCGTCGGCGGCGAACCGCGGATCGTGATCGAGCACGTGACCCGGATCCATCCGTCCTGCGCGCCGGACTGGCCGGTGCCGCCGGACGGCGCCGGGGCGCACCGGGTGATCGTCGAGGGCCGGCCGCGCATCGAGGTGACGGTGACCGCCACCGACGAGGACGAGAACCGCGCGGCCGGCGGGAACGCGACGGCGGTCGGGCGCCTGGTCGGGGCGATCGACTGGCTGGCGGCGGCGGAGCCGGGGCTGTACGACGCGCTGGACGTGCCGATGCGCCCGGCGGTGGGCAGGCTGGGAAGGAGCGCACGGTGATCATCGACATTCCCGAGGGGCAGGAGCCGATCGGGTACGTGTGGGGCGACATGGTCCCGGAGATCGGGACGGCGGCGGCGAACTTCTCGCTGTCGGTCTACGCCCACACGACCCTGGGGCTGCGCGAGTTCGAGGCGGCGCGGCTGCGGATCGCGCAGATCAACGGCTGCGGCTTCTGCCTGGACTGGCGCACGGACCGGGACGGCGTGAAGGTCGAGGAGGGCTTCGACGAGGTGGTCGCCGCCTGGCGGACCACGGAGGTCTCGGACTCCTTCGACGTCCGGACCCGGCTGGCGGCGGAGTACGCGGAGCGGTACGCGCTCGACCACCACGGCCTGGACGAGGAGTTCTGGGCGCGGATGACGGCGCACTACAGCCAGGCGGAGATCGTGGAGCTGACGATGAGCCTGGGGTCGTGGCTGGCCTTCGGGCGGCTGAACCGGGTGCTCGGGCTCGACGAGGTGTGCGTGCTGCCGACGGGCTGAGCCCGGGCGCGGGGGGCGGGGCCGCGCGCGGGGGACACCCCCCCGCCCCCGCCCCCCCGGGGCGCGGCC
>NZ_JBHYPS010000007.1:0-109925 GCF_042746075.1 Streptomyces sp. NPDC058758 | reverse complement strand
TGGGGTGGCTCGCGGTCGGCCGGCGGGGGGGGGGGGGGGGGGGGGGGGGCGGGCGGCCCCCCCGGCCGGCCCCTCGCGCGCGGCGGTCGCTCAGAAGTCCTCGGCGATGATGCGCTCGATGTTGCGCTCGGCGAGGGCGGTGATGGTGACGAAGGGGTTGACGCTGGTGTTGCCGGGGATGAGCGAGCCGTCCATGACGTAGAGGCCCCGGTAGCCGTGGAGGCGGCCGTGGTTGTCGGTGGCGCGGTCGAGGACGGCGCCGCCGAGCGGGTGGTAGGTGAGGTGGTCGCCCCAGATCTTGTAGGTGCCGAAGAGGTCGGTGCGGTAGATCGTCCCCTCCTTGGCGTTGATCTTGTCGAAGATGGACTTCGCCATGTCGATGGAGGTCTGCTTCCAGGCCCGGTCCCAGCTGAGGTCGACCCGGCCGGTGGCCGGGTTCCAGGTGAACTCGGCGCGGCGCGGGGTGCGGGTGATGGAGAGGTAGAAGGAGGCGTAGGTCTCGATGCCGGTGGGCAGCGGGGCGACCTCGGCGAAGGCGCCGCCCGCGTCCCAGTTGTCGATGCCGGCGGTGGGCATGGCGGACTGGAGCGTGCCGGTGGGGTCCCACATGTGGTTGGCACGGCCGCACATGACGTTGCCGTTGTCGCCCCAGCCCTTGCCGATGTGCTCGTTGAGGGCGGGCAGGGCCCCGGTGGCCTTGAGGCGGGTGAGGAGCTTGCTGGTGCCGACGCTGCCGGCGGCGAAGAAGACCCGGTCGGCGCGGACGGTCTTGGAGGCGAGGACGGCGCCGGTGGTGTCGATCTGGTCGATGGCGACCGTGTAGCCGCCGGCGGCGGCCGGGGTGACGGAGGTGACCCGGTGGAGGGCGGAGACGGTGACCCGGCCGGTGGCGGCGGCCTGGGCGAGGTAGGTCTTCTGGAGGCTCTTCTTGCCGTGGTTGTTGCCGTAGATGACCTCGCCGGCCAGGGCGGACTTCGGTACGGCTCCGGCGGCCTCCTGCTTCATGTAGTCCCAGTCGTAGACGTTGGGGACGAAGACGAAGGGGAAGCCGGAGCGCTGCGCGTGCTTCCGGCCGACGCGGGCGTACTGGTAGGCGTCGGTCGACTCCCACCAGGCGGTGTCCACGGGGGTGACGCCCAGGCCCGCGTTGGCGCGCGGGTAGTAGGTGGCGTACATCTCGGCCGGGTCGACGGTGGGCAGGATGGCGGGGAAGCGTTCCCGGAGCGGGGTGACGGCCATGCCGCCGTTGACGAGGGAGCCGCCGCCGATGCCGCGCCCCTGGTAGACGGTGATGCCGGCGAACTCCTCGGCGTCGAGGATGCCGGTGTGGCGGGGCACGTCCTTGTCGAGGGGGAAGCCGAGGAACTGGCTCAGCGGCTGCTTGGTGCGGGTGCGCAGCCAGAAGGAGCGGTAGTCGGGGGTGGTGGTGTTGGCGAAGATCTTGCCGTCGGGGCCGGTGGCGTCCCAGGCCAGACCCATCTCGATCATGTGGACGTCGACACCGGCGCGGGCGAGCCGGAGGGCGGTGACCGAGCCGCCGTAGCCGGTGCCGATGACGAGGGCGCGCACCTGGGAGCCGTCGGGGATGGGACAGACGTTCAGGCCGGGGACCTCGGCGCGGGCGGGGGTGGTCAGGGTCCCGGCGAGGGCGGCGGCGCCGAGAACGGAACCTGTTCCGGTCAGGAAGCGGCGGCGGCTGACTCCGTGAATTCCCCGGGCGGACAGGGGGTGTTCACTCATGTGATCTTCCTCACTCGTGAGCGAATGGGAACATGTTCTACGACCGGCCGCCGAGGAAGTCACGAGAAACCGACGGGTAACTTCAGGCCGGATACGCCCCCTTGATCGCCGCGGCGACGTGCGCCGCGTGGGCCCGCGCCGCCGGCAGCGCGTCCGCCCAGGAGCCGTACTCCCCCGCCAGGTACTGGGCCCGGGCGGCCGCGAGCACCGGCCGGTGCTCCGGGGGCAGTTCGGGCAGCAGCGCGGCGGCGGCCCCGTCCTTGGAGCGGATCCGGCCGGTGCGCAGGGTGGTGAGGATCCGGGCCAGGGTCAGCAGGACGTTGCGGGTGTCGCCGTCGAGGTCGGCGAGGAGTCCGGGCACCCCCTCGACGATCGCCGCCCGCAGGTCGGCCTCCGGCACCGGGTCGAACAGCTCGGAGGGGCGCGGGCCGAGGAGGGGGGCGTCGCCGGAGCGCGCCATGGTGATCAGCGGGGCCAGGTCGGGGCAGGGCGCGGGCCCGGGGGTGAGCCCCGCCTCGAAGTCGTCGCGCAGCCACTCGCCGTAGAGGTACTCGCAGACGGGCGGGTACCGCCAGGGCCGGACCCGGTCGTGGACGACCAGGCTCAGTTCCACGGGCCGCGCGGGGCCCTCGTACGCCCGGGCTCCGGAGACGGCGAGGAGCGCGTCGGTGAGGGCACGGCGCTCGGCCCCGGTGGTGGGCCGGTCCAGGACGACGAGCACGTCGACGTCACTGGTGGGGCGCAGTCCGCCGAGGACGGCCGAGCCGTGGAGGCAGGCGGCCCGCACGGCCGGGTCGCCGAGCGTCTCCCGGACGAGGCGGACGACGCGGCGGGCCTGCTCGGCGGCGCTGTCGGGGAGTGCGGGCACGGGAGCTCCTGGCGGCGGGGGCGGGGGTGGGCCGTCACCGTATCGGGAGCGGGGGTGCCGCGGAGGCTCCGCGGGCGCGGGCGGTGCGGGCACGGAGGCGTCACGGGCGCGGGCGGGGCGGCAGACGCCACAGGCACGAGCCGGGCGGCGGGTGCCGTACGGGGGCGGGCTCGCCCGGGAATGCGGACGCGGGGGCCGGTGCCGTACGGGAGGGGGTGCGGGCGGCGGCGGGGTCGTTACCGGCTCACGGGCGGAGGAGGGGGAGTTCGACGCCCGCGAGCCGGTGTTCGGGGGCCGTCAGGCGCGGGCCGGGGCGGGGGAGGCCTCGCGGGAGGCGCCGGTGGCGAGCGCGGGCGCGGCGCGGACCGGGCCTTCGAGGAGGCGGCGCAGGACGGCGGTGCGGCGGGCCGGGTCGTCGCCCTCGGTCCCCGCGAGGAGGGCGGCGAGGACGGCGATGCGGGCCTGGCCGGCGCGCAGGGAGCCGGTGAGCAGGCCGCCGTTGGCCACCAGGTCGACGGCGCCGCCGCCGGTGTAGATCTCGGCGAGCGGGCCCGCCGGGACGCGGGTGGTGACCGCGACGAGGACGCCCCGTGCGGTGGCCTCGGCGACCGCCTCGGCGATCTCCGGGGTGGCGTTGCCCGCACCGGTGGCGACGAGGACGATGCCCCGGGCGCCGGCGGCGAGGGCGGCGTCGAAGTGGAGCCGGTCGCCGTCGGTGTGGTGGAAGACGACGTCCACCCGGGGCAGCGCGCCGCGGCCCGCGTCGGGGTCGGCGGTGAGGGCGGCGGCGGGCAGCGGGAGGACCGCCGGGCGGTCGGGGAGGCGCTCGATGTCGACGCGGGAGAAGCCGACGCGGCCCAGGCGCTCGGCCGAGGGGTCGGAGAAGGCGTCGGCGGCCAGGGTCTGGGTCTTCACCGTGCCGCGGGCGGCGTGGACGCGGCCGTCGAAGACGACGAGGACGCCGAGGTCGCGGACGGTGGCGGCGACCTGGAGGGCGTCGTACAGGTTCCCGGGTCCGTCGCCGTCGCCGGTGCCGAAGGGGCGCTGGGCGCCGGTGAGGACGACCGGGCGGGGGTCCTCGTGGTGGAGGTCCAGGAGGAAGGCCGTCTCCTCCAGGGTGTCGGTGCCGTGGGTGACGACGATGCCGTCGACGCCGGGGTCCGCCAGGGTCTCGTGGACCGTGCGCAGCAGGACGAGCTGGTGGGCGGCGGTGAGGAGGGAGCTGTTGACGTTGAAGAGGTCGCGGACCTCGACGGTCACGCCCTCGGGCAGCGGGGCGGTGGCGAGGACGTCGTCGCCGGAGGCGTCGGCGGCGTAGCCGGTGCCCTGCCAGCGGCTGGCGATGGTGCCGCCGGTGCTGATGACGACGATCCGGCGCGGGCTTCCGTCGTTCGTTCGCTGCATGTCCGCCGCCTCTCCCTGGCCGTACCGGTTCCGCTCTTCTCGGCAACGTTAGGCCAGAGGGGGGAGCAGGCGATTGCCAATATGGGCGCAGAAATGTTTCATCGTGGCAGATAATCGCGTCATGGACCGAATCGATCTCCACATCTTGCGCGAGCTCCAGCAGGACGGCCGGCTGAGCAACCAGGAGCTGGCCCAGCGGGTCGGCCTGAGCCCCTCCCCCTGTCTGCGCCGGGTGCGCCAGCTGGAGCAGGACGGGGTGATCCGGGGCTACCGCGCGATCATCGACCCGGAGGCGGTCGGGCGGGGCTTCGAGGTGCTGGTCTCGGTCGAGGTGAAGCGGGACCGGGAGACGGTGGAGGCCTTCGAGGAGGCGCTCCAGTCGATCCCGGACGTCATCGAGGCGTACCGCCTCTTCGGGAGCCCGGGGTGCCTGCTGCGGATCGCGGTGGCGGACCTCTCGGCGTACGAGCGGCTGTGGATCGAGCAGCTGACGGCGCTGGCCGGGGTCACCGAGGTGAACTCCCAGATCATCATGAAGCGGATCAAGGAGCCGAAGGGGATGCCGGTGGACCTCCGGGGCACCTGAGGCGGAAGCGGCGCGACTCGCCCGCGGACGGCCGCGCCGTATGCGAGAACGTCACCGAATGGCTCTTTGTCCGTAACACGACAAGCCCTTCTCCCGTGCCACCCTCCGGGATGACACGAAATCAACACGCGTAGAACGCCGCCCCCTCGAGCCGGGCCCGGTGTTCGCCCGCGTGCCCGTCCCCGGGAAAGGGCCCCCCATGTCGGTTGCACGGATACGCAGTTGGAAGGCCTGGGCGGCACTGTCCGCCGCCGTCGTCGGACTCACGCTCCCCGCGGTCACGGCGACCCCCGCCGCCGCCACCACGACCGCGTACGACACCACGTACTACAAGAACGCCGTCGGCAAGACCGGCACCAGCCTCAAGTCGGCGCTGCACACCATCATCAGCAGCCAGAGCAAGATCTCGTACGACGCCGTCTGGAACGCGCTGAAGGTCACCGACCAGGACCCGAACAACACCAACAACGTCGTCCTGCTGTACAGCGGCGCCTCGCGCAGCAAGTCCCTCAACGGCGGAGCGGTCGGCAACTGGAACCGCGAGCACACCTGGGCGCAGTCGCACGGCTCCTTCGGCACCGCGGCCGGCCCCGGCACCGACCTGCACCACCTGCGCGCCTGCGACGTCCAGGTCAACAGCACCCGCGGCAACAAGGACTTCGACAACGGCGGCAGCGCGGTGAGCGGCGCCCCCGGCAGCTACACCGACTCCGACTCCTTCGAACCGCGCGACGCCGACAAGGGCGACGTGGCCCGCATGATCCTCTACATGGCCGTGCGGTACGAGGGCGGCGACGGCTGGCCGAACCTGGAGCCCAACGACTCCACCACCAACGGCAGCGTGCCCTACCACGGCCGGCTCTCCGTCCTGAAGCAGTGGAACGAGCAGGACCCGCCGAGCGCCTTCGAGGAACGCCGCAACGACGTCATCCACACCACCTACCAGGGCAACCGGAACCCCTTCATCGACCACCCGGAGTGGGTCGAGGCGATCTGGTAGCCCGTCAGGGCCGCGCGGCCGGCTCCCCGGAGGACGGGGAGCCGGACCCCGGTTTTGGATTGTCGGAGGATCATCAATACGATCCGCCGATGATCACGACAAAACGGCTGACGACCGGGGCCTGCGCCCTGCTCGTCGCCCTGAGCGCCGCGCTGCTGCCGACGAGCGCCTCCGCCGACGCACCGGAGGCGAAGGAATCCCCCAAGGTCGAGCTGGTCCTCGACGTCAGCGGCTCCATGCGCGCCAAGGACATCGACGGCAAGTCCCGGATGAGCGCCGCCAAGCAGGCCTTCAACGAGGTCCTGGACGCGGTGCCCGAGGAGGTCAGGCTCGGCATCCGCACCCTCGGCGCCGACTACCCCGGCAACGACCGCAAGCGCGGCTGCAAGGACACCCGGCAGCTCTACCCGGTCGGACCGCTGGACCGGACCGAGGCCAAGACCGCCGTCGCCACCCTCGCCCCCACCGGCTGGACCCCGATCGGCCCGGCACTGCTCGGCGCGGCCGACGACCTCGGCGAGGACGGGGCGACCAAGCGGATCGTCCTCATCACCGACGGCGAGGACACCTGCGCCCCGCTCGACCCCTGCCAGGTGGCCCGCGAGATCGCCGCCAAGGGCATCCACCTCGTGATCGACACCCTCGGCCTGGTGCCGGACGCCAAGACCCGGCAGCAGCTCACCTGCATCGCCGAGGCCACCGGAGGCACGTACACCTCCGTGCACCGCACCGAGGACCTCTCCCGCCGCGTCCGCCAGCTGGTGGACCGCGCCGCCGACCCGGTGGTGACCCCGGTCGCCACCGAGGGCGCCGGGCGGTGCGCGGACGCCCCGCAGCTCAAGCCCGGCCTCTACACGGACCGCGAGACCTTCGGCGAGCACCGCTGGTACAAGGTCGACCTGCTGCCCGGCCAGGAACTGCGCGCCTCCGTCAGCGTCTCCGCCGACCGGGCCGTGAACAACGACTACGGCGTGCTGCTGCGCGCCGTGACCCGGCACGGCCGGGAGATCGTGCGCGGCTCGGAGGCCGGCGACGGCCGCACCGACGTCGTCTCGACCGGGCTGCGCTACCCGAAGGCCGAGGTCGAGGACGCGGACGAGGACGGCGACGGCAAGCCGGCCGCCGAGACCGTCTGCCTCCAGGTCAGCAACTCCTTCTCCGCTCCGCCGGCCGTGAAGACCACGCCCGGCATGCCGATCGAGCTGACCGTGGACATCGTGGACGGCCCGGCGAGCGCCTCGGACGTGGCCTCCTTCGGGCTCGGCCGCGGCTGGTGGCTGCTCGGCACGCTGGTGCTCGCCGGCTTCCTCGCCGGACTGATCTGGGGCTGGCTGTCCCGCTGGCGCTTCGCCGTCTGGAGGACCCACTGATGCGCACCGTACGGATGCTCGCGGCCACCGCGCTGGCCGGCGCCGCCCTGCTGGGCCCCGCCGCGCCGGGCGCCCTCGCCGACACGCCCGCGCCGTCGGCCCCGGCCGACGGGGAGGCGGGCCCCACGGAGGCCGGCACCACCTTCCGCACCGCCGCCGCCTTCCGTCCCGGCCAACAGGCCACCGCGCAGGCGGCGACGGGCGACTACCTCTACTGGGTGTTCCCCGCCGACACCGGCGAGCGGCCCACCGTCAGGGCCACGGTGACGCTCCCGGAGAGCGCCCTGCGGCACGGCGCCGCCACCTGGCGGGTCGACGTGTACGACGGCCTGCGGCGCCGTCAGCCCTGCGTGTACGGCGCCCAGTCGCGTACCGCCGCCAAGGAGGCCGCCTCGCTGGAGCTGGCCTGCGTGCTGCGGCCGGTGCGCGCCTCCGCCGACGCCTGGGCGAACGACCCGCTGCCGGGCAGCTACTACGTGCGGCTGACGGTCACCGGGCTGCCGGACGAGGACCTGGGGCAGCCGTTCTCGGCCCGCGTCGGCGCCGACGTCGACGACCGGGACGGCGCGTACGCCACCGACGGGGCGCTCGCCGCGCCGCTGGTGCCCGGCGCGACCACCGCCGAGCAGGCCGAGGCCGAGGAGGAGGCGGGCCGCCGGACCGCCGTGGAGGCCGCCGCGCCGGAGGACGGCTGGTCCTCCGGACGCTGGTCCGACCGCTGGATCTGGACCGCGGCCGGCGGCGTCCTCGCCGCGCTCGCGGGCATCGGCGGCTACGCCCTGACCAGGGGGTCGGGCCGTCCGTCCCGGGTTCCGCCGGCCGCCTGACCCGCCCGGCTCCGAAGGCCCCCGCCGCACGCGCGGCGGGGGCCTTCGCGCGTCAGGCCATGCGCCGGTCGCCCTCCATGACGGCCTGCCGGATGCGGTGGTAGGTGCCGCAGCGGCAGATGTTGCGCAGTTCGTCGAGGTCGGCCTCGGTGACCGCGCGGCCCGCCTCCCTGGCCCGGCGGACCGCGTCGACGGCCGCCATGATCTGACCGGGCTGGCAGTAGCCGCACTGGGCGACGTCGAGGTCGAGCCACGCCTCCTGCATCGGGTGGAGTTCGGCGCCGACGGTGTCGGCCAGGCCCTCGATGGTGGTGACCTCGTCGTCGGCCGCGAGCGCGCCGACGGGGACGGCGCAGGGCGTGAACGCCCTGCCGTTGAGGTGGCTCGTACAGGCCCGGCAGACGCCGACCCCGCAGCCGTACTTGGGTCCGGTCACGCCGAGGACGTCCCTGAGGACCCACAGCAGCCGGACGTCGGACTCGACCTCGGCGGTGACCGCCTTGCCGTTGAGGATGAAGGTGTGCTGAGGCACGGGGGGGCTCCGGGAGGGATCAGAGGACGCGGTCGCGGCCGTCGGTCGGGGACGCCGGGACCGGGGGGACGGCCGGGGCGGGGGTGAAGGGGAGCGGGGCGGTGTGGTTGACCGGGAAGTCGGTCGGCATCGTGCCCGTCGCCCGGCCGTAGGCGCAGGCGACGGCCGCCATGGCCGCCGCGACGGCCAGCTCGCCCGCGCCGCCGGGCTTGTCGCCGGTCGGCGGCATGACGACGATCTCCAGCTCGGGCGGGGTGTTCCACTGCCGGGTGTAGAAGTAGTTGTCCCAGCTCGACTCCAGGAAGGCGCCGTCCCTCAGGTGCAGTCCCGAGGTGAGGGCCAGGGCGATGCCGTCGGAGATGCCGCCCATCATCTGGGCCTCCAGGCCCTTCGGGTTGACGGCGAGGCCGACGTCGACGGCGCAGACCACCTTGGTGACGCGGGGGCCGGTGCAGGCGTTCGGGACGGTGCGCCCGGTCGTCGCGGGACGGCAGTCGATCTCGGCGAGCACCGCCACGTACGAGTGGTACTCGGGGTGCACGGCGATGCCCTGCGCGGTGCCGGGCTCCATCGGCCGGCCCCAGCGGCCCCGCCGGGCGACCTCGTCGAGGACGGCGCGGGCCCGGGCCTCCTTCAGCAGGCGGCGGCGCAGCGCGCAGGCGTCCTCGCCCAGGCGGTCGGCCAGCGCGTCGACGACGAGCTCCTGCGCGGTGCGCACGTTGGGCGAGTAGATGTTCCGCATCGAGCCGGTGTGGTAGCCCTTGTCGGTCTCGGCCAGGAGCTGGGTGGTGACGCCGAGGTGGTAGGGGCTGGTCTGGGTGAGCTGGAACATCGTCTCGGAGAAGGTGAGGTCCGCGACCGGCAGCCGGGCCGCCTCCGCCGTCAGCACCTCGCCGATGCCGTGGCCGAAGTCGGTGGCGACCGAGGTGTGCCGCTGCTCGTACGTCAGGACCTCGCCCAGCGAGTAGGTGGCGCGGACCCGCGAGGTCGACATCGGGTGGGTACGCCCCTGCCGGAAGTCGTCGGTGCGGTGCCACATCAGCTTCACCGGCTTGCCGAGCTTCTCCGAGATCTCGACGGCCTCGTGGGCGGCGTCGTGGAAGAGCTTGCGGCCGAAGGAGCCGCCGCCCTCGGTGACGTGCACCCGCACGGCGGAGACGGGCAGCCCGAGGCGGAGCGCGATCTGCTCCTGGGCGACGATCGGGGCCTTGAGGGAGCCCCAGATCTCGGCGGAGTCCGGGCGGACGTCCGCGATGGCGCAGTTGGTCTCCAGGGCGGCGTTGCTGGCGAAGCGGAAGGTGAAGCGGGCGTCGACGGCCTTCGTGAGGAGCGGCAGCGGCGGGACGACGAGCGGGAGTTCGGCCCGGCGCAGCTCGGCGAGGACGGTGGCGTCGGTGGCGCCCTCCGCGGTGCCGGGGCCCCAGTCGACGTCGAGGGCGCGGATCGCGTCGACGCACTGGCCGAAGGTGCGGGCGCGGACGGCGACGCCGGTGGAGACGGTGACGGCGTCGGTGACGCCCGGCATGGCCCGGACGGCGTCGAGGTTGGCGACGGAGCGGACGGTGCCGTTGATCGTGGGCGGGCGGCAGACCATCGTCGGCAGGGCGCCCTCGACCCGGAGGTCCATGGCGAACTTCTTGCGGCCGGTGACGGCGTCGAGCGCGTCGAGGCGGCGGCGGGCCGTGCCGATGACCCGGAAGTCCTCGCGGTCCTTGAGGGTGACGGCGACGGCGGAGTCCGCCACGGCCGCGGCCCGCGCGGCGAGTTCGCCGTAGCCGAGGACGGCTCCGGCCGGGGAGAGGACCGTGCCGGCCTTGGTAGTGAGGGTGGAGACGGCCTCGCCGAGGACGAGGGAGGCGGCGTGCAGCAGCCGGCCGCGGGCGACGGCGGCGGCGACCCGGATCGGGGTGTAGGTGGAGACGGTGGTGTTGGAACCGCCGGTGAGCTGGTTGAAGAGCAGCTCGGGGCGGGCGTCGGCGAGGGTGACCCTCACCTTCTCCAGGGGCAGGTCCAGCTCTTCCGCGATGAGCATGGCGGAGGAGGTGGTGACGCCCTGGCCGACCTCGGCGCGCGGCAGGGCGAAGTGGACGGTGCCGTCGGCTTCGAGGCGCAGGGTGATGAGGTGGCTGGTCGGGAGCGCGGCCGCGGTCAGCAGGTCGTTGAGGTCGAGGAGTTCGGCCGGTCCGGGCAGCGAGGGGACGGCGGCCCCGGCCGTCGTGGGGGCGAGCGCCTCCGCGCCGGCCTGCGCGGCGACGGTGAGGGTGGGCGCGGCGAGCACGTAGCCGAGGAAGCGGCGCCGGCCGATGCCGGGCGCGCCGTCGGACGGCTGCCCGGCCGGCGGGGGGTTCTGTTCGTTCGCGGACGCGGGGTGCCGCCTGGCCATGGGGGGTTGCCTCTCGACGCTGCCGTACCGGCCCTGGGGCCGGCCTCCTCCTCGGGTGCGGGGCGATCATCGCGCATCCGGGGGCGCGGCGGGGCCACTTCGGCGAGGAATCCGCGCAGGATCCGCACTGGTCAGAGCCGTTTTCAGTCAGGTCCGCCGGTTTTCGTCCGGTGGGCGGCCCGGAGGTGGCGGTGGCCCGGGGCGCGGGTGCGGGGCGGCGCGGGACGGCGCGGGTGGCCGCGCGCCTGAGGGAGCCGGGCGTGGAGACGTACGGGGCCGGCTGGAGTCGGCCCACGGGCACGGGGAGGACTCGCGACGTCTACCGCCGGGCACCGGACCGCGTCGTCCGGCTGGCGGCCGCCGCCGGTCCGGTGGAGGCGGCGCGGCCGGTACGCGCGCCGGGCGCGGAGGAGGGTTCGCCCCGGGGCTTCGTCCTGGCCCGCAGGCCGCGCACGGCCTGGACCCGGCGGGCGTTCATCCGCCTCCGGCAGGAGCGCAGCTGGTCCCGGGAGACGCGGGCCCGCTGCCCGCCGCCGGCGATGAGGGCGTTCACCGAGACCATCGGGTCGCCGCCGACCGAGCGGGCGAGCAGCGCGCCCACCACCACGGGCCCGAGGGCCACCACGAGGGCGGTGCCGGTGGCCGTGGCGTGGCGGAGGGGCCGGGGGCGGCGCGGTGTGCGAAGGCTCATGGGTCCATTCCAGCGGCCGCGGGCGCCCGGCGGATCCGCCCGCGTACTCAGGCGGTGCCGGGGGGTACTCATGGGCGGGTGACCGTGGGGGCGCACCCAGGGGGTGCGTACTCACCGGGGCGGACGCGGCCGGAAGGTGCCGGGGACCGGGCGTCGGACGGGGACCGGGCCGCCCGCGAGCGCGGAGGGCCCGGTCGGCGGGGGTGGCGGGCAGGGGCCGGGGCGGTCAGTGGGCGCCGTGGGTGCGGCGGGCGCGGGCGAGGGCCCGGGTCGCCAGGGCCGTCGCGGCGGCGCCGACGAGGAGGGAGACGTAGGCGCCGCCGCGGCCGTTGCCGGTGCCGAGGCCGCCGTCGGCCGTGGCGACGACCAGACCGCCGAGGACGAGGGCGGCCGCACCGGCGGCGAGGGCGAGCAGCGACCCGCGCGGTCCGGTCGTGGTGCCGAGGCGGCCGGTGGGGCGGGTGAGGGCGCGCCAGGCGGCGGCCAGGCCGAACAGGCCGAGCAGCGCGCCGAGGCTCGAACCGAGCCGGCCGGGGCCGAAGCCGGTGACGGGGGCGGCGACGGGTCCGGCGGGCGCGGACGCGGCGGCGGCCCCGGCCGCGGCCGCGGTGAGGACGACGGCGGCGAGCAGGGCGGTCGCGCCGGTGACGAGGTGACGGCGGCGGACGGGCATGGGAGGGATCCTCTCCTTCGGACATCGGACGCTCCGAGCATGTCCGGAGGCACGCGTCCCGGTCGTCCGCCCGCCGTCGGCACTTCACCTGCCGCCGCCGCGGTACGGAACGCCTCCCTACCGCGTCCGTGGTAGCCGGGGTCTCCTCCCCGGGGCCCGCTCCCCCGCGCGGGCGCCCCGGCGCGGCGGCGGTCCGGCCGCGTCGGCCGTCCCGGCGGCCCCCGGTGTCCACTGGGACGGCGAGAGGGCGAGACGGCGGGAGGGCGAGGGCATGGCGGTGACGGTGCCGGTGGTGCGGCACGAGGAGGGGGCGGCGCGGGACGCGGGGCGCTGAGGTGCGGCCGGGTCGGGTGGGACGGGAGGCCCGGGCGCCGTAGCGTACGGGGCATCTGTCCGTACGCAGCTGAGGAGCACTCCCCATGGCCGACTACCGCGTCGAGGCCGAACGCACCGGATACCGGCGGTGGACCGCCCGCAACGACCGGGGGGCGGAGGTGCTGATGGCCGCGGCCGACGACGACGGGGCGCAGCCGTCGTTCACGCCGGTGGAGCTGCTGCTGGCGGCGATGGCCGGCTGCGGGGGGCTGGTGATCGACCGGACCGCGCGGGCCGTGGAGCACGACGACCTCCGGATCGTCGTGGAGTCGGTGTCGACGCCGGAGGACGACGGGCGGATCGGCCGGATCCGGGTGAGCTACGAGTTCGAGCTGCCGGACTCGAATCCGAAGGCGGCGGAGGTCTTCGCGCGCGGGGTGCGGCTCACGCACGAGAAGTTCTGCACGGTGAGCCGCACCGTCGAGCACGGGGCGCGGGTGGAGGCCGTCCTCCCGGACGGGACGGTCGGCTTCGAGGGCTGACCGGCCCCGGCCCCGGCGGTCTGCGGGCCGCGCCGCCGGTGGCCGGTGGCCGGTCAGTTCAGCCAGAGGTCGCGGACGTGGGCGACCGGGTCCTCCTCGACGCGGCTCTCGGCGTCCCAGACCCTGGTGGCGCGGGTGCCGGGGGCGTAGCGGGGCCAGTCGGGGCCGGGGTCCTGGTCCTTGACGAAGGCGACCCAGGCGCGGTGGACGGCGTCGGCGAGGGCCTGCGGCGGGGTGTCGCCGGCGGCCTCGGGGACGCCCTCGGCGTCCAGGAGGTCGAAGGCGAAGGGCAGGTCCAGGCAGTGCGTCGAGAGGCCGAGGAGCGGTGAGCGCCAGGCGAACTCGTAGAGCCAGGTGGGGCGTTCGCGGGCGGCGCGGGCGTCGGCGACGGCGAGGTTCGGCGCCCGGAACATGACGTCGGTGAGCGCCTGGCCGAAGAGGGTCCCCTCGGGGGCGGCCGGGTAGGCGGCGGCGAACTCGGCCGCGCGGTCGGGGGCGAGGCCGAGCGCGCCGAGGAGGACCGGCAGCGGCAGCCCCTCGGGGCCGGGCACCATCGAGAACTCCTCGGCGGTGAAGCCCAGCATCAGCGGGACGTCGGCGCCCGCGTCGCCGGCGGTGAGCGCCTCGGCGGGCGGTACGGGGATCAGCTCGCCGTCCGCGAAGGGGGCGAGGGCCAGCATCGGGGGCAGCCCCTCGCGGTCGGGTCCGTCCTCGGCGAGCCGGTCCTGGAGGGCCAGGATCTCGTCGTCGTCCAGGTCGCGCAGGGCCGCGGCGGTGGCGGGCAGGCCGGTGCGGGCGGTGAGGAGGCGGGCGGCGGAGCGGGCGACGTCGGGGCCGTCGGGGCGCAGGACCGCGCCGGAGACGGCGAGCGCGCCGCGGAAGAGGCCCCGGGCGGAGGGGACGGACAGCAGGGTGAGGACGGCGCCGCCGCCGGCGGACTGGCCGGCGACGGTGACCTTGGCGGGGTCTCCGCCGAAGGCGGCGATGTTGTCGCGGACCCACTCCAGGGCGGCGATCCAGTCGCGGACGCCGCGGTTGTCGGGGGCGCCCTCCAGGTGCAGGAAGCCCTCGATGCCGAGCCGGTAGCCGAGGGAGACGAGGACGACCCCGTCGCGGTTGAAGGCGGCGCCGTCGTACCAGGGGCTGGCGGCGGAGCCCGCGACGTAGCCGCCGCCGTGGATCCAGACGAGGACCGGGAGGCCCTCGGCGGGGGCGGTGTCGGGGGTGAAGACGTTGAGGTTGAGGACGCCGGCGCCCGGGACGCTGGGCTCGGGGATGGCGGTGACCTCCGCGAAGGGGCGGCGCTGGGCGGTGGGGCCGTAGGCGGTGGCGTCCAGCGGCTCGGTCCACGGTTCGGGCGGCTCGGGGGCGGCGAAGCGCAGGTCGCCGACGGGCGGCTTGGCATAGGGGATGCCGAGGAAGCGGGAGCTGCCGTCGGCGCGGCGCTCGCCGCGGACGGGGCCGCGGGTGGTGGTGACGAGAGGGCCGGTGGAGGTCATCGGGGGCGGCTCCTGAGGTGCGTGGGCCGGTGCGGCGGCCGGGGGGTGACACCGCCAGGTTCGGGGCCGGAAGCAGGCAGGTCAATGGCGGGAGCGGAGAAGGTGACACGAGTCACTTACACGAGTCACCTCCCTTCTGGTCCGGCGTCTCCGGCCGGGCGGTTCCCCCGCGCCGCCCCACCGCTCCCCCGCGCCCGTCCACCGCTCCGCCGGGCGTCGGCGCGGGCCGCCAGCGGGTGCGGGGCGCGACGGCGCGTGGGCATGATGAAGGCATGACCGACCGGGACGACTTCCTGACGTGGGTCAGGACCGACCTCCAGGACGCCGAACGGGCGCTGCACGACGGGGACCCGGGGCCGCGCCGGGCGCTCTGGTCGCGCCGCGAGCCGGTGAGCGTGCTCGGGGCCTGGTACAACGCCGTCGGGCAGGAGGACGTGGACACGCTGTTCACGGCGCTCGCCCGGCGCTTCTCCGCCTGCACGGCGTACCGCATCGAGGTGGTCAGCCACGACGTCGTCGGCGACATGGCCTACACCGCGTGCTACGAGCACATCTCGGCCTCGGTGGACGGGGAGGCGCGCGTCTACACGCTGCGGGCCACCCAGACGTACCGCCGCGAGGACGGCGAGTGGCGGGTGGTGCACCGGCACGGCGACCTCGTCCAGGCGTGACCCGCCGTAGGATCGGCGGCGGGTCGGACCCGGACGAGGGGGAGGTCGACGGCCGGTGGGCTGGAGCGTCGAGGGCATCGTGGGCGGTGCGCTGCTGGGCGGCACGGGGCTCGGCCTGATGGCGGCCGGGCTGGTCTGGAAGGGCCGCGCCACGCGGCCGTTCGCCCCCCGGCGGGCCCGGCGGATGGCGTACCGGACGTACGTCAGGGACCTGACGCGCGCGACCGACCAGGCGATCGCGGCGGCCCGTCGCGCCGCGGGCGAGGGCGAGCCGGCGATCGTCACGGTCGAGGCCGTGGAACGGCTGCTGCGCGAGCGGTACGGGCACGAGCACGTCGAACGGGCGCACGCGGCGGCGGCCCTGCGCCGCGGCTTCCGGCAGCACGGCTGCGCGGCGGACTGCGTGACGGACGCCTACGGGTGAGCCGTCCGGCGGGTGACGGGACGGCGGGGGCGGGACGGCGCGGACAGGACGACGCGAGGGCGGGGCGGACGGCCGCGGCGCCGGGCGCACCACCGGACGCGGCTACTCCTCCGGCTCCGGTACCGGAGTGCCCTGGTGGTAGTAGAGGCGGAGGACGCCCTCGGGGTCGCGGCGCCAGACGGACGAGCGGCGGGCGCGGCGGCCGTCGATGACGGTCTCGTAGGTGAGGTGGACGATGCCGGGGGCGAGGACGGCGCCGGTGAACTCCCCGGCCTCGATGGGCGGTCCGTCCTCGCCGCCGTGCAGCTCGGGCAGGGCGGCGATCATCTCCGCGTGCGTCCAGCGCCGCCCCGAGGCCCCGACCTCGATGAACTCGGGGTCGAACAGGGCCTCGGCGAGCGGCCGGGACAGGCGGACGGCGGGGTCGTGGAGGCGCCGCTCGCGGACGATCGCCTCGGTGATGTCGGGGTGCTGCTCCCGCGCCACGGCCGCCGTCACTCCCCCGTCGCGCCGTCGATGCGCTCGCGGAGCAGGTCCGCGTGGCCGTTGTGCCGGGCGTACTCCTCGATCATGTGGGCCAGGACGTAGCGGACGGAGTAGGTCTCGCCGTCGCGGCTGCCGGTCTCGTCCAGGGACTCCGCCGCGTCCACGATCGCGCGGGAGCGGGCGCACTCGGCGCGCCAGACCTCGAAGTCCGCTTCGGCGTCGGCGTGTTCGACGTCGAAGTCGGCCCATTCGGTGGAGCCGGGCGGGGTCCAGGGGCTGCGGCTGTCCTCGCCCGCCAGGACGTTGCGGAACCAGCCGCGCTCGACCTCGGCGGTGTGCCGGACCAGGCCGAGGAGGGACAGCGCGGAGGGCGCCACGGCCCGCTCCTTGAGCTGGTCGGGGGTGAGCCCGGCGCACTTGAGCATGAGCGTGTCGCGCTGGAACTGGAGCATGGCGGTGAGCGTGGCGCGCTCGTCGGCGCCGGTGGTCGGCACGGGGGTGCGGCGGTCTTCCTGGATCATGCCCGCATTCTGCCCGACCCCCGCTCCGGGGTCGTCAGGATTTCAGCGGGCGGGCGGCCCCGCGACGGCCTCGTCGCGCTTGACGGCCTCCTCGCCCTCGGTGTCCAGGTGCGGGAGGATCCGGTCGAGCCACCGCGGGGTCCACCAGGCGTGCCGGCCGAGCAGGGTCATCACGGCGGGCACCAGCAGGAGCCGCACCACGGTCGCGTCGATGAGGACGCTGGCGGCGAGGCCCAGGCCGAGCATCTTGACGACGATGTTGTCGGAGACGACGAAGGCGGCGAAGACGCTCACCATGATGAGGGCGGCGCAGGTGATCACCCGGGCGGTGATCTCCAGGGCGTGGGCGACGCTGGCCTTGGAGTCGCCGGTGCGCAGCCACGCCTCCCGGACGCGGGAGAGCAGGAAGATCTCGTAGTCCATGCTGAGGCCGAAAACGATCGCGAACATCATCATCGGCACGTAGCTCTCGATCGGTACCTTGCCGGAGACGCCGAGCGCGGGCCCGCCCCAGCCCCACTGGAAGACGGCGACGACGACGCCGTAGGAGGCCGCGATGGAGAGCACGTTGAGGACGGCCGCCTTGACGGCGACGAGGACGCCGCGGAAGACGGTCAGGATCACCAGGAAGGCGAGGCCGACGACGACGGCGATGATCAGCGGCAGGCGGCTGGAGACGAGGTCGAGGAAGTCGACCTGGGCGGCGGTCGTCCCGGTGACGTAGGTCTGTGCCCCGGTGCCGGCCACGGCGCCCGGGAGGACGTCGTCGACGAGGTGGTCGGTGAGTTCGGTGGTCCGCTCGTCCTGCGGGGAGGCGACCGAGTAGGCGGTGCCGACGAGGACGTCGCCGTCGGAGGTGGGCTGCAGCGGGGTGATGACGGCCGCGTCGGGCACCCCGGTGAGGGCCTTCTGGAGGCTGGTGGCGAGCGCGGCCCGGTCGGCGGACGGCACCGCGGACTGGTCGACGACGACGGTGAGGGGGCCGTTGGCTCCGGGGCCGAAGGCCGTGGAGATCAGGTCGTAGGCGCGCCGGTCGGTGAAGGACTTCGGGTCGGCTCCGTCGCCGATGTGGCCGAGCTGGATGAAGAGCAGCGGGAAGGCCAGGATCAGCAGGGCGACCACGCCGCCGACGAGGAAGTACCAGGGGCGCCGCTCGACGCGCTGGGCGTAGCGGTGCCAGGTGCCGTGGGCCTCGGCCCCCGGCTCGGCGTCGGTCTCCGCGACCGGCTTGCGGACGTGGTAGCGGTCGATGCGGCGGCCGACGAGGCCGAGCAGGGCGGGGACGAGGGTGAGCGCGGCGAGGACGGCGGTGACGACGGTGAAGGCCGCCGCCAGGCCGAGCTTGCCGATGAAGGTGACGCCGGAGACCCACAGTCCCGACAGGGCGATGATGACCGTGCAGCCGGAGACGAGGACGGCCCGGCCGCTGGTGGTGGTCGCCAGGCCGGCGGAGTCGGCGGGATCGTGGCCGTCCATGACGTTCTGCCGGTGGCGGGTGATCAGGAACAGCGCGTAGTCGATGCCGACGCCGAGGCCGATCATGGTGGCCAGGGTCGGGGAGACGGTGCCGAAGGTGAAGGCGGCGGCCACGAGGCCGAGCAGGGCGAGGCCGCAGACGGCGCCGACGAGGGCGGTGACCAGCGGCATGACGGCGCCGATGACGCTGCCGAAGCCGATCAGGAGGACCACGATCGCGACGGCGAAGCCGATGGCCTCGCTGGTGCGGTCGTCGGCGGCGGGGCGGGCCAGTTCGCCGAGCGAGCCGCCGTACTCGACGGTCACGCCGGCGTCGCGGAGCGGCTGTACGGCGCTGTCGACGCCGGTCAGGTAGTCGTCGCCGAGCGTGGACGGCGGCACGCTGAAGCGGACCGTGATGTAGGCGGTCTTGCCGTCGGTGGACAGCGGGCCCGTGTTCGGGGTGGTCGAGGACGCCGGGGGCGGGGTGGAGCCGGGCGGCGGCAGCGGGTTCTGGGCGCCGATGACGTCCGGCAGCTTCTCCAGGGCGGTGACCGCCGAGTTCACGGCGGACGCCTCGTCGGTGAGCGGCTTGGAGGGGTCGTCGAGGACGATCTGCGCGCCGTAGCCGCCGGCCGCCGGGTCGTGCGCCTCCAGGACGGCCAGGCCCTCGGCGGACTGGGTGCCGGGGAGGTCGAAGTCGTCGGAGTACTGGCCGCCGATCGCCCGGTCGGCGATCTGGAGCCCGGCGAGGGCGGCCAGCCAGAGGACCACGACGACGACGAAGTGGCGGGCGCACCAGTGCCCGAGCCGGTAGAGGCCGCTCTGCTTCGCGGGGCGGTCCCGCTGTGCCGCGGGCGTTGCGTTCATGGCCTCGCCGTGTCCGGATAGGCGGGTCCCCGAGCCGGCCGTGCTGCTGTTCTCCCTACGGGTTCGCCGTTCTCCGTCCATGGTGCGCCCGCCGGGCGGCGACGGCATCTCGTCGGCCGGGCGCGCCGGGCGGGGCGGGGGGCCTCGTCGGCGGGACGGGACGAGGCGGGACGAGGCGGGGCGGGGCCCGCCGACAGCGCGTGCCGGGGCACGATCGCGGATAGTGGGGGGATGAAGCGCTATCCGCTCATCGCCGAGCACGGTCTGGTGGGGGATCTGCAGACCGCCGCGCTCATCTCGGACGAGGGCGTCGTGGACTGGTTCGCGGCGCCCCGCTTCGACTCGCCGGGCGTGTTCTCCGCACTGCTCGACCACGACCGGGGCGGCTACTTCCGGCTCTCGGTCGACGGTCCGGACGTGACGGTCAAGCAGCTCTACTATCCGGACACCGCGATGCTGGTCACCCGGTTCATGTCCCCGGACGGGGTGGGCGAGCTGATGGACTGGATGCCGCCGGACCGGACCGGGCGGCCGACCGACCGGCACGCGCTGATGCGGGTGATGCGGTGCACGCGGGGCACCGTCGCCTTCACGCTGGAGTGCCGGCCGCGGTTCGGCTTCGGGCGGTCCCCGCACGACCTCCGGCTGGACGGCCGCACGGCGGCCTTCCGCTCGGCGGCGATGGCGGGCTTCCTCCAGTCGAACGTGCCGCTGGAGCGGGACGGGCCGCACGACGTGCGGGGCCGGCTGGAGCTGTCCGAGGGGCAGATCGCCGGGGCCTCGTTCACCGTGGACGGCCCCGAGGCCGCGCCGCCGCCGCTGCCGGACGTTGCGGAGGTGGAGGCGGCGCTGTGGGACGCGGTGGACTTCTGGCAGCGGTGGGTGCGCACCGCGCGGTACCGGGGGCGCTGGCCCGACATGGTGCACCGGTCGGCGATCACGCTGAAGCTGCTGACGTACCTGCCGTCGGGGGCGCCGATCGCGGCGCCGACGCTGGGGCTGCCGGAGCAGGTGGGCGGCGAGCGGAACTGGGACTACCGCTACACCTGGGTGCGGGACGGGTCGCTGGCCGTACGGGCGCTGCTCGACCTGGGCTTCGCCGAGGAGGCGGCGGCGTTCACGGACTGGCTGACGGCGCGGGTGACCGAGCGGGCGGCGGGTCCTTCGGGCGGACGGCCCCTGCAGATCATGTACCGGGTGGACGGCGACCCGTCGCTCCCGGAGGAGGTCCTCGCGGAGTTCGAGGGGTACCGGGGTTCGGCGCCGGTGCGGGTCGGGAACGCCGCGGCGGACCAGCTCCAGCTCGACATCTTCGGCGAGGCGCTGTACGCGCTGGCGCAGGGCGGCGGCCAGGACATCCAGCCGACGTACGAGGGGTGGCGGGCGGTGTCCGGGATGCTGGACTGGCTCGCCGCGTCGTGGGACTCCCCCGACGAGGGCATCTGGGAGACGCGGGGCGGCCGCAAGGACTTCACCTTCAGCCGAGTGATGTCCTGGGTGGCCTTCGACCGGGGGCTGCGGCTGGCGGAGGAGTTCGGCCGGCCGGCCGCGCTGGACACCTGGCGGGCGGCGCGGGACGAGATCTTCGCGCAGGTGATGCGGCGGGGGTGGAGCGACCGGCGCAAGGCCCTGGCCCAGTACTTCGGCGGCGACGTGCTCGACGCCTCGCTCCTCCTGATCCCCCGCACCGGCCTGCTCAACCCGACGGACCCGGTGTGGCTGAGCACCCTCGACGCGATCGAGCGGGGTCTGGTCCGCGACAACCTGGTGCACCGCTACGACCCCGGGGCCGCCCCCGACGGACTGCGCGGCGCCGAGGGCACGTTCAGTCTCTGCACCTTCCTGTACGTGGACGCGCTGGCCCGGGCCGGCCGGGTCCGCCAGGCCCGCTTCGCCTTCGAGAAGATGCTGACGTACGCCAACCACGTCGGCCTGTTCGCCGAGGAGATCGGCCCGACCGGGGAGCAACTGGGGAACTTCCCGCAGGCGTTCACCCATCTGTCCCTGATCATGGCGGCGACGCAGCTGGACGAGACCCTGGACGCCCTCGCGGCCCGGCCCGGGTAGCCGGGCCCGTCACTCGAAGGCGGCGGCGGCCTCCTCCAGGGCGGTGGCGACGGCCTCCGGGGAGTCGGGGCCCGGGGCGCCGGGCCGGTAGGTGACGGACCGGATCCCGCCGGTGTGGCGGAAGGACCGGTGGCGCTCGTGGAGCGGCCAGGAGACGGGCGACTTGCGGTCGACGCCGATGCTGATGCCCTGGAAGGGCGCCATGCCGATGAGCTGGTGGACGCTGTCGGGCGCCGCCCTGCGCTCGCCGTCGACCGCGACGGTGAAGCGCCAGCGCAGGCCCTCCTCCGCGGTGGCGGCGAGGAGGACCGTGTGGGGGCCGGGGCCGAGCGGTCCGGCGTCGGTCTCGTGGAGGTGGCCGTACTCGTTGTAGGCGAAGGCCAGGCGGCCGTCCTCGACGTAGAGGCTGTAGCCGCCGCCCTGGTCGCCGTGGGAGACGAGCACGCCCTCACCGGGCTCGTCGAGGAGCACCTCGACCGTGAAGGAGCGCAGCGAGACCAGCCGGGAGGAGCGGTACCGCTCCAGTTCCGGGGTGCCGGGCAGCAGGGTGAGCGGGCGGGCGAGGCGCTGCTCGGCGGGGTTGCGCCGGGCGAGGGCGCCGCTGTGGTCGGGCAGCGGGAAGACGCCGTTGCGGTGGGCGGCCTCCTCCCAGGCGGCGGCCAGTTCCTTGACGAGGCCCGGGCGTTCGGCGGCGAGGTCGTGGATCTCGGTGGGGTCGGTGCTCAGGTCGTACAGGGCCCATTCGGCGTCGTCGTAGGGGGTGCCCGGGCGGTGCAGGGTGACGAGCTTGTGGCCGTCGCGGTAGTGGCTGCGGTTGCCGGTGGTCTCGCAGTACTGCTCGGGGTGGGTGGAGGGGTGGGCGGGGTCGGCGAGGACGGGGGCGAAGCTGGTGCCGTCGGTCTCCTGGACGGGGACGCGCCGGCGGGTCGCGGGGCGGGCGATGCCGGCGAGGTCGAGGAGGGTGGGGGTGAGGTCGGTGACGTACTGGTACTGGGGGCGGATGCCGGGGGCGAGCCGGCCGGAGCGGACCCCGTCGGGCCAGGAGAGGACGAAGGGGACGCGGACGCCGCCCGCGTAGGTGTGCCCCTTGTAGAGGCGGAAGGGGGTGTTGGAGGCCATGCCCCAGCCGCGCGGGTAGTGGACGAGGCTGCGCGGTCCGCCGATGAGCTCGGGGTCGCGGTCGACGTCGGGGTCCCAGTCGCCGGGGAGGCGGGGGTGGTGGACGAAGCGGCTGAAGTAGGAGCGGGTGCCCTCGCGGCCGCCTTCGCCGGTGCCGCCGTTGTCGGAGGTGAAGACGATGATGGTGTTGTCGAGTTCGCCGAGGGCCGCGAGGGTGTCGGTGAGCCGGCCGAGGTTGTGGTCGATGTTGTCGACGAGGGCGGCGTAGACCTCCATGTAGCGGGCGTAGAGGCGCTGCTGCTCCGCGGTGAGGGAGTCCCAGGCGGGCACGTCCTGTCCGGCCTCGCTGTTGCGCTCGGGGAGTTCGGTGCCGGGCGGGAAGAGGCCGGCGGCGAGCTGCGCGGCGAAGCGGCGCTCGCGCAGGACGTCCCAGCCCTCGTCGTAGCGGCCCCGGTGGCGGGCGATGTCCTCGGCCTTCGCCTGGAGCGGGCCGTGGACGGCGTTGTGGGCGAGGTAGAGGAGGAAGGGTTTGTCGGGGTCGTGGGCGCGCAGCGACTTCACCATGGCGATCGCCTGGTCGGTGATGTCGTCGGTGTAGTAGTAGTCGTCGGGGAACTCGTCGATGTCGAGCGGGCTGTTGTCGCGGACCAGCTGGTGCGGGTGGAAGAGGCTGGTGAGTCCTTCGAGGACGCCGTAGTACTGGTCGAAGCCTTTCTGGAGGGGCCAGTTGGCCCGGTCGTCGGCGGCGTTGGAGGCCGAGTCGCGGACGAGGTGCCACTTGCCGACGGCGTAGGTGGCGTAGCCGGCGTCGTGGAGGAGTTCGGCGAGGGTGGGGACGGAGTCGGCGATCTGCATGGCGTAGCCGGGGAAGCCGGGGTCGGCGTTGGCGACCGTGGCGTAGCCGACGCGGTGCGGGTTGAGTCCCGTGAGGAGGGCGGCCCGGGCGGGCGAGCAGAGCGGCATGGTGTGGTAGTTGCCGAGCCGGACGCCGTCCGCGGCGAGCCGGTCGAGGACCGGGGTGGGGATCTCCGAGCCGAAGGGGCCGATGTCGCTGTAGCCCATGTCGTCGACGAGGACGACGACGACGTTCGGGGCGCCGGCGGGCGGTGTGGTGCGGTCGGGCCAGGAGGGGACGGAGTCGGCGAAGGTGCGGCCGACGTGCCCGGGGAAGCCGTCGTGGGGGTCGGGGCGGGTTCCGGTGCTCATGGGCGGGCGGTTCCTTCCGGGGTCACAGGGTGCGGGCGCAGCGGAATCCGCCGTGGCCGGTCGAGGAGTCGGGGGTGTTGTGGGAGCGGGCGGCCACGCGGTGGCGGTGGCAGTAGGAGGCGTGGCAGAGGTACGAGCCGCCGCGGATGACGCGTTCGCGGCCGGCCCGGTCCCAGGAGTCGGCGCACCACTCCCAGACGTTGCCGGAGGTGTTGTGGAGGCCGTACCCGTTGGGCGGGTACGCGGTGACGGGGACGGTGCCGGTGGCGCCGCCGGGCCGGTCGGAGCGGTGCGGGAAGTCGCCGAGCCAGGTGTTGCAGCGTTCCTCGCCGCCGGGGGCCGGGTCGTCGCCCCAGGGGTAGCGGGCGCCGTCGAGGCCGCCCCGGGCGGCGTACTCCCATTCGGCCTCGGTGGGCAGCCGGAGGCCGGCCCAGGCGCAGTAGGCGAGGGCGTCGGCGTGGCTGACGTGGACGACGGGGTGGTCGGCGCGGTCGCCGACGTCGGAGCCGGGGCCCTCGGGGGCGCGCCAGGAGGCGCCCTCGACCGCGAGCCACCAGGGGGCGGCGGCGACCCGGCCGAGGACGTGGGGCTCGGCGGCCGGGTGGAGCAGGAGGTGGAAGACGAAGGAGGAACCGTGGCGTTCGGCGTCGGTGCGGTGGCCGGTGGCGGCGGTGAAGGCGGCGAAGCGCGCGTTGGTGACGGCGGTGGTGTCGATCGCGAAGGGCGCGACGGTGACCTCCCGCACCGGTCCCTCGTGGTCGGCCGGGTAGCCCTCGTCGTGGGCGTCGCCCATCCGGAAGGTCCCGCCCGGGAGTTCGGCCATGGCGGGGGCGGGCGGGGCGGTCCGGACGGCGGGCGCGTCCAGGAGGACCGGGCCGCCCGGCGCGCCGCCGGAGCAGGGCCGGCCGGGGGTGCAGCAGGCGCTCACACGGACACCGCCTCGGCGCGTACGGGCACGGGTTCGGGGACGGCGGCGAGCAGCGCCCGGGTGTAGGGGTCGCGGG
The DNA here is from genome assembly GCF_042746075.1 of Streptomyces sp. NPDC058758. Taxonomy (NCBI): domain Bacteria; kingdom Bacillati; phylum Actinomycetota; class Actinomycetes; order Kitasatosporales; family Streptomycetaceae; genus Streptomyces; species Streptomyces sp. NPDC058758. The sequence continues at coordinate 85,672 of NZ_JBHYPS010000007.1, read as the reverse complement.
GGTGCTCGCACAGCTCGTCGGCGTCGCCCTCCTCGACGATCCGGCCCTCGTGCATGACGGCGATGCGGTGGCTGACCTGGCGGACGACGGCGAGGTCGTGGGCGATGAAGACCAGGGCGAGGCCGTACTCGCGCTGGAGGTCGGCGAGGAGTCCGGTGATCTGGGCCTGGACGGAGACGTCGAGGGCGGAGACGGGTTCGTCGCAGAGGAGGACGTCGGGTCCGGGGGCGAGGGCGCGGGCGATGCCGATCCGCTGCCGCTGGCCGCCGGAGAAGGAGCGCGGCAGCCGGTCGGCGGCGGCCGGGTCGAGCCCGACGCGGCCGAGGAGTTCGGCGACGCGGGCGGGGCGGTCGGCGGGGGTGCCGATGCCGAAGGCGCGCAGGGGTTCGGCGACGATGTCACCGGCGGTCATGCGCGGGTCGAGCGAGGCGTAGGGGTCCTGGAAGACCATCTGGACGCGGCGGCGGACCGCCCGCAGTTCGGCGCGGCCGGGGCGGGTGACGTCGCGGCCGTCGAGGAGGATCCGGCCGGCGTCGGCGGGATGAGCGTGGGCGAGGATCCGGGCGAGGGTCGACTTGCCGGAGCCGGACTCGCCGACGATGCCGAGGGTCTCCCCGGCCCGCAGGGTGAGGGAGACGCCGTCGAGGGCGGTGAAGCGGCGCCGGCGCGTGCCGTAGGTCTTGCGCAGTCCCTCGGCGGCGAGGACCACGGGCCCGGGCGCGGGCCGTTCGGTGCGGACCGGCGGCGGGGGCGGCGGCAGCGGGGCGGGGCTCTCGGCGGCGGGGTGGCAGGCGGCGCGGACGGTGTCGGTGAGCGCGGTGAGCTCCGGCGCGGCGGTGCGGCAGCGGTCCTCGGCGAGCGGGCAGCGGTCGGCGAAGGCGCAGCCGGCGAGCGGGAGGCGGGGGTCCGGCGGGTTGCCGGGGATGCCGGTGAGGCGGGTGCCGGAGGGGGTGGAGAGGCGGGGCACGGCGGCGAGCAGTCCGGCGGTGTAGGGATGGCGGGGCCGGGCCAGGACCTCGGCGGTGGGTCCGTCCTCGACGACGGTGCCGCCGTACAGCACGAGGACGCGCTCGCAGGTGCGGGCGACGACGCCGAGGTTGTGGGTGATGAGGACGAGGGCGGTGCCGGTGGTGCGGGTCAGCTCGCCGAGCAGGGTGAGGATCTGGTCCTGGACGGTGGCGTCGAGGGCGGTGGTGGGTTCGTCGGCGAGGAGGACGTCGGGTTCGCCCGCCAGGGCCATGGCGATGAGGATCCGCTGCCGCTGGCCTCCGGAGAACTGGTGCGGGTGGTCGTCGAGGCGCCGCTCGGGGTCGGGGATGCCGACGAGGCCGAGGAGTTCGAGGGCGCGGGCGCGGCGGGCGGCCCGGTCGCGGCCGCCGTGGGCGCGGAGCACCTCGTCGAGGTGGCGGCCGACGGTGAGGACGGGGTTGAGGGCGGTCATCGGGTCCTGGAAGACCATGCCGACGCGGGTGCCCCGGACGGCCCGCAGCTCGTCCTCGCCGGCGGTGGTGAGGTCGGTGCCGTCGAGGTGGACGGAGCCGCCGGTGATCCGGCCGGTGCCGGGGAGCATGCGGAGGAGGGCGAGGGCGGTGGTGGACTTGCCGGAGCCGGACTCGCCGACGACGGCGACGGTCTCGCCGCGCCGCAGGGTGAGGGAGACGCCGCGGACGGCGTGCAGCTCGGCGCCGTCGGGGGCGGTGAAGGAGACGTGGAGGTCGCGGACGTCGAGGAGCGGGGCGGCGGTCATCGGCGGATCTCCCGGTTCAGCGCCTCCGCGACGAGGGAGAGGCCGAGGACGAGCGCGGTCACGGTGACGAGGGGGCCCGCGGCGAAGTGCGGGGCCGGGGCGAGGTGCGGCATGGACTGGCTGAGGACGGCCCCGAGGGTGGGTTCGGGCGGCCGGACGCCGACGCCGAGGAAGCTCATGGCTCCTTCGAGGAAGACGGCGACGGTGAGGGAGACGGCGAACTGGACGACGAGCGGGTCGGCGGCGTTGGGCAGGACGTGGCGGGTGAGGATCCGGCGGCCGGAGGTGCCGCCGACGCGGGCGGCGGTGACGTACTCGCGGCCGCGCTGGGCGAGGATGCCGGTGCGCAGGAGCCGTCCGAAGACGGGGATCTCGGCGAGGGCGATGACGAGGACCACGGGGAGCCGGCCGGGGCCGAGGACGGCGGTGACGGCGAGCGCGAGGATCAGCCCGGGGAAGGCGAGGACGAGGTCGAAGGCGCGCTGGACGGCGGTGTCGACGGCCGGGTGGACGGTGGCGGCGAGGGCGAGGAGGCAGCCGAGGACGGCTCCGAGCGGGACGGCGACGGCGATGATGCCGAGGTCGGCGCGGATGCCGTACAGCAGCCGGGAGAGCAGGTCGCGGCCGAGGTCGTCGGTGCCGAGGGGGTGGCCGGGGGTGCCGACGGGGGCGAGGGTGAGGCCGCTCTGGTCGGTGGGCGGGTGCCCGGTGAGGAGCGGGGCGAGGAGTCCGGCGAGGACGACGAGGCCGACGAGGGCGAGGCCGGTGCGGCCCCGGGCGGTGCGCAGGGCGGTGAGGTAGGGGTGGCGGGGGCGGCGCGCGGCGGCCGGCGCGGGCGGGGCGAGGGTGGTCATGGCGGCTACTCCCACCTGATCCGGGGGTCGAGCCAGGCGTGGACGAGGTCGGACAGGAGCTGGACGAGGACGAAGACGGCGACGAGGAGGAGCAGGAGGTCCTGGACGACGGGGTAGTCGCGGCGGACCAGGGCCTGCTCGGCGAGCTGGCCGAGGCCGGGCCAGGCGAAGATCGCCTCGACGAGGACGGCGCCGCCGAGGAGGTGTCCGGTCTGGATGCCGAGGAGGGTGACGACGGGCGGGAGGGCGTGCGGCAGGGCGTGGCGCCAGAGGATGCGGCGGGGGGCGATGCCGGCGGCGGTCGCGGTCCGCACGTGGTCCTCGGCGAGGGCGCGGCGGAGGCTGTCCTCCAGGTAGCGGCCGAGGACGGCGGCGCTGGGCAGGGCGAGGCAGAGGGCGGGGAGGAGGAGGTACTGGATGCCGAGGTCGGGTGCGGTGAGGAGGGGGACGCGGCCGCCCGCCGGGAGGACGCCGAGGAGGACGGCGAAGAGGAGGACGAGGAGGACGCCGCTGACGTACGGGGGGACGGCGAGGGCGGCGGTGGTGGTGGAGCGGACGGCGGCGCGGAGCCAGCGGCGGCGGGCGGTGGCGCCGAGGATGCCGAGGGTGCCGCCGATGAGGACCGCGAAGAGCAGGGCGCCGAGGGTGAGTTCGACGGTGGCGCCGAGTCCGTCGGCGATGAGGTCGGCGGTCTCGCCGCCGATGACGTAGGAGGGGCCGAGGTCTCCGGTGAGCAGTCCGCCGATCCAGTGGAGGTACTGGGCGGGCAGGGGGTCGTCGAGGCCGAGGCGGTCGCGGATGGCGGCCTGGACCTCGGGGCCGGCGTCGGGGCCGGCGAGGACGGCGGCGGGGTCTCCGGGGACGAGCCGCAGGACGCCGAAGGCGAGGACGGAGGCGGCGGCGAGCACGAGGAGGGCGGAGGGGAGTCTCCGCAGCAGGTATCCGCGCACGTCAGCCCGCCAGGTAGGCGTCGTCGAGGTTGAGGTAGGAGAACTTGTTGAGGGTGGCGCCGTGCAGCTTCTTCGAGGCGACCTGGACGCTGCCGCGGATGGCGAGGTCGATGATGAAGGCCTCGTCGAGGAGGGTGTCGGTGATCCGCTGCCGCAGGGCGTTGGCCTCGGCGCCGGTGGCCCGGCTGGTCCAGGCCTCGCGGACGATCCGGGTGTACTCCTCCGAGCGGAAGCGGGAGGTGTTCTTGGCCGCGTTGAAGGGGTAGGCGCTGACCGCCAGGGTGGAGGGCCGGACCTGGGCGAAGCTGTGGCCCATGGCCCAGAGGGCGGGCATGGACTGGGAGATGAGCTTCTTCTGGGCGGTGGCCGGGTCGGTGGGCTCCAGGGTGACGTGGACGCCGACCTGCTTGAGGTCGTACTGGATCGCCTCGGCGAGCGCGGTCTCGCCGGGCAGGTTGACGTGGAGGAGGGGGAGGTCGAGCCGGGTGTGGCCGGCGGACCTCAGCAGCTCGCGGGCCTTGCCCGGGTCGTGCCGGTAGTGGGTGCGGCCCGCTTCGGTGAAGGCGGGCGAGGACTTGGGCCAGGGGGTGGCGGAGGCGAGGCCGTAGCCGCCGAGGACCTGCTTCAGGATCCGCTCGCGGTCGACGGCCCAGGCGAGGGCCTGGCGGACGGTCTTGTCGTCGAGCGGGGCGATCGAGGTGTTGACGCCGAGGTAGGAGGCGCCGCCTCCGGTGGCGTACTCGCTGACGACGAGGTCGGGGACGCCGGCGACGGTGGCGAGGTTACGGCCGGGGACGGAGTAGGAGAGCTGGGACTGGCCGGTGCGCAGCGAGGAGATGAGGGCGTCGGCCTGCGGGACGACGCGTATCTCGACGCCGTCGAGGTAGGGGCGGCCGGGCTGCCAGTACTTCTCGTGGCGCTTGAGGCTGAGTCCCGCGCCGGGGCTCCACCGGGTGAGGGAGAAGGGTCCGGTGCCGTTGAGCCGCTTGCCGGCGAAGGCCTCCTCGACGCTGTTCCGATCGGTGATGATCATGAACTCGAAGAGGTCGAAGAGGTTGTCGACGGGGTGGGCGAGCTTGAGGACCAGCTCGTGGTCGCCGCGCTTCTCGAAGCCGGTCACCGCCGCGGCGGTGGCCCTCAACTGGGCGGCTCGCACCGGGTTCTGAAGGTTCTTCACGGCGAAGATCACGTCGTCGGCGGTGAAGGGGCGGCCGTCGTGGAAGACGACGCCGGTGCGGAGCTTGAGGGTGAGGGCGCGGCCGTCCGCCGCGTACTCCCAGGAGGTGGCCAGCTCGGGCTGGGGTTCGAGCCGGTCGTCGTAGCGGGTGAGGGTGTTGTAGATCAGCCGCTGCTGGAGGGACTGGTTGCTCTGGGCGAAGAGCAGGCTCGGGGTGAAGTCGGAGTTGACGGCGACGCTGAGGGTGCCGCCGCGCCTCGGCCCGGCGGCGCCGGCGGCCGCGGGGGCGGCGGACTCCTCGACGGCCGAGCGGCAGCCGGTGAGCCCCAGACCGAGGAGCAGGGTGCCGCCGCCGGCGGCGCGCAGGGTGGTGCGCCGGGAGGGGGCGGTGGGCGCGGAGGGGTACAGCTCGGTCATCGATGCCTGCCTGGTGGAGGTCGGTTCGCTCGGCGGAGAGGGTTTCTTCCGCTGCGAGAGGAATGCGGGCGAAGGTGCGCGTCCGGGCCGGAGGGCACGGAAGCGTGGGGTGCGGGGGTGCGCAGGCCGCGGCGCGGGACCGGGCCGGGACGGACGTACGGAGCCGGGTGCGGCGGCCGGTCGCGCTGAGGGCGGGACCGGCCGGCGCTACGGGCGGAGGCCCTGGTCGGCGGGGGTACGGCGAGGGGCGCGGGGGGCGGGCCGCGCCGGAGGGTCAGACGCGGACGGCACAGACCGCGCTGGCGAGCCGACAGAGGTCGACGTGCCTGCGGGAGCAGAGGCGCAAGTCCGGATTCACGGGAGCAATATGGCAGCGGCCGGGAGAGCCGGTCAACCGACTGTTCCCGCATGATGAGACGGCCTCAGCTGAACACCCCTTCGGAGCGCAGCTCTTCGAAGGTCTCCAGAGGCCTTCTGAACAGGTGATTCAACAGAACGGTGCCCGCCGCGACGGGAAGCGTGGCCGGTCCGGCATGTGGACTGACGATCCGTTCGGGGTCGTCGCAGACGTGCGAGAGGTCGACCGCGGCCCCCCGGATCTCCTCCAGGTACTCCGGTTCGAGGACGCTCGCCTGCTCGGTGACGACGACGAGGTCGGGGTTGAGGACGTCCAGGAGGAGGGCGAGGGCCCGGCCCACCGCCCGGGCCCTCTCGCGCAGCAGGCGGTCGGCCCGCCGGTCCCCGGCCGCGGCGGCGTCGACGACGAGCGAGGTGTCGGCCTCGGGCACGATGCCGCGGCGCACCGCGGTCAGCGCGAGCGCGGTGTTGGAGGCGGTCGCCTCCAGGCAGCCCGAACGGCCGCACGGGCAGGGCGCGGTGGAGTCCGGTACGGGCAGGTGGGCGACGTCCCCCGCGGCTCCCCCGGGCCCCTGGTGGACGACCCCGGCGAGGCCGACGGCGGCGTCCACGACGTTGCCCACGAAGAGGTGCAGCAGGCCGCGGCGGGCGGCGGGCCGGCCGAAGAGGATCTCGGAGCGGGCGATGGCGCGGGCGTGGTTGTCGAGCCGGACCGCCGGACCGCCCAGGGCCCGGGAGAGTTCGGCGGCGAAGGGCCGGTGGCGCCAGCCGAGCGCGTCGTGCCGGACGACGACGCCGGTCGCCGGGTCGACCCGGCCGCCGATCGCGGCCCCGACCCCGAGCAGCGGCCGGCCCGCGGTGTGCCGGTCCAGGAAGGCGCGCAGCTCGGCGCCGACCTCCGCCGGGAGCCGCTCGGGCGCGAAGGGCGCGTGCGGGTGCTGGTGGCGGGCGAGGACCCGGCCGCGCAGGTCGACCAGGGCGAACGTGGAGGCGGGCACCCCGAGATGGACGCCGGCCACGACCGGGCCGCCGCCGGCACCGATGTGCAGGTCGACGGGGATGCGGGGGCGGCCGACTCCCCCGTCGCCGGAGGCTTCCGGCAGTTCGCGCAGCAGCCCGAGCCGGGTCAGGTCGGTGGCCTGGCGGGAGACGGCGGCCGGGCTGAGGCCGGAGAGCCGGGCGACGGCGCTGCGGGAGACCGGGCCGTGGTCGAGGACGGTGCGCAGCACGGTGGCCGCGTTCGCCTCGCGCCTTCCGTCGCCCGCCATCCGGGAGCCCTGGGGCGTACTGGTCATCTCTGCCTCTCTGTTGCGGGGACGTGAATTCCCCGGCCACCGGTGCGCGAGGCCGGGCGGCCCGCCCGCGCTCGCCCGTGCCCCGCTGTCGCCGAGGGTGAAGTGCCAGGTCAGCGGCGGTTCCCGGGGGCGGGGGCACGGACCGGGGAGGCGCCGATTCAACCACCGCGGGGGCGGGCCGGGGCAGGGGGACGGTGCTTGACGCGGCCCCGGGGGCGTTGTCAGTCTCCTGGACATGTTCGCGACCACCTCCTGTCCGGCCGTCACCGGCGCCTGACCCTCGCGACCCTTCCGGGGCCGGCGCACCGCTCCGCGAGCCCCGCCGGCCGCCGCCGCGCCCCCGTTCTCCGTACGGCCCCGCTCCGGCCGCCCTCGGCGTCGTCCCCCGCTGCCGGGCCTTCCCGCACCGTCATTACTTCCGCTCCGAGATTAATTGCCCTCCGGGCCTCCGGCGGACCTCCGCCCGAAAGGAAAACCCCATGTCGACCGCAACCACCACCTCCCTCACCGTGCAGAAGCTCGGCGGCCGTCTCGGCGCCGTCATCTCCGGCGTCCGCCTCGGCGGCGACCTCGACCCGGAGACCGTCGCCGGGATCCGCGCCGCCCTCCTGGCCCACAAGGTCGTCTTCTTCCGCGGCCAGGACCACCTCGACGAGGACTCCCACGAGGCCTTCGGCCGGCTCCTCGGCACGCCGGTCGCGCACCCCACGGTGCCGTCCGCCGACGGGCGCTACTCCTTCCCGATCGACTCCGACTACGGCGGCCGCGCCAACCAGTGGCACACCGACGTCACCTTCGTCCCCGCCTACCCGGCCTTCTCCATCCTGCGGGCCGTGGTCGTCCCGCCGTACGGCGGCAACACCCTGTGGGCCAACACCGCCACCGCGTACGAGAACCTGCCCGAGCCGCTGCGGCGGCTCGCCGACGGCCTGCGGGCCGTCCACTCCAACGCGTACGACTACGCGGCGCTGCGCCCCGACGCCGTGCCGGAGCAGCTCGCCCGCTTCCGGGACGTCTTCGCGTCCACGAAGTTCCTCACCGAGCACCCGGTCGTCCGCGTCCACCCGGAGACCGGCGAACGCACCCTCCTGCTCGGCAACTTCGTGCAGCGGATCAGCGGGCTGACCGGCGCCGACTCCCGCGCCCTGGTCGACCTCTTCCAGGCGCACGTGGAGCGTCCGGAGAACACGGTCCGCTGGCAGTGGCAGACCGGCGACGTGGCGATCTGGGACAACCGCGCCACCCAGCACTACGGCGTGGACGACTCCGACGACCACGTCCGCAAGCTGCGCCGGGTCACCATCGACGGGGACGTGCCGGTCGGTGCCGACGGGCTGCCGTCCCGGCTCCTGGAGCCCTCCTCGGTGCCGGACCCGGCCTTCGGGATCGCCTCCGGCGCGTCCACGGCCGAGCCGACCGCCTGACCGCGTGGGGAGGGGCGGCCGGCGCACCGCCCCTCCCCGCGCGCCCGCCTTCGCCCCGGGCGTCCCCGCCCGAGGGGCTCCGCCGGGCCTCCCGCCGGGGGCGCCCCGTCAGGACGACTTGGCGTAGTCGCCGAAGCCGACCCAGTCCAGGGCCACGCACGGCTCGTCGCCGACGACCCAGGCGTCGTGGCCCGGCGTGACCTCCATGAAGTCGCCGGGACCGAACTCGTCCTCCTGGCCGCCCTCGTCCATGACGACGTGGAGGCGGCCGCTGACCACGTACCCCACGTGCGAAGCCATGCAACTGTCCGTGCCCGCGAGCGGTTTGACGTGCTTGGACCACTGCCAGCCGGGTTCGAACACGGCGCGCCCGACGGCGCCGCGCCCGGTGCTGAGCAGGTCCAGCCTGCCCTTGCCGTCCTCGAAGGGACGGGTCTCGTCCGCTGAGTCGAAGCTTCTTCGTACGATGCCGGTCATCGTCTCCGCCTCCCGGCGGTGCGCGGGTGCCCCGAGTCCTCTCCCAGCGTACGCCGCACCGGTCGGCGGCTCTCGTTCCCGCTTCACATAAGGAACATATAAGAGCACAATGGGACTGCGGCCCCGTGCCGCGAGCGCGGTCCGACACGCAGCACGCCAGCAAGGAGGCGAGTCACATGGCCGACGTCTCTCACCGTCCCGGTGACATCTCGGGACACCCGGACGCGACGGAGATGCGCGAACGCTACGCGCAGATCATGCAGACCAGAGGAGTGGCGGCCGTCGAGGAACTCGTCATCCTCGCCGGCGTCTGGATCGCGATCTCCGCCTACACGGTCCACTTCGCGGCCGCCAGGCCGGAGCTGGCCCTCACCAACCTGATCGTCGGCATCGCCCTCGCGGTCCTCGGGCTGTGCACGTCGATGGCCCCCGAGCGCTCCCAGGACCTGAACTTCGTGGTCCTGCTGCTCGGCGCCTGGACGATCGTCGCCCCGTGGGTCGTCACCCGGAACCCCGACACCGGCATGGTCCTGAACAACGTCATCGCGGGCGCGTGCGTCTGCCTGTTCGCCCTCACCGCGGGCGGACTGCTGATGAGCAAGCGCAGGACGTGAGGCACCCGCCTCCCTCCCTGCCGGCACGGCGGCGCACCTCCGGGTGCGCCGCCGTACGCGTTCGCGCCGCCGCGCCCAGTGACGAAGCGGCGCGTTCCGCCGCCCCGGCTTGTGCAGGATGGAGCGGGCCGCACCGCCCGGCCGCCGCCTAGCCTCGCCGCATCGAGCCACACGAGGGGCGGTACCACCGGTGAACTGGCACATCCACGACTACCGCGAGAACGATCTCGCCGCCGTCGTCCATCTGATCGACACCACGGCCGAGCTGGGCCAGGAGTCCGTCTTCTCGCTCGCCGAGTGCATCGGCGCCCTCACCTCCCGGCAGCCGGCCGTCGTCGCCGTCCACCAGGGCGTCCCCATCGGCGCGGCGCTCGCCTGCGTCTCCGGCGAGCGCGCCTGGGTGATGCGGATCGCGATCGCCTCCGCCTGGCGCGGCCGGGGCCTGGCCAGCGCCCTCCTGGTGGAGCTGGAGCGCAAGCTCGTCGCCGCCCGGGTCGGGCGGATCGCGTACGTCCTGCCGGAGGAGGAGCTGCTCGGCGAGGGGCTGCTGAACGCCGGCTACACCCGCCAGCCCGCGGTCGCGTACTTCGAGAAGACCGAGCCGCTGCACGGCCCCGCCGCCGGCCTCCTCGAAGACCTCGGCGGCCGGCTGCTCCCCGGCGACCTGTGGGCCAAGGTCGCCGGCATGGAGCGGGAGAAGGACCTCATCGAGCGGCGGGTGGTGCTGCCGCTCGCGGAGCCCGAGCGGGCCACCCGGCACGGCGTCCGGCCGCCCCGCGCGATCTGCCTCTTCGGCCCGCCCGGCACCGGCAAGACCACCTTCGCCCGCGCGGTCGCGTCCCGGCTCGGCTGGCCGTTCGTGGAGATCCTGCCGTCGCGGCTGGCCGACGGCGGCAACCTCGCGGCGGCCCTGCGCACCGCCTTCGCGCGGATCGCGGAGCTGGACCGGGTCCTCGTCTTCATCGACGAGGTGGAGGAGATCGCGCCGGTCCGCTCCGAGCCCGCGCAGCCCGGCGGGCTGCACGGGGTCACCAACGAGCTCCTCAAGCTGATCCCGGGCTTCCGGGAGGGCGACGAGCGGCTGCTGGTGTGCGCGACCAACTCGGTCCGCTCGCTCGACCCGGCCTTCCTGCGGCCCGGCCGCTTCGACTACCTGATCCCGATCGGCACGCCGGACAAGGCCGCCCGGGCCGCGATCTGGTCCCGCTACACCGACGGCCGGCCGGAGGTGGACGTCGACGAACTGGTCCTCGCCAGCGACCTGTTCACCCCGGCGGACATCGAGCACGCGGCCCGGGTCGCGGCCCAGGCGTCCTTCGAGCGCGACCTCGTCGGCGCCGGCGGCCGGGGCCCGGACTCCCCGGCGCCGGGCGCGAGCACCGCGGACTACCTGGCGGCGATCGCCGCCGCCCGACCGACGGTGACGCCGGAGCTGGTCGAGCGGTTCGCGGCGGACATCACGAGCCACGCCCGCACGTGACCGTCATCCCCGCCCGGCGCCCAGGGCCGCGTCCAGCTCCGCCCGGTCCGGCGGCCGGGCACCCGCCCGGGAGACGGTGACGGCCGCCGCGGCCCCGGCCCTGGCCAGCAGCCCGGCGAGGTCGTCGGCGCCGAGCGCCGCCAGACCGGCCCGGTCGCGGCCGGCGAGGGCGTCGAGGACGGCCGACATGAAGGAGTCGCCCGCGCCGACCGTGTCGACGACGGCGACGGCCGGTGCCCCGGCGGCCACCGTGTGCTCCCGGGTCACCGCCAGCGCCCCGTCGCCGCCCCGGGTGACCAGGACGACGGCCGGTCCGAGGGCCAGCCAGCGGGCGGCCACCGCCTCCACCGGCTCCCCCGGGTACAGCCAGGCCAGGTCCTCGTCGCTGGCCTTCACGACGTCGGCGAGGGCCGCGCACCGCTCGACCCGGCCCACGGCCGGCCCGTGCTCCCCCATCAGCGCGGGCCGCACGTTCGGGTCGTAGCTGACGGTGGCGGCGGGCCGGAGCCGTCCGGTGAGCGCGAGCACGGCGGCGGCGCCCGGCTCGGTGACGGCCGCGATCGAGCCGATGTGGACGTGCCGGACCGGCTCCGGGGTCGCCGGCGGCTCCTCGGCGGTGAGGGTCCAGGCGATGTCGAAGGCGTACGCCGCCTGCCCGCGCCCGTCGAGGGTGACGACGGCGGACGGCGTGCGCGCCGGCACGCCGCCGATCGCCAGCCGCACCCCGGCGCCGGTGAGGTGGGCGGCGACGAGCCGGCCGGCGGGGTCGTCGGCGAGCTGGGTGAGCAGGGTGGTGGGGCGGCCGAGGCGGGCGAGGCCGTAGGCGACGTTGGCGGGACTGCCCCCGGGGTGGACGACGTCGGCGGCGCCGGGGCCGCGGACGATGTCGGCGACGCACTCGCCGATCACCAGGAAGGACATCGGGTTTCACAGCTCCTTGGCGTAGGTGTCCTGGAAGCCTGCGCGGCCGCCGAAGACGTTCAGGCCGACGTGGCCGGAGGCGTACGTGCCGTCCGGGTCGGTCAGGTCGATGATCCCGTTCCCGTCGAGGAAGACCTGGATCCGGGTGCCCCGGTGGACGACCCTCAGGTGGTACGTGACCCCGTGGCGGACGAGCAGCGGCACCCTGGCGAGGGCGGCCGCGTCGTCGAAGGAGCCGCCGCGCCGGACCACCAGGCGGACGGCCCGCAGGTCGGGGTCGACGTTGAGGACGTAGCCGTCCGCGCCGTCCGCCGAGGCCCGCCACAGCAGGGACGCGGCGCCGCGCACCCCGTCGGGGCCGCCGAGGCGCAGCAGGGTGGTGAGTTCGAGGTCGGCGAAGCGGCGGGTGGACAGGGCGTCGCTGTCCCGGTCGAAGACGCAGGTCCGTCCCGCGCCGGTGGGTTCCCAGCGTCCGGCGGGCGTGACGGCGAGGGTGCCCAGGTCGGTGCGGTGCTCCCCCGCCGGGGGCGCGGGGGGCAGGGCCCGGCCGGGGTCCCCGCCCGGGCGGCAGGTGGGGGCGAGGGGGTGGAGGGCGAGGGTGGTGAGCCGGACCGTGCCGCCCTCGGCGGTGAAGGAGATCCCGGCCGCGTCCGGGTCGGGCAGCACGAGGCTCGTGAGGACGGCCTCCCCTCCGCCGCCGAAGACCTCCACGGAGGAGGAGTCGACGAGGATCCGCAGCCGCGCGGTGCGTCCGCCGGCGCCGTCGGGCAGGGCCGCGAGCGGCGCCTCGGAGCGGCCGGCGAACCAGCGGGTGAAGTCGGTGCGTCCGGAGTCGGTGCGGTCGGTGGAGAGGAGGCCGCGCCCGGGATCGTAGCCGACCCGGACGCCCCGGCCGTCCTTGCCGCGCAGCAGGAAGGCGCACGCGGTCGCGGCGCCCGTGGCGGGGAAGGCGAGTTCGGCCTCGATCTCGTACGCGGTCCCGGTGAGGCCCGCGCAGGGGTCGGGGAGGCCGGGTCCCGCGGTGAGGCCGGTGCGCACGGTCGACCCGGTGCGCAGGGCGGCGAGTTCGGCGACGGGGCGCTGGCACAGGACGGGGCGGCCGTCGGGGCCCGTGGAGAGGGCGAGTTCGCGCGGCACGCTGTGCTGGCCCTGCCAGCGGCCGGTGGGGGCGCTGAAGGGGTAGTCCCAGTTGGTGGTCCAGCCGAGCCAGATCCGGCGCCCGCCGGGGGCGTTGTCGAAGGTGACGGCGGCGTAGAAGTCGCGGCCGTGGTCGCTGCGGAGCCAGCCTCCGGGGGCCTGGTCCGGAGTGAAGGCGGTGCCGTCCCAGGTGCCGGTCAGGTACACGGCCGCGGATCCGTCGGTGGCGCGGACGGCTCCGGTGGAGAGCGTCAGGACCCAGACGGTGCGGGCGGGGTCGCCGTCGACGGGCAGCGGGAAGAGGTCGGGGCACTCCCAGACGCCGCCGGTGACCCAGGGGCCGTAGCCGAAGGAGCCGGCGTGGGTCCAGTGGAGCAGGTCGCGGGAGGTGAGGAAGCGGACGTGGTCGCCGCCGGAGACGACCATCACCCACTGGTCGCGGGCCTCGTCCCGGAGCACCTTGGGGTCGCGGAAGTCCCAGCCGCCGTCCGGGCCGCCGGGGTTCCCGACGAGCGGTTCCGGGCCTCCGTGGTCGTGCCAGGAGCGTCCCCGGTCGGTGCTGTAGGCGGCCCGCACGGACTGGTTCCCGCCGGTCCGGTCGGGGTGGAAGCTCGTGTAGAAGGCGATCAGTCCGGAGCCTCCGCCGAAGAGGCCGGAGGCGTCGTGGAGGTCGGCGACGGCGGAGCCGGACCAGCGGTGGCCGTGCTCGTTCCACTCCAGGGCGAGCGGCAGCGCCCGCCAGTGCAGCAGGTCGGTGGAGACGGCGTGCGCCCACCGCCCCTGGTCCTGGTGGAAGAGGTGGTACTCGCCGTCGAACCACACGAGTCCGTTGGGGTCGCTGGCGGAGCCGGCGCGCCGGGAGTGGTGGTAGGAGGGCCGGTACGGTTCCGTGAAGTGGTCGCGGACCGCGCCGGCGTACACCTCCCGGAAGCAGGCGGTGCCGCCGTCGGCGACGAGCCCCACGGTGGGTCCGGTGGTGGCGGCGGGTGCGGCGAGGACCCGCACCCCGTCGGCGTACACCGTGAACTCCCCGTCCAGGAGCTGTGCTTCGAGGCGTACGAGGTCCCCGTCCCGCAGCGGCCGCACGGGCGACGGGGCGCTGGCGAGGACGGTGCCGCGCGCGTGGTCGAGGAGGCGGACGGCGCCGGCGGTCCGGTCGAGGAGGACGGCGTGGCCGCGGACGAGGAGGCCGGCGGCGCGGGCGCCGGCGAGCCGGACGTCGGCGGAGACGACGAGGTCGGGGTCGTCCGGTGCGGGTGCGGTGCGGACGCCGTCCCGGCCGCGCAGTCCGGCGAGGTCGCGGGTCCAGGTGCCCGACTCGGTTTCTCCGCCCGGGAGTTCGTCCGCTCCGGGGGCGGTGACGTTCTCGTAGGCGACCCGTCCGTTGTAGGCCAGCAGGCCGTGGCGGCCGGAGAGGTGGGGGTCGGGCGCCGGGTCCTCGGTGTCGATGACGGGGGCGTAGCCGTCGGGGCGGAGGAAGTCGCTCTGCCAGTGGACGCGCAGCCGACGGCCCTCGGCCTCGATCCGGAGCCGGTGGACGGTGCCGGGGAGGACCGGGACGGCGTGCGTGGCGAGGGTGGTGTTGCCGTCGACGCGGTAGAGGCGCAACCGCCCCTGGTGGGGGTCGGCTTCGACGGCGTAGCCGCGGCTGCCGGTGGCGTCGGCGCGGACGAGGAGGGCGGCGACCGCGTACGGGTCGCGGACGACGAGGTCGGCCTGGAGGGAGGTGTCGTGGGCCTCCTCGGCGGCGAGGGTGCGGATGTTGGTGTCGGCGGGGGCGTCGGCGGCGAGGCCGAGCGGGGTGGGCGTCCAGCCGGGGTCGCCGGTCCAGCCGGTGAGGTCGGTGGTGACGGTCCAGGCCCGGGGCGGGCCGAGGAGCGCGGTCCCGGAGTCGGCGTACAGGCCGGTGTGGCCGGTGCGGTGCCGGTGGTCGGTGGCCGCCAGGGCGGGGCGGCCGTCGACGTGGACGGTGAGGGCGGGCCCGTCGGTGGTGACCTCCAGGAGTTCGCCCGGACCGGTGGCGCCGGCGGCGAGGACGGTGCCGTCGGCGAGGTCCAGGAGGCGGACCTGCCCGTGGGCGGGTTCCAGGGTGACCGCGTACCCGGTGGAGCCGTCGGCGGCGGCCCGCAGCAGGAGCCCGCCGCGGGCGTTGGGGGTGGCCGGGTCGGCGGTCACCCGGACGGCGAGGCCGGCGCGGGCGCCGGTCCGGTGCTCGGTGAGGGCGAGGGCGGCGCCCCCGGCCGGGGCGGTGGCCCGCTGCCCGCCGTCGGCCGTGCGCTGCCAGCTCCCCCGGTACGGAAGGGGGTCGGGCACGGGCGAGGTCACCGCGCCGGCGGGCGCGGCCGTCGTGCGGCGGGCGGGCGGCGCGGCTCCGGCCGGGGCGGCGGTCAGGGCGAGGGGGAGGGCGGCGAGCGCCCCGGTGGCGAGCACGGCGCGCCGGGACGGGGCGGCGGGGGGAGGTGCGGGGTTCATGGGGCCTCCTCGGCGGTGGGTGGCGCGTGAGGACGACAGGACGGGGAGCGCGCGGCGGGACGGCCGCGCGCTCCCGGGGGAAGGGGCCCGTCAGGGCCAGAGGGCGCGGGGCGCGGTGAGGGCCGGGGCCATGTGCCAGGCGTCCAGGCGGTGGACGCGGGCCGTGCCGGTGGCGGTCAGGGAGACGCCGACGGCCTCGTCGGGGCGGGTCGGGTAGACGCGGGAGGCGAGTGCGCGGCCTCCGGCGAAGACCTCCAGGGCCGAGTGGTCGACCAGGACGCGCAGTGCGACGGTTCCGTCCTCGGCGAGGGGCACCGCGCCGGAGCGGGGGGTGGTGTCGGTGTCCGGGTCGAGGCTGCTCGCCTCGCGGTGGAGCCGCAGGGTGGCGGTCGGGGCGGTCCCCTCCCGGGCGAGTTCGACGACGGTGCGTTCGGCGCCGTCGGGGGTCTCCCGCACGCCGAGGCGTACGACCGCGCCCGGGGCGAGGCGCAGGGAGGCCTCCAGGTCGAGCTGGTCGCCGCGGATCGCGTCCAGGGCCTCGGCGGGGGCGGGTCCGGGGGTGAAGGGGCCGACGGCGACGTGGTCGCGGCGGAGCGCGGCGAGTTCGGGGACGGGGGCCTGGTGGAGGGCGCCGTCGGCGCCGAGGGTGACCAGGCGCGGCAGGGACATGACGCCGGACCAGCCGGCGCGGGCGGTGGCCTCCTCGCCGCGGCCCTCCTGGAGCCAGCCGAACATGATGCGGCGGCCGGCGGCGTCGCGGGTGGACTGGGGGGCGTAGAAGTGGTTCTGCCCGTAGTCGAGGCGGTGCAGGGCGGTGGGGGTGAAGCGGTCGCCCTCGTACCGTCCGGTCCAGTACAGCGGGTGGTGGGTGGTGCCCTCGTCCCAGGCGGAGAAGGCGAGGACGTCGGTGCCGTCCCCCTCTCCGACGCGGAAGAGGTCGACGCACTCCCACATGGTGCCGGTCCAGTCGGGGTCGCCGGAGCGGCCGTCGCTCGCGTCGCCGGTGAGCAGGGGGCCGACGTACCGCCAGCTGCGCAGGTCCTCGGAGTCGTACAGGAGGGCGGTGCCGCCCCGGCCCCGGACCCCGGAGCCGACGAGCTGGCGCCAGCGACCGTCCTCCCGCCACACGCAGTGGTCGCGGTAGGCGGTGAGGTCGAGGCCCTCCGGCGGGGCGGCGATCACCGGGTTGGCGGGGTCCTTGGTCCAGTGGCGGAGGTCGGGGGTGCCGGTGGCGACGCAGGGCAGTTCGCGGTCGCCGTGGCGGCCCGAGTAGACGAGCGTGGGGACGCCGCCGTCGTCGACGAGGACGCCGGACCAGCAGCCGTCGCGGTCGGGGCCGGTGGCGCCCGGGACGAGGGCGACGGGTTCGTCGGTCCAGGTGACGAGGTCGGTGGAGGTGGCGTGGCCCCAGTGGATGCGGTGGTGGGCGGGGGCGAGCGGGTTGTACTGGTAGAAGAGGTGGTAGACGCCGTTCCAGTGGGTGAGCCCGTTGGGGTCGTTGAGCCAGCCGCCGGGCGAGGTGAAGTGGTAGCGGGGGCGGTGCGGGTCGCGGGAGGCGCGGGCGGCGAGGTCCTCGGCGGCGGGCCGGTGCGCGGTGATCAGGTCGTGTGTCATGCGGCGGTGGTCTCGGCTTCCGGGGTGTCCGCGGCCTGGAGGGCGCGGTGGGCGAGTTCGCCGGCGGGGGCGTAGAGGTGGCAGCGCACCCAGTGCGGCTGCCCCTCGTCCTCGCCGACGACGTGGCGTACGGGGGTGGTGGCGCTGCACGTGCCGTCGTCGTACGGGCAGGACTCGGGGGTGAGGACGGCGGCGCGGAGCCGGGCCCGTTCGGCCCTGTCGTAGCCGGTGCGCCGTGCGGGATCGGGGACGGCGGAGAGCAGCAGCCGGGTGTAGGGGTGGGCGGGGGCGTCCATGACGGCGAGCGCGTCGCCGCCCTCGACGAGTTCGCCGGCGAACATGACGGCGGTGGTGTCGGCGAGGTAGCGCGCGGAGCCCAGGTCGTGGGTGATGTACAGCAGGGAGAGGTCGCGTTCGTCGCGCAGGCGGCGCATCAGGTTGAGGACGCCGACGCGGACGGAGACGTCGAGCATGGAGGTGGGTTCGTCGGCGAGGAGGACGCGGGGGCCGACGGCGAGGGCGCGGGCGATGGCGACCCGCTGGCGCTGGCCGCCGGAGAGTTCGTGCGGGTGGGCGTCGAGGTGGTCGGCGGGGAGGCCGACCTCGGCCATGAGGTCGGTGAGCCGGCCCCGGTCGGCCCGGTGGCCGTGCAGGACGAGGGCGCGGGTGAGGAAGTGCTCGACGCGGTGGACGGGGTTGAGGGAGCCGAAGGGGTCCTGGAAGACCATCTGGACGGCGCCCCGGTAGGCGCGGCTCGCCCGGCGGCGCTGGGTGCGCAGGACGTCCTCGCCGTCGAGCAGGATCTGTCCGGCGGTGGGCCGTTCGAGGCGGGCGAGGCAGCGGGCGATGGTGGACTTGCCGCTGCCGGACTCGCCGACCAGGGCGGTGACGCGGCCCCGGTCGAGGTCGAGGTCGACGCCGTGCACGGCGCGGACGCGGCGGCGGGAGAAGACGGAGCCGACCTGGAAGTCCTTGGTGAGTCCTCGGACGCGGAGGAGTGTCATGGGGTGGCGCCTTCGGTGAGGGCGGCCCAGTGGCCGGGGGCGAGCTCGCGCAGGTCCGGGATGTTTCCCGAGCAGTCGGAGCGGTCGGCGGGGCAGGCGAGGTGGAAGCCGCAGCTGTCGGCGGTGCGCGGGCCGTCGAAGAGGCCCGTGAGGGTGGTGCGGGGGCCGGTGAGCGGCGGGAAGGCGCGCATCAGCGCCTCCGTGTAGGGGTGCCGGGGGCGGGCGAAGAGGTCGCGGGCGGGGGCGAGTTCGACGATCCGGCCGCCGTACATGACGCCCATGCGGTGGGACATCTCGACCATGAGGGACATGTCGTGGGTGATGAAGAGGACGGAGAAGCCGAGTTCGCGCTGGAGGTCGGCGATCTGGGCCATGATCTCCTGCTGCACGACGACGTCGAGGGCGGTGGTCGGCTCGTCCATGATGAGCAGCGACGGGCGCAGGGCGACGGCCATCGCGATGACGACCCGCTGGCGCATGCCGCCGGAGAGCTGGTGGGGGTAGGCGCGGAGCCGGTCGGGGCTGATGCCGACGAGGCCGAGGAGGTCCGCGGCCCGCTCGCGGGCGGCCCGTTTCCGCAGCTTCTCGTGGGTGGTGAAGATGTCGGCGATCTGCTCGCCGACGGTGAGGACGGGGTTGAGGGAGTTCATCGCGGACTGGAAGACCATGGCGATCTCGCGCCAGCGGAAGGCGCGCAGTTCGCGGTCGTCGAGGGCGAGGACGTCGCGGCCCTTGAAGAGGACGCGGCCGGCGGTGATCTCGGCGGGGTCCTTGAGGAGCCGCATGACGGCGTTGGCGAGGGTGGACTTGCCGCAGCCGGACTCTCCGGCGAGGCCGAAGACCTCGCCGGGGCCGATGGCGAAGGAGACGTCGCCGGCCCCGACGACGGTGCGGCCCTCGCCGCGGTACTCGACCGTGAGGCCCTGGACGTCGAGGACGTTCACTTCTGCTCCTTCCGGCGCCGGGACCGCAGCCGCGGGTTGGTGACCTCGTCGACGGCGTAGTTGACGAGGGCGAGGGCGAAGGCGACGAGGGCGATGCACAGGCCCGAGGGGACGAAGGCCCACCAGGCGCCGGTCATCAGGGCGCCGTCGTTGCCGGCCCAGTAGAGGTTGGTGCCCCAGCTGACGACCGAGGAGTCGCCGAGGCCGAGGAACTCCAGGCCGGCCTGGGCGCCGATGCCGAAGATGACGCAGCCGAGGAGGGTGGTCATCACCACGGAGGCCATGTTGGGCAGGATCTCCCGGAACATGATCCGCAACGGGCGTTCCCCGGTGACGACGGCGGCGGCGACGAAGTCCTTGCCGCGGATCGAGGCGGCCTGGGCGCGCAGCACCCGGGCCGATCCGGCCCAGCCGGTGACGGTGAGGACGAGGACGACGGTGGTCGTGCCGGGCGGCAGGAAGGCGGCCAGGATGACCAGGAGCGGAAGGCCGGGGAGGAGCAGGAAGACGTTGGTGACGAGGGTGAGGAGGTCGTCGACGAGCCGGCCGAGGTAGGCGGAGGCGAGGCCGACGAGGAGGGCGACGAGGGTGGCGGCGAGCCCGACGGTGAAGCCGACGAGCATCGAGCTGCGGGTGCCCCACAGGGTGAGGGCGAGGACGTCCTGACCCTTGGCGGTGGTGCCCAGCCAGTGGTCGGCGGAGGGCGGGGCGGCGCCGGAGTCGCCGATCAGCGAGGGGTCGCCGGGGGCGAGGACGGGGGCGAGCAGGCCGAGGAGGGCGAAGGCGGCGAGGAGCAGGAGCCCGGTGCGGGCCTTGCGGTCGGCGAGGACCCGGCGGAGCGTGCTCCGGCGGCCGGGCGGCCGGGCGGGGGCCGGGGCGGCGGGCCCGGTGTCGGGCGCGGCCGGTTCCCGGGTGTCCAGGACGGACATGGTGGCGGCTCCTTCCTCAGCGGACGCGGACGCGCGGGTCGAGGCGGACGTGGACGAGGTCGACGACGAAGTTGGCGAGCAGGACGGCGGCCGTGAGGGTGAGGAAGATGCCCTGCATCAGCGGGTAGTCGAGGGCCTGCACGGAGGAGAGGAGCTGGTAGCCGATGCCGGGGTAGGCGAAGACGACCTCGGTGAGGAGGGCGCCGCCGACCATGAAGCCGAGCGCCATGCCGAAGTTGGTGACGGAGGGCAGGAGGGCGTTGCGGGCCGCGTACCGGAACATGATCCGGGACGGGCTGAGCCCCTTGGCCTCGGCCATGGTGATGTAGTCCTCGGCGGTGGTGGCGATCATCGTGTTGCGCATGCCGAGCATCCAGCCGCCGACGGAGACGAGCACGATGGTGAGGGCGGGCAGCACGAGGTGGGTGGCGACGTTGCCGAGGAAGGCGGCGTCGAGCCCGGGGACCAGGCCGGCGTCGTAGGCGTGCCGGAGCGGGAACCAGCCGAGCGTGACGCCGAAGAGGTACAGGGCGCCCATCGCCAGCCAGAAGTACGGGAACGAGCCGACGAAGATCAGCAGTGGCGGGAAGGCGGAGTCGAGGATCCCGCCGCGCCGCCAGGCGGCCAGCACGCCGAGGAGGTTGCCGACGACGGCGGCGACGACGAGGGCGGTGCCGCCGAGGAGGAGGGTCCAGCCGATCTGGGAGCCGATGACCTCGGAGACGGGGGTCGGGAAGCGTGAGATGGAGATGCCGAGGTCGCCGGTGGCGACCTGGTGGAGGTAGTCGGCGTACTGGCGCCAGAGGGGCCGTTCGTCGAGACCGAAGAGTTTCTGCAGCTGGGCTATCTGCTCGGGCCGCATCGTCCCCTGGGCCTGGGCGAACATGCGGGAGACGGGGTCTCCGGGCATGAACCGCGGCAGCAGGAAGTTCAGGGTGACGGAGGCCCAGAAGGCGAGGAGATAGAACCCCAGGTTGCGCAGGACGAGACGCACTGCTCTTCTCCCTGGTGGGGTACGGGGCGGGGGCGGCCGGGCGGGTCGGCCGCCCCCGCGGGCTTACTTGCCCGGGACGGGCTGGAGGGAGGTGAGCACCAGGACGGTGGTCACGGACCGGTTGGAGAGCGTCGCGTACGGGTTCTCCTCGGTCGGCCAGCCGGTGAAGCGGCGGTCGGTGTACGCGCCCCACTCGGGCCCGGGGAAGAGCGGGACGACGGGGGCGTCGGCGGCGAACAGCTTCTGCAGCTCGGCGGACTTGGCCTTCTGGGTCGCGGCGTCGCCGGCGGCGAAGGCGTCGATGAGGGCGTCGGCCTTCGGGTCGCCGAAGCGGTGGTAGTTCTCGGTGGCCTTCTCGCCGACGGGCTTGACGGTCGCCTTCGCCATGGCGCCCCGGTAGAACTCGTAGGGGGTGGCGCCGTTGCCGCTCCAGACGATGCCGCTGTCGAAGGAGCCGTCCTCGTAGGAGGCGACGACGGCGGACCAGTCGGGGGACTTCACGGTGGCGGTGACGCCGACCTCGGCGAGGTTCTGCTTGATGATGTTGGCGACCGAGATCCAGTCGGAGGAGGCGGAGCCGACGGAGATGTCGAGGGTGAGCGGCTTGCCGTCCTTCCGGGTCCGCTTCCCGTCGCCGCCCGCCTTGTAGCCGGCCGCGTCGAGGGCGGCCGCGGCCGCCTTCGGGTCGTGGGCGGTCCAGTCGCAGGAGGCGGCGACGGTCGCGTCGCGCCAGGAGTCGTAGCCGTTCGAGAGGCCGGTGCAGTCGGCGGGTTCGGTGTAGCCGTTCATGGCGACCTTGGCGATCTTCGCCCGGTCGACGGCCCGGCTGAGGGCCTTGCGCAGGGCGGGGTCGTCGAAGGGGGCCTTGGCGGTGTTGAGCTGCCAGTTGACCATCGAGCCGGTGGTGGGGAACCAGTAGTGGTTGTGCTCCGGGTCCTTCGCGACGAAGGACTTCTCGATCTCCGGGATGAAGGACTGGGTCCAGTCGACCTCGCCGTTGGTGAAGGCGAGGTTGGCGCTGTCGTTGCCGGAGAAGGCGAGCATCCGGATGCCGGCGATCCGCTGCTTGGCGGGCTGCCAGTACGAGGGGTTCTTCCGCAGCTCGTAGGACTGGGCCTGGAAGGCTCCGACCTGGGTGTAGGGACCGGTGCCGACGGGGGTGGCGTTCACGTCCTTCGCGGGGTCGGCGATCTTCGACCAGATGTGCTCGGGGGTGACGAAGTGGCCGCCGATCTCGTACAGCGCGGGCGAGAACGGCTTGGAGAGGTGGAAGGTGACCTTCGCCGGGGTGTCTGCGGTGACCTCGGTGAGGTAGTCGAAGCCGCCCAGGAGCTTCTTCTGGAGCGCGAAGGTGTGGACGACGTCCGCGGCGGTGAAGGGCTTGCCGTCGGACCACTTCACGCCCTCGCGGAGGGTGAAGGTGACGGACCTTCCGTCGGCGGACCGGGCCCACGAGGTGGCGAGCCAGGGGGTGTCCTTGCCGTCGGCCGGGTTGTGGATCATCAGCGGCTCGTAGACCGCCTCCCGGGTCATCGGGGCGGCCTTGGGCGAGTACGGGTTGAAGTTCCTGGTGAAGGTGCCCATGTCCTCACGGGGGATCGTGAGCAGACGGGTCTCCGGGGCGCCCTGGGAACCGGTCGCCCCGGCGCCGCCGGAACAGCCGGTCAGCAGCAGCGCGGCCGTGGCCGCGGCGGCCGCGAGCGGGGCGGGGCGGAACCTTCGGGAAGATCGGCCGCGGACGGGGGGAGGTGTCATAATGGAGGCTCTTTCCTCTCTTCAACACACCGGACGAAGACGGGACGAGATGACTCGCCGGACCTGATTCGCAGTCAGACCGACGAGCGTTCGAGCAGCGGGCAGTCGACCGTCACCCTGCGGGTGTCGAGCGGCTGCCCCGCTGCGAGGGCGGCCAGCATCTCCACGCCCCTGGCGCCCATCTCCTCGAAGGGGAGGGCGAGGGTGGTCAGCTTGGGCCGCAGATAGGCGGCGATCAGTTCCTGGTTGTCGTAGCCCACCACGGCCACGTCGTCCGGGATGCGCAGCCCGCGTTCCTTGATGGCGTCGTACGCGCCCATCGCCATCCGGTCGTTGGCGCAGAAGAGCGCGGTGGGCCGGTCGGCGCGGTCGAGCAGTTCGCAGGCGGCGGCGTAGCCGCCGTCGGCGGTCGCGTGGCCGGAGACGACCAGCGCGGGGTCGAGGGGGAGACCCGCCTCGCGCAGCGCCCGCTCGTACCCCTCGCGGCGGCCGACGGCGGCCGGGATGGCGGGGTCGAGGTTGATGAGACCGATGCGCTCGTGGCCGGCCCGGACCAGGTGCCGGGCGGCGCGGTGGCCGCCGGTGACCTCGTCGGGGACCACGGAGGGCAGTTCGCCCTCGGCGTCGTAGCAGTTGACGAGGACGGTGGGGACCTCGCGGGCGGCCCTGGGGAGGGCGACGGCCCGGTGCCAGGTCGTGGCGTAGAGCAGTCCCTCCACCCGCTGTTCCAGAAGCTTGTCGAGGGCGGCGGCCTCCTGGGCCGGGTCGCCCTCGCTCGCGGCGATCAGCAGGAACTTCCGGTCGAGCCAGGCCCGGTCCTGGGCGCCCTTGATGACGTCGACCGCGAAGGGGGCGGTGACGATCTCGGTGATCAGGCCGTACCACTCGCTGCGCTGGGCGGCGAGCGCGCGGGCCCCGGCGTTGGGCCGGTA
The DNA here is from genome assembly GCF_042746075.1 of Streptomyces sp. NPDC058758. Taxonomy (NCBI): domain Bacteria; kingdom Bacillati; phylum Actinomycetota; class Actinomycetes; order Kitasatosporales; family Streptomycetaceae; genus Streptomyces; species Streptomyces sp. NPDC058758. The sequence goes on along the minus strand of NZ_JBHYPS010000007.1, from coordinate 62,178 downwards.
GCCCAGCTCCTCGATGGCGGCGAGGATCCGGCGCCGGGTCTCGTCCGGGATCGCCGCGCCCGGCCGGTCGTTCAGGACGAACGACACGGCGGTGCGCGAGACTCCGGCCCGCCGGGCCACATCGCTCATGGTGACGCTGCGGGTGTTGCCGGCCGCCACGATGACCCCTCCCTCTTCCTGCACGGCCCCCCGGCCGGAACTGATGGGTTACGCGCTTTAGTAACGCGCGTTAGTTCGACGTTGCACGCAAGTTACGGCCGATCTCCGGCCAGTGTCAATATCTTGTGCGGGACGGGCCCGAGGGGGCGCGCCGGCGGCTCGCGGGCACGGGGAGGGCGGACGGGTGGAGACGGTCGGCACGGACGAGGGGCTCGCCGTCCTCGGCTTCGACGGCGGCGGCGAGCTGGAGGCCTGGCTCGGCGAGCACCACGGCGACACCCCGGGCGTCTGGCTGCTGCTCGGCCGCAAGGGCGCCGGCCTGCCCTCGCCGACGGCCGGCGACATCCTGGACCTGACGCTGGCCTACGGCTGGATCACCGGCAAGCGCAAGGCCCGCGACGAGCGCTCCTACCTCCAGAAGATCACCCCGCGCCGGCCGGGCAGCCTGTGGTCGCAGGTCAACGTGCGGCAGGTCGAGCGGCTGCTCGCGGACGGCCGGATGCGCGAGCCGGGGCTCGCGGAGGTGCGGGCGGCGCGGGCCGACGGGCGGTGGGAGGCGGCGTACCCCTCCCAGAAGGACGCCACGGTCCCGGACGACCTGGCGGCCGCCCTCGCCGCCCGCCCGGAGGCGGCCCGCGCCTTCGAGGCGCTGGGGAGGACGGACCGCTACCTGGTGATCCTCTCCCTGTGGCAGGCCCGGACGGCGAAGACCCGCGCGGCCCGGATCGAGCGGGCGGTGGCCCGGCTGGCCGGGGGCGGCGCGTAGGGAGGGGTCAGGCGCGGCGGCGGTAGAGCACCTGGCGGGCGTCCCACTCCTCGAAGGAGCCGGCGTGCTCCAGGCCGACGGCCTCCAGGAGGCGACGGGAGCGGGCGTTGGCCTCCTGGGTGACGGCGACGACGCTGGGGGCCGTCTCCAGGGCCCGGGCCACGGCGGCGGCCACGGCCTCGCGGGCGTATCCGCTCCCCCAGTGCTCGGGCAGGAACTGGTACGACACCTCGGTCTCGCCCCCGTGGCCGGCGGGCTCGACGGTGACGAGGCCGAGCACCACGCCGTCCTCGGCGCGGACCACGGCGTGGAAGCCGGGCGCGCCGACGATCCGCCGCTGCCGGATCCGGACGACGGACGCGATGACCGGCCCGCCGAGGTGGCGCCGGACCTCGGGGTCGGTCCAGAGCCGGGTCACGGCGGGCAGGTCGGCGCTCCGCACGGGCCGCAGCTCCAGCCGCTCGGTGCGCAGCGCGGTCGCCGGGTGCCGGGACGGTGGGACGGTCATGGCCGGATCATCGCAGAACGGCGGGGCGGCGGGCGGGTCAGCCCCCGGACGGCCGCGCGGCGCCCCGGCAGCGGACGAGCGGGAGGTAGACCTCGTCGACGATCTCGACGAGGACGTCGTCGGGCGCGCTGGGCACGCCCCGCACGACGAACTCGTCGCGCAGCAGGACGACGGCGACGGTGGCGACCCGGGGGTGCAACGCCTCGGGGGCGGCCTCGCCCCGGGCGACCGCCCGGCCCAGCACGGTGAGCCAGGGCGCCGCGGCGTCGCCGGACTGCTCCTGGAGCGAGGCGAGGAACTCGGCGGCCCCGCCGGCCGCGGCGAGGAGTTCGCGCAGGACGGCGCCGAGCGGGGAGCTCCAGTGGCGGTTGGCCCGGCGCAGGAGCTCCAGGACGTCGCCGCGCAGGGTGCCGGTGTCGGGGACGGGGGCGGCGGTGGCGAGCCGCTTGTACGCGGCGGTGCCGAGGGCCAGGCGGTGGGGCCAGCGGCGGTAGAGGGCGTTCTTGTTGGTGCCGGCGCGGGCGGCGACCTTGTCCATGGTCATGCCGGCGAAACCGGACTCGACGAGCTCCCGGGCGGCGGCGTCGAGGATCGCGTCCTCCAGCGCGGCGCCGCGCCGCCGGGTCCGTCCGGGCTCCGCGCGTTCCGTCATGTCCACCCCTTCCGGTACCGGCCGTACCTCCCCATCTTCCTTGCCGACCGCGGCGGCGGCCAATTAAGGTACGGCCAGTACCTTAAATTCGAGGAAGGTGAGCACCTCATGCGCGCCAAGGGCATCAGCTACGACACGGGGTTCGTGAAGCACGGGCGGAACGCCCGCCGCGCCTTCGAACCGGAGACCGTCCGGCGGGAGCTGGAGATCATCCGCGACGACCTCGGCTGCACGGCGGTCCGGGTCATGGGCGGCGACCCGGACCGCATCGAACTGGCGGCAGGACACGCGGCGGACCTGGGCCTGGAGGTCTGGTTCTCGCCGTACCCCCTCGAACGGACCGAAGCGGACATGCTCGCGCTCTTCGCCGACTGCGCGGAGCGCGCCGAGCGGCTGCGCCGGAGCGGCGCGGCGGTCGTCTTCGTCGCCGGCGCGGAACTCAGCCTGATGAACCCGGGGTTCCTCCCCGGAGCCGACACCGACGAGCGGATCGCGGTGCTCGGCCGCCCCGACGAGCTGCGGGCGGCGCTCCCCGGCACCCGGGCCCGGGTGAACGCCTTCCTCGCCGAGGCGGCGACGGTGGTCCGCGCCCGCTTCGGCGGCCCGGTCACCTACGCCTCCGTCCCCCTCGAAGGCGTCGACTGGACGCCGTTCGACCTGGTGTCCGTCGACGTCTACCGCTCCTCGGCGATCGCCGACGGCTTCGCCGAGGGGGTGCGCGGCATGGTCGCGGCCGCCGGCGGCAAGCCGGTGGCCGTCACCGAGTTCGGATCGGCCTGCTACCGGGGCGCCGGCGACCGCGGCGCGCTCGGCCTGGAGGTCGTCGAGTACGACGCGTCCGGCCCGATCCGGCTGACCGGGACGTACGAGCGGGACGAGGAGGGCCAGGCCGGCCACGTCCGCGAACTCCTCGCCGTGTTCGACGAGTCCGGCGTCGACGCGACCTTCGTCTTCACCTTCGCGCTGCACGACCACGTCCACCGCCCCGACGGCGACCCGACGGCGGACCTCGACCTCGCGAGCTACGGCGTGGTCAAGGTCTACGAGGACCGCGAGGGCACCCGCTACCCCGGACTGCCGTGGGAGCCGAAGGCCGCCTTCGACGCGATCGCCGAGTACCACCGGACGCACTGACGGCGCCCGGCGGCCCCTTCACCCCTCCAGCAGCCCCCGGACGGCGTCCCAGTCGGCGTCCGCCGGTGCGGCGGACGCCCGCCCCGTCGCCACGTCCTTGTAGCCGCTGGAGGTGACCACGCAGACGACGGGCCCCTCCTCGGCCGCCGGATCCGGACCGTGGGCGCGCAGTCCGGCGAGCCCCGCGGCGGCGGACGTCTCGCACCAGACGCCCTGCGCGGCCAACTCCTCCCGCGCCGCACGGAACTGGTCCTCCGTCACCGTGCGCGCCCCGCCGCCGGTGCGGCGGACGGCCAGCACCCCCCGGTAGCCGTTCACCTCGCAGTCGATGGCGTACGCGGCGGTCGGGCCGACGGGCACCCGGGCGGCCGGCCGGCCGGTCCGCAGCGCCTCGGTGAGGGCACCGGCGGCGGCCGGCTCGACGCCGTACATCCGGGGCACGCCGCCGGTCACCCCCAGCCGGGCCAGCTCCTCGAAACCCTTGGCGACGCCGAACAGCAACTCGCCGTAGCCGGTGGGGACGTGGACGGCGGCCGGGGCCCGCCCGAGCGCGAGGGCGATCTCGTAGGCGATCGTCTTGTAGCCCTCCGGGCCGAACGGATGCCCCGTGTGAGCGGAGTCCGTGACGCTGCTGACCGACTGGAAGCCCAGCTCCTCGACGATGCGCCGCATCAGGGGCCGCACCGAGGCCGGCGGGACGGTCAGCACCGTCGCACCGTAGGCCCGCAGGTGGGACGCGACGGCGGGCGGCGCCTGCGGCGAGGTGAACACGGCGCACCGCAGCCCCGCCCGGGCCGCGTACGCGGCGGCGGCCGCGCCGTGGTTGCCGGACGAGGAGACGACGACGCCGCGCGCGCCCGAGGCGACGGCGGCGCTCACCGCCACCCGGTTCAGCCGGTCCTTGTGGCTCCACGTCGGATTGCGCGACTCGTCCTTCACCCACACCCCGTCGGCCAGTTCCACCAGCGGCGTGTTCCCCTCCCCCAGCCCCGGCGCGGCCAGCGGAGGCAGCAGCGGCGCCCACCGCTCCAGACCGTGCGCGGCGGGCCCTTCGAAGAGGTCCGCCGGCACCGCGTCGTAGTCGTAGTCGACCTCCAGCGGATACGCGACCTCCTCCGTGGAGGTCACCGGACACCCGGCGGTCAGCGGCGGCCAGAGCGGATGCCGGACGGACGGATCGGCGAGCGACCGCTGGGCGCGGGCGAGAGACGTCACGTGGAGCCCTTCTGCTGGTACGGACCCGGTCCCGGCCGGCCGGGTCAGCGGGTGTGCATCCGCCGGCGGAGCGCCTCCAGGGCGCCGGGACGGCGGCCCGGGACCCGGCGGCGAAGCGCCACCAGGGTGGGGCCGAGGGCGCGGGCGCGGGCCGGATCGGCGATCTGCTCCCACTGGTGGTGCGCCCGGTCCACCGCACCCTCCACGTCCCGGTCGTCCGGCTGCTGGCGCAGCCCGAGCCGCGCCTCGGCGACCGCGAGCCACAGCTCGCAGCTGCGGGCCGGCTCCCCCGCCAGCCGCGCCAGGTCGGCCCGCACCTCCATCCAGTGCACCGCCTCCCCCGACCGCGGCCCGAACCGCCGCAGCGCGTCCCGCTCCCACGCCGCCGCCATCTCCGCCGCCTCGGCGTGCCGCCCCGCCATCGCGGCCGACAGGATCGCCGGATGCGGATCGTGCGCGGCCGGCTCGGCGGAGGCGGCGGGCGCGGTCGGCGGGGTCGGCGCGGCCGTGCCGTAACCCGCCGCCCGGCGCGGATCGACGGCCGCCGGCGCCCGCCCGGCCGCCCCGGCGGTACGAGCCCGGGCCCCGGGCTCCGCGACCGGGGCGGGCGCGGGCGGCGCGGGCGGCGCTGCGGGTGGGGCGGGCGGCGCTGCGGGTGGGGCGGGCGGCAGCGGCGGGACGGGCGGGGCCGCTCCGTGGGCCGCCGGTGCCGCCTCCTTCGCCTTCGGCGGGGCCGACTTCATGGTGCCGAGCCCCTCTTCGGCCTCGACGGGCACGAAACCGGCCGGCAGGGGCGGAACGGGGGCAGGGGCCACGCTCGGCCCCTCGGCACGAGGCGGCACCGCGACCGGGGCCGGGCCCCCCGCCGGGGCCGGGACCAGCGGTGAAGCCGAGGCGGGAGTCGAAGCCGAGGCAGGAGCCGAAGCAGAAGCCGAGGCCGGAGCCGGAGTCGAGGCCGAAGTCGAGGCCGGAGCCGGAGCCGAGGCCGGAGCCGGAGTCGAGGCCGAAGTCGAGGCCGAAGCCGGAGTCCGGTCCGGCTTGGAGAACGAGACCGGGACCGGCGCCCCGTCCGGGACCGGCCCTTCGACGACAGGCGCCACGGGGGCCGGTGCCGGAGCGGGGACGGACACCGGTGCCGGGGGCGAGGCCGGAGCAGGGACGGGTGCCGGGGCCGGGATGCCGGGGGCGGGAGCGGCGGACGTCCGCACGGAGAGCGGTGCCGGGGCGGGAGGCGAGACCGGAGCGGGGGCGGGGGCCGGAGCAGGGACCGGGACGGGGACCGGGGCGGGGGCCGGTCGGGGCTCCGGGGTCGGCCTCGCGCCTTCCCGGGCGGCCGTCACCAGGAACAGGGGCGGGGTCGGGGACGACTGGGTGCGGGTGGCCGCCTCCGCGTGGAGCGCGGCGAAGGAGGGGCGGGCGCCGGCGCGCCACTGGTCGGCCCAGGCGCGGAGGTAGTCGGGGGCGGCCAGTTCGCCGCGGCGCGGGGGCGCGCCGACGCGGGCGTAGAGCGTGGGCGCCGGGACGAGCCGGAGGAGGTCGGGCGCGGCGGCAAGGCGGGCCCACGCCTCCGGGTCGGCGACCAGGTCCGCGACCACCGTCGTCGTGCCCGGCCGCCGGGACGCCGCCGCCTCCGCGAGCCAGTGCCAGGGCAGGGCCGTGTAGCGGAGGGCGGCCGAGGTGCTGCGGGCGAGGGCGAGGTGGGGCAGCTGCTGGCGGCGGTCCAGGTGGAGCTGGCCCGCGAGGTAGAGGACCAGCGGGCCGGGGCTCTGCGCGGCGGCGCGCAGCCGGGTGAGGACGGTCTGCGGGTCGACGGGGTCGGCGAGTTCGACGAGCGTCGCGGTCGCCGTGCCGGTGAGAACGCCGGGCGGGACCGCCGCGAGCGAGGGCAGCACGGAGGCCGCGTCCATCGCGCGGCCGCGCCCCGCGGGGGCCGCCGCGAGCAGCACGGCCGTGCCCGCCGCGGGGCCCGAAGTCACCGCCGTCTCCCCCGTGTCCGTGCCCACCGTGCCGGCCGTACCGTTCAGCTCGTCGCTCACCACCCGTGCACCGTAACCCGTGGGGGCGCGGCCGGTGACGGCCGGGCCTCGGGCATATGCCAGAAGCACCACCGGATCGAGTGTTGCCAAATCCCTTACGGCCGCTCGGACCCTGTGCCACAGTCGTCTCAAGGTCCGTTCCCACACGGGCCGCGCCGCGCCTGTATCGGAGTACGACATGCCGTCCCCTCTGTTCGCGGACCGTCCCGCCCAGCCTCCCGAGCCGGGTGCGGTGGACGCGCTGATCTCGCAGGCGAGTCGCCTGCGCGGTGAGGTCGACGCCGTCCGCCGGGACGCCGCTGCCCACGACGACGACCCCCGGCGGCGCTGGCAGCGCGCGCTCTGCGACCTGGCGGTGCATCAGCTCGACGAGCTGCGGGCGCAGTTCGGGCAGCTCCGCGACGGCGCCCCGGCCGCGACCCTGCCCGCCCGGCAGGTCCTCGGGCCCGAGGACGCCGCGCCCGAGGAGGACGACCTCCCCTTCGACGGATCGTTCACCAGTGACGCCGGAGCCGCCTACGGCGAGGCCCCGGCCCGCACCGGTTCGCTCCTCACCCGCGTCGGCAGCGCCGAGTGGAACCTGCTGACCGACGAGGTGAGCTGGTCCGAGGAGCTGTTCCAGATCTTCGGCCGCCCGCGCGAGCGGGGGCCCATGTCGCTCGACGAGATGCCGACCGTGGTCCACTCCGAGGACCAGCCCCTGCTCCAGGCGATGGTGACGGACTGTCTGATCGACGGAAAGCCGATCGACGGCGAGTTCCGGATCGTCCGCGCCGACGCCAAGGTCCGCACCGTGCACATGACCGGTGAGCCGGTGCTCGACGCCGACGGCTGCACGGCCTCCATGTGGGCCGTCCTGAGGGACGTCAGCGAACTGCGCCGCAGCGAGCGGGCCGTCCGCGAGAGCCGGGACCGCCTGGAGCACAGCCGGCAGGTCGAGCGCACCGAGCGCCGGGTCGCCGTCGAGCTCCAGGAGGCGGTCCTGCCCCCCTGGCGCGGATCGCTCCGCTTCGCCCACGACGGCCCCGCCCCGCTCGACGTCGCCGGACACTACCTCCCGGCCGCCTCCACCAACCTGATCGGCGGCGACTGGTACGACGCGCTCGCGCTGCCCGCCGGCGACGCCCTGCTCACCGTCGGCGACCTCACCGGCCACGGTGTGGCGGCGACGTCGTCGATGGCGATGCTGCTCGGCGCGCTGCGCGGCATGGCCGTGGCCGGAATCCGGCCCGGCGCCCTCATGGGCCACCTCAACCAGCTCCTGGAGACCTCCGGCCGGCCCGCGCTCGGCAGCGCGATGTGCTGCCGCTACGACCCGGTGGCGCAGACGCTCACCTGGGCGCAGGCAGGCCACCCCGCCCCGCTGCTCTTCCGCGGCGGGGCGGGCCGCCCGCTGCGCCGCCCGGAGGGCGTGCTCCTCGGGGCGACGCCGAGGACCGCGTACGAGGAGACCGAGACCCGGCTCCTCCCCGGCGACGTGCTCGTGCTGCACACCGACGGGCTGACCCGGACGGCGGGCGCGCTCGACGACGGGACCGGACTCGCCCGGCTGCTCGACCTCGCCCCCCGCCTGGCGGAGGCCCGGGACGCGCAGGAGTGCCTGCGCTCCGTCCTGGAGGAGTTCGGCGAGGAGGCGCGTGAGGACGACGCCTGCCTGATGGTCGTCCGCGTCGGCTCCTGAACCGGCGCGCCCTCCCGGGGCGGCGTCCGTCTGCGTCCGGGACTCCGGGACCGCGTGCGCTCCCCGGTCGGCACCGCGTGCCGCGTCCCGGGGCCGTGCCCCGCGCTCAGGCCTGGCCCGTTCTCGGGGCCTCCGGTGACCGGGGCAGCTCGACCTCCAGCTCGGCGCGCAGGTCCTCGATCTTCGAGTAGCCCGCGTACTGGCCGGTGAGCCGGTACATCTCGCGCAGCCGGTGCCAGGTGCGGTGCGAGGAGGTCTCGCCCATGGAGATGAGGGCGAGCCGGGCGTAGCGGTCGGCCTGCTCGGGGTCGTCGGCGATGAAGCAGGCCGAGGCCATCGAGATGCGGTCGAAGAGCTTGGAGCGGTCGTGCCCGTCGCGCCGCAGGTCCAGGGCGAGCTTCGCGTGGTGCTGCGCGGTGACCGCCGCCGCCGGGTCGTGGTCGGCGAGGGTGCGGTAGGCGAGGGCCTGCATGCCGTGCAGGTCGGCCTCGTCGAAGCTCTGCATCCAGTTCGGCGTCTCCTCGTTCTTGTCGGAGACGAAGAGGTCCTCGGCCTCGCCCAGGGTGCGGCGCATCGCCTGGCCCCGGCCCATCGACGCCTGCGCCCACGCCTCGATGGTGTGGAACATCGCCCGGGTGCGCGGCAGCAGCCGCTCGCCCGCACCGGACTTGGCCAGCTCCATCAGGTCGAGGGCGTCGTCGGGACGGCCCAGGTGGACCATCTGGCGGGCGGCGCGCGAGAGCGCCTCGCCGGCGCGCGGCCGGTCGCCGCTCTCGCGGGCCGCGTGGGCGGCGATGAGGAAGTAGCGCTGCGCGGTGGGTTCGAGGCCCACGTCGTGGGACATCCAGCCGGCCAGGACGGCGAGGTTGGCGGCGACGTCCCACAACCGCCGCTGGAGGTGGTCGGCGTGGCGGTAGGCGAGCATGCCGCCGACCTCGTTGAGCTGGCCCACCACGGCCTTGCGCTGGAGACCGCCACCCCGGGAGGCGTCCCAGGCGCGGAAGATCTTCACCGACTGCTCCAGCGCCTCGATCTCCTCGGAGCCGATGGGGGCGGCCTCGTAGCGGTCGAAGCCGGCGGGGTCGGCGTGGTACGGATCGGTGGCGCGGGGGACCGCGGCGGGGCGGGTCGGCTCGGTCCTGAGCCAGTCGTTCAGGGAGCTGTTGAGTGCGGATCCGGCGGTGAGCGCGATTCCCGCGCCCATCAGGCCGCGTCGGTTGAGCATGAGGTCCATTCCCGTGAATTCGGTGAGGACCGCAGCCGTACGGTCGGGAGCCCAGGGCATTCCGTCAGGGTTCTCTTCCTTGTTCCTGACGGCCTGCCGTGTTCCGGCACGCCCGCGTCGTACGAACCCGAGGTCCTCGATGGTCACGACACGACCGAGTCGCTCGGTGAACAGGGCGGCCAGCACCCGGGGGACGGGATCGCGCGGGGTCTCTCCCCTGTCGATCCAGCGCCGCACCCGCGAGGTGTCGGTCGACAGCTGGGGGTGGCCCATGGCCGCCGCCTGCCTGTTGACCAGTCTCGCGAGTTCGCCCTTGGACCAGCCGGCGAGGCCGAAGAGGTCCGCCAGGCGGGTGTTGGTCTGCCCTGTCACGTCTAAGCCCCCAGGTTCTCGGCTGAGTTGACAGTAGCCCGCTGTCATAGGGCTGGCGACTATTCGCCAGGGTTCGCCAGGGTGCGCTCGATGTTCCGCCACCCGCGCGCGGGTGTCAGGTAGGTATGCGCCACCCCGCCCCGTCGACCGGCCCTCATTTTCCCCAGGGTGCGGACCGGGGGCGGGCGGGGCGACGCACGCGATACGTCGGACCACGAAGGGATCTGTCACCTCCATGTACACAGCATCGTCCTCCGTGTCCGCCCCGCCCCGGCCGCAGACCCGCCTGGTGCCGGCCGGTGGGCCGTACCTCGCCCCCGCACCGCGGGCCGCGCGTCCGCGGTCCTGGGCGGCCGGGACCGGCACCGGACCCGGCACCCGGGTCAGCGGCAGGATCGACCTGTCCGGCCCGCAGGGGGCGCAGCTGAAGGCCGCCATCGCCTCGGTGCAGCGGATCTGCCCGGAGTTCAACCCGGTGCAGGTGCTGCGGCGCAGCGGCCGTTCCGTCCTGATCGTCGGGACGACCGGACGCACGACGGCGGTGGCGAAGTGTTTACTGGACCACTCCCCCGCGTGGGTCGAGCGGTTCCGGCACGAAATAGCTTCCTACCGCTCCTTCGTACGCCACCGTCCGCCGGTGCGCGCGCCGCGGCTGATCGCCGCGGACCCGGAGAACTGCACGCTGGTGATCGAGCGGATGTCCGGGCGGGCCGCGGCCCTCTCGCGCCACCCCGTGGAGGCCCCGCCGCGGGCCGACGTGCGGGCGGCACTCGGGGCGATCGCCCGGCTCAACGCCTGGCGGCCGCCGGCCGGGACCTTCGACGCCCCACTGGACTACGGCGCGCGGATCGCCCGCTACCACGAGCTGGGCCTCTTCACCGACCGGGACCGCGACGACCTGCAGAAGCTGCTGCACGGCCTGGCCCACGCGGGCGGCCGGCAGGGCATGGGGCAGTTCTGCCACGGTGACGCCCTGCTCTCCAACATCCTCCTCTCCCCCGCCGGTCCCGTCCTGGTCGACTGGGAGCACGCCGGCTGGTACCTGCCCGGCTACGACCTGGCGACACTGTGGGCGGTGCTCGGCGACGCGCCGCTGGCCCGGCGCCAGATCAGCCAGATGGCGCAGCAGCAGGGTCCGGCGGCCAGGGACGCCTTCCTGGTGAACCTGATGATCGTGCTGACGCGGGAGATCCGCACGTACGAGACGGCCGTGCAGCGGACCATCAAGGAGGCCCCGCCGGCGGGTTCGGTGCCGGCGGTCTCGGGGGCGCTGGCACCCGGGGAGGAACAGCGGCTGCTGCTGAGGCGGCTGCACGACGACTGCGCCATGGCACGGCGGGCCGTGCGCGCGGCGGTGGGGACGCGCTGAGCGTTCCCACCGCGGGACGGGGGTGTGCGCCGCGCACCCGGTGCCGACACACCGGGAGTGCGGCGCTTCGCCGTTCCCGGCGCCCTCCCGGGAGCGGCGCCGGGCGGCCCCATTGGTCGAGACCACCGACGCGTCGCCGGTGGGCGGGCCGTCACCGCGAAAGTCGGCCCGCGCGGCCCGCACGACCGCGCTGACGTGGGAACTCGCCTTCGGCGCGGGGTGATTGACGGATGGTCGGGGAGCGGCTACCCCTGTACGGGTCCGGTACCGCACGCCCCCGTGTCACCCCCCGTCCCAGGAGGCCGTCTTGCTCCGTACCGCGTCCCGAGGTCGCGTGCTCTCCGTCGCCGCGTCCGCCGCCCTGCTCCTCCCGCTGCTGTCGGGCGCGCCGCCGGCCGGTGCCGACGCGCCGGCGGCGGACTCGCTCCAGCGCCAGTTCGCGGCGGCGGCCGAGCGCCACGGCGTGCCCGAGAGCGTGCTGCTCGCCGTCTCGTACCTCCAGTCGCGCTGGGACGGGCACGCCGGCGCGCCCAGCGTGACCGGCGGCTACGGGCCGATGCACCTCACCGACGCGGCGACGGCGCTGGCCCGTTCCGTACCGCACCACTCGGAGGACGGCGAGGACGCGCGCGGCGACGGCGCCCGGCCCGCCAGGACCGGGGCCGGCACCCACCTGCCGGCGCCCGACGAGCTGCCGGCCCGGCTGCGGACCCTGGAGCGGGCCTCGGCGCTCTCCGGGATCCCGGCGGAGGAGCTGCGGAGCTCGACGGCGGCGAACATCGAGGGCGGCGCGGCGCTGCTCGCGGCGGCCCAGCGGGAGGCCGGGCGGGCGCCGAGCGCGGACCCGGCCGACTGGTACGGGGCGGTGGCCCGGTACTCGGGCGCCGACGACACGGCCACGGCGGCGGCGTACGCGAACGACGTCTTCGACGTGATCCGGACCGGCGAGGCGCGGGTCACGGACAGCGGGCAGCGGGTCGCGCTGCCGGCCGCCCCGGCGGTGGCGCCGGACACCGGGCAGGTGGCGGGGCTGGGGCTGCGCGCGCCGACGCGCGGTCCGGTGGAGTGCCCGACGACGGTGGCGTGCGAGTGGATCCCGGCGCCCTACGAGGAGTTCGGCGACGGCGACTACGGCAACCACGACAAGGCGGACCGGCCGGTCTCGCAGAAGATCGACTACATCGTCGTGCACGACACCGAGGCCACCTGGGACGTCACCCTGAAGCTGGTGCAGGACCCGACGTACGTCTCCTGGCAGTACTCGCTGCGCTCCTCGGACGGGCACGTCGCCCAGCACCTGCCGCTGAAGGACGTCGGCTGGCACGCGGGGAACTGGTACGTGAACGCCAAGTCGGTGGGCCTGGAGCACGAGGGCTTCCTGACGGCCCCGGACTCCTGGTACACGGAGGCGATGTACCGCAGTTCGGCCCGGCTCGTGCGGTACCTGGCGAAGCGGTACGACATCCCGCTGGACCGGCAGCACGTCATCGGGCACGACAACGTGCCGGGCACGGTGACGTCGTCGATCCGCGGCATGCACACCGACCCGGGTCCGTACTGGGACTGGGCGCACTACTTCCGGCTGCTCGGCCGGCCGCTGACGCCGAGCGCGGGTCCGCGGGCGGCCGTGGTGACGATCCGCCCGGAGTACGGCGGGAACCGGCCGGTGTACACGGGGTGCGCGACGACCGGGGAGGCGTGCGCGCCGCACGGCAGCGGCGCCGTGCGCCTGCACACCGCTCCGAGCGCCGACGCGCCGCTGGTGAAGGACATCGGACTGCGGCCCGGCGGGCAGGACTCCACGACCGGGGTCAACGACACGGGCGCGCGGGCGACGACGGGGCAGAGCTACGCGGTGGCGGAGCGCCGGGGCGACTGGACGGCGATCTGGTACCTCGGGCAGAAGGCGTGGTTCCACGACCCGGAGGCGGAGCCGACGGCGGTGGGCGCGCGCGGGCTGCTGCTCACGCCGCGGGAGGGCCTGACGGAGGTGCCGGTGTACGGGCGGGCCTATCCGGAGGCGTCGGCGTACCCGGCGGGGGTGCCGGTGCAGGCGGTGTCGCCGCTGCCGTACCGGCTGCTCGCGGGGCAGCGGTACGTGGTGGGGCACAAGACGCCCGGGGAGTACTACTACGCACCTGTGTTCGACAGCGCGAACCATCGGGTCGTGCGCGGCCAGGAGGAGTACTACCAGATCCAGTTCGGCCACCGGATCGCCTTTGTGAAGGCCGCTGACGTGCGGGTTCTCCAGGGCTGAGCGGGCTTGGCCGAAAGCTGCGGGGTGGCGCCGGGATTCCCTCCCGACGCCACCCCTTCCCGTGTTCGTACGACTATTCCCGAGCGCGGGTTCCCGGCCGGGGACAGGGGTAAGGCTGGGCCGGAACAGCACCCCTCTCCATCGGAAAGGCCCGCCCGCACATGCCTCAGCCCTTCGTCATGCCGGATTTCTACGTCCCGTATCCGGCGCGCCTCAACCCCCACGTGGAGGCCGCCCGGACGCACACCCGGGACTGGGCCCGCGCGATGGGCATGCTGGAGGGCTCCGGGGTCTGGGAGACGGCCGACCTCGACGCGCACGACTACGCGCTGCTCTGCGCCTACACCCACCCCGACTGCGACGAGGACGCGCTGAACCTGGTCACCGACTGGTACACGTGGGTCTTCTTCTTCGACGACCACTTCCTGGAGGTCTTCAAGCGCACCCAGGACCGGGCGGGCAGCAAGGAGTACCTGGACCGGCTGCCGCACTTCATGCCGGCCGACCCCGCGGCCGGCATGCCCGAGCCGGTCAACCCCGTGGAGGCCGGCCTCGCCGACCTGTGGCGGCGCACCGTCCCCGCGATGTCCGACGGCTGGCGGCAGCGCTTCGCCGAGGCCACCGAGGCCCTCCTCTACGAGTCCCTGTGGGAGCTCGACAACATCAACGACGGCCGGATCGCCAACCCGCTCGAGTACATCGAGATGCGCCGCAAGGTCGGCGGCGCCCCCTGGTCCGCCGGACTCGTCGAGTACGCCGCCGGGGCCGAGGTCCCCGACCGGGTGGCCCGCTCGCGGCCGCTGAGGGTGCTGCGCGACGCCTTCTCGGACGCCGTCCACCTGCGCAACGACCTCTTCTCGTACCAGCGCGAGGTCGAGGACGAGGGCGAGAACAGCAACGGCGTGCTCGTCCTGGAGCACTTCCTCGGCTGCTCCACCCAGGAGGCCGCCGACGCCGTCAACGACCTGCTGACCTCACGGGTCCAGCAGTTCGAGAACACCGCGCTCACCGAGGTGCCCGCGCTGGCCGTGCGGGAGGGCCTCGACCCCCGGGAGATCGCGGCCATCGGCGCCTACACCAAGGGGCTCCAGGACTGGCAGTCCGGCGGCCACGAGTGGCACATGCGCTCCAGCCGGTACATGAACGAGGGCATGGCCGACGCGTCCGCCGGAGCCCCGGCGCTCGGCATGTCGGTGCTCGACGTCCGGAGCCTGCTCGGCGGCCGGGCCGGCGAGGCGCGGCTGCGGAGCCTCACCCACACGCCCCACCGGATCACCGGCCCCTCGCCGCTGCCCGACTTCGACCTCCCCTACCCGCTCTCCCTCAACCCGCACCACCAGGAGGCCAAGCGGCGCTCCGAGGACTGGGCCGACGCGATGGGGCTGCTCGACGACATCTGGGACCGGCCGCTGATGGAGGGCTTCGACCTCGCCCTCTGCTCGGCCGGCCTCGACCCCGACGGCACGCTGGAGGAGCTGGAGCTCAGCGCCCTCTGGCTGACCTGGGGCACCTACGCCGACGACTACTACCCGATGGTCTTCGGCCGCCCCCGCGACCTGGCCGGGGCCCGGGCGCAGACCGCCCGGCTGAAGGCGTGCCTGCCGGTGGACGACCCCGCCTCCGCCCCGGAGTTCGCCGGGAACGCGCTGGAGCGGGCGCTCGCCGACGTGTGGGCGCGGACCGCGGCGCCGATGGGCCCGGAGGCCCGTGCGGAGCTGTGGACCGCGCTCGACGCGATGCTGGAGAGCTGGATGTGGGAGCTGCACAACCAGGCGCAGCACCGCGTGCCGGACCCGGTCGACTACGTCGAGATGCGCCGCAGCACCTTCGGGTCCGAACTCACCATGCTGATGGCCCGGCTGCGCCGGGACGGCACCCTGCCGCCGGAGGTGTTCCGCTCGGGCACCGCCCGCGCGCTGGAGAACGCGGTGGCGGACTACGGCGCGCTCGTCAACGACCTCTTCTCCTACCAGAAGGAGGTCGAGGTGGAGGGCGAGCTGCACAACGGCGTGCTCGTCCTGGAGAAGTTCTTCGACGTCGACCGGGACACGGCCGCCGGCATGGTGCACGAGCTGATGCGCGGGCGGCTGCGCCAGTACGAGCACCTGAAGCGGCGTGAGGTGCCGCTGATGTACGACCACTTCGGGCTCGACGAGGCCGGGCGGGCGGCCTTCGGGGCCTGGCTGCGGGAGCTGGAGGACTGGCTCGCGGGCGTCCTGCACTGGCACCGGACCGTACGGCGCTACGGTGCCGGGGACGTCCACGCGGGCGCCGGGACGCCACTGCTGCGCGACCGGTCCGGCACGGCCGCGACGGCACCGGACTGGACCGTGCCGCGCGGGCTCGGCACCACGGCGGCGCGCGTCGCGACCGCCTTCGCCGGCGCCCCGTCCTGACGCGCGCGGAGGGGCCGCACCGGAGCCCGGGGCGGTTCCCTCAGGGGCGGCGGCCGCGCAGCTCGTCCAGCTCGCGGCGTTCGCGCTTCGTGGGGCGGCCGGCGCCGCGGTCGCGGACGGCGGCGAGGGCGACGTGCTCGCGCGGCGGCGGGGGCGGGCTGTTGTCGACGTACGCCTCGGCGGCGGCCGGCGGGCCGACCCGCTTGGTCAGTGGCTCCTTGACCTCGACGATCCGCTCCCGGCCCGCCACGTAGACGCGGACCTCGTCGCCCGGCTTCACGGACTGGGCGGGCTTGGCCCGCTCGCCGTTGACCTTGATGTGTCCCGCCCGGCAGGCCGCGGCGGCCTGCGAGCGGGTCTTGGTCAGCCGGACCGCCCAGATCCAGGCGTCGACGCGTGCGCTCATCGGCCCCCGCCTCCCGGTCAGCCCTGCTGGAACAGCTCGGCGGGCAGCGGCTTGAGCAGCGCGTAGAGGTCGTCGGTGATCGGCCGGTCCCAACTGGCGATCGTCACCAGGACGTTGTCGCTGCGGTCGAACTGCACGCAGGAGATGCGGCTCTCGGAGAGCTTGAGGCGGCGCACGATGAGGAGGTTGTCGCCCTGCATGACGGGGACGTCCTCGGTGTCGAGGACCTCGACCGGCTCGTCGTTCTCGAGGGCGGCGAGGAGCTGGGCGACCTCGAAGGGGATCTGGCCCTCGGCGAGCTCCCGGGCCGGGGAGCCCTCCGGGAGGTTGCCGATGATCATCGCGGGGCCGCGGCCGCCGAAGAGGTCGTAGCGCAGGAAGACGCCCTGGCAGGAACCGTCGGGGGCGGGGAGCAGACCGGCGCCGAGATTGCCGGGCCAGTCGCCCGGGTCCATGGCGAGGACGTCGAAGTCCGGGCCAGCGGGAGTGGCGCTGCGGCGGCGGAGGAAGGACATACGGCCATGGTACGTGCCCGGGCGCGCGGTGCGGCGCCGGGCTCCGTCCTTCCGGCGCCGCTCCCGCCCTCCGGGGCTCAGTCCGCCGGGTCGGCCGCTCCGGGCGTCTGCTCCGGCCCGTCCGGCGCGGCGGGGTCGCCGAGGGCGTGGGCGAGGCCGGAGCGGTCGGTGCCCAGCTTGCGGTAGACGGCGGAGAGCAGCCGGGCGGCGGTGGCGGGGTCGACGCCGAGGACGGCGGCCGGGTCCAGGCCGCGGACGGCGGCCCCGGCGGCGGCCCGCTCACGGGCGGTGAGGGAGTTGCCGTCGGCGGTGTGCAGGGCGCGCGGGCGCAGGCCCGCGGCGGCCAGCTCGGCCCGGGCCTCCTCGACGAGGCCGTCGGCCCCGCAGTCCTGGGCGGTCTCCAGGCCCCGGTACAGGTGCTCGGCGGCCTCGGCGTGGCGCTCGGTCCGGCGGAGCGCCGCGCCGAGGGCGACCAGGGAGCGGGCCAGCTCGTACGCGGCCGGGGACTGGTCCAGCCAGTCGACGGACTCCTCCAGGAGCTTGATCCGGTCGGCGCCCTCGGAGACCTCGGCGGTCACCCGGAGCGCCTGGCCGATCGCGGAGGGCGCGCCGTACTGGCGGGCGCGGGCGACGGCCTCCTGGGCGGTCGCGAGCGCCTTGACCGGGGAGGCGGTGGCGGCCTCGGCGAGGGCCAGGTGGAGCTGCCAGGGGCTGCACGACGGGTTGCGCTTGCCGCGCGGCTCCAGACGGCGGCCGATGTCGGCCAGCGCGGCGGCGGCCTCCTCGGCGCGGCCGGTGGCGAGGAGCAGCTCGGCGTGGACGGTCTCGCAGTCGGGGATGGTGACGGTGGCCGGGAAGGGCTCGCCGAAGTCGTGGTCGCGGGCGACCCGCTCGGCCTCCTCCGTGCGGCCGCGGGCCAGGAGGACCTCGATCATGACGCCGGTGGCGTACCAGAGGGCGGGGGTGCGGGGGCCGACGCGCTCGGCGAGGCGCAGGCCCGCGCGGGCGAAGTCCTCGGCCTCCATGAGCCGGCCGCGGCGGAAGCGGATGTACCCCAGGAGGGTGTAGGCGAAGGAGAGGTGGGCCCCGCGCCAGCCCTGCTTCTCGAACTCCGCGGTGCCGGCGGCGAAGAGTTCCTCGGCGCGGCCGGGCCGGTCGGCGTAGAGGTGGATGAGGGCGACGAGGACGGGGACCTCGAAGCCGCGGCTCTCGTCGGCCCAGCTCAGGCCGCCTTCGAGGGCCCGCTCGGCGTGCCGGAGGGCGACGGTGGCGGGTTCGGCGCGCAGGGTGGCGTCCCAGGCGCGCAGCCCGATGATGTACCGCTCGGTGAGGTCGCGGCCGGTGAGCCGGTCGGCGAGGGTCGCGAGGCGGCGGGAGCGGGCGGGCGACTCCGGCTCGTCGGAGCGGAGCGCATCCCACATGAACCGCTCGGCCTGCATGCGGAGGCGGCTGCGGGAGTCGGTGGTCAGCCGGCTCTCGTGCTCCAGGAGCTCGGAGGCCTCGACCAGGCGGTCGCTGTGGGCGAGGACCTGGGAGAGGCGGTAGACGATGCCGTGGCGCAGGGCCTGGTCGGAGATCGGCTCCTCCAGGGCGGCGCGCAGGTGGTTGACCGTGGTGGCGGGCTCGGTGAGCAGCGAAGCGGAGCTGAGCTCGAAGAGGACGGCGGCGCGCTCGTCGGCGGTGGGAGGTTCGCGCAGGGCGCGGGCCAGGTGGCGGCGGGCGGCGTCGGGGGCTCCCGCGCGGAGGTTCTCGCGCGCGGCGGCGCGCAGCTGGGCGACGACCGAGGGGTCGCCCTCCGGGTGGGTCTCCAGGAGGTGGCGGGCCGCG
Organism: Streptomyces sp. NPDC058758; assembly: GCF_042746075.1. Taxonomy (NCBI): domain Bacteria; kingdom Bacillati; phylum Actinomycetota; class Actinomycetes; order Kitasatosporales; family Streptomycetaceae; genus Streptomyces; species Streptomyces sp. NPDC058758. The sequence continues at coordinate 43,660 of NZ_JBHYPS010000007.1, read as the reverse complement.
GCGGCCGGGCCGAGTCCGGCGTCGATGACGCAGGCGGCGGCCTGGCCGTGGAAGGCGACGCGGATGCCGTCGGGGATGGCGCGGTAGACGGCGCTGGCGATGAGCGGGTGGACGAATTCGAGCGGGCCGTCGGGGTCGCCGGTGTCGGCGAGGACCCGGGCCTCGCGGAGGCGTGCGGCGCAGTCGGCCACGGCCTCGTCGCCCAGTCCGGCGAGGGATCCGGCGAGCGCGGGCGAGATCTCGGTGCCGAGGACGGCGCAGGCCCAGGCGAGCCGGACGGTGGTGGAGCCGAGCCGTTCGAGGCGGCTGATGAGGCCGCTGCCCTTGAGGGCGGCGGCGAGGTCGCGCAGTTCGTGGGCGCCGTCGGCGGTGGGGTCGAGGCCGCGGTCGCGGACCTTGGCGGCGAGTTCGACGGTCTCGAAGGGGTTGCCGGAGGTGACGGTCCAGAAGTCGCGGCAGAAGGCGTCGTCGGCGTGGGCGCCGATCCGGTCCCGGACCAGCTGGGCGACCGCTTCGGGGGTGAGCGGGGCGAGGCCGTGCGGGCGCTGTCCGGAGCGGTGGCCGGTGAACTCGGCGCCTTCTTCCGGGAGTTCGTCGGGCCGGTAGGCGACGACGAGGAGCATCGGGAGGTCCTCGGCGCGCGGGGCGAAGGAGGCGAGCCAGCCGAGGGACTCGGGGTCGGCCCAGTGGGCGTCGTCGAGGACGACGACGAGCGGGGCGCGCCGGACGGCGAGGTGGGTGAGGATCCAGTCGAGGCCGTCCCGCAGGCCCTGGGGGTCGGGCGAGGAGCCGGCGGTGGCGGCGCGCAGGCCGAGGGCGGGGCCGACGATGTCGTACCAGGAGCCGAGCCGTTCGCGGAGTTCGGCGTCGGAGGAGTGGGCGAGCTGGGGCTGGAGGAGCTGGCGGGCGACGTGGAAGGCCACGCGCTGCTCCTGGTCGCCGCCGCGGGCCGAGAGGACGGTGCAGCCGCGGGCGCCGGCCCGGCGGCGGATCTCGGCGAGGAGGGTGGTCTTGCCGAGTCCGGCGGGTGCGGCGTAGACGAGGACTCCGCCGCGGGCGGTGGGCGGTTCGGCGGCGCGCGGGGCCTCGGTGGCGGAGCGGGCGGCGTGGAGGGGGACGACGCGGGCGTCGCGCGGGGCGGGCACGCGCGCGGGCGGGGACGGGGGCTCGGGTGCGAGGCCGGTGAGCAGGTCGAGCGCCTCCTCGGCGGCGTCGAGCGCGGCCTCGCGTTCGAAGAGGCCGAAGCCCAGGCGGGCCGGCCTGCCGTCCTGTCGTGCCACGTTCCACCCCCACACAGGGGGCGCGCGCCCGGCGCACGGTCGGGGCGCCGGGGCGATCACCCCGCGAAAGGTCCAGCGTACGCCGGAACGAGCCCTGTGTAACGGCATTCTTCCAAGCAGTTCGGGTGGTCTTGGCGTGGTGGGCGCCCTCGGCGCCCCGCAGGTCGGGGGGTGTTCGACGGACAGATGTGCGGAGTCGGAGAGGCGGCGCGCGGCGCGTGTCGTCCTTGACCGGAATCCCTGCGAATACTCCCATATGACGGACGGTCAGTTCATGATCGTCACACGGTCCTGACGAGGGGATGAGCCGACCATGAGACCTCCCATTTCCCGTGCGCGGTCCTGGGCCGCGCGCTCGGTGTGTTCCCTCGCCCTGTGCGCCACGGCGCTGACCGCGCTGCCGACCTCCGGGCCGGCCTCGGCGGAGCCCGCCGGGACCGCCGCACCGGCGGCCGGCGCGGCGGGCGCCCCGGCGGCCGCGCCGTACTCGGTGAGCGCGGCGCGGGCCGCGCTGGCGCGGCTGCTGCCCCGGCACGCGAGCCAGTTCGAACTGGCGCTGGTCCCCCGCTCCGGCTCCGCCGACCGGTTCACGGTGTCGGGTTCGACGGGGCGGATCGTCGTCACGGGCTCCACGCCCGCGGTGCTGCTGCGCGGGGTGCACTGGTACCTCTCCTACACGGTGGGCGTGGACCTCGGTTCGCCCGGGGACAGCCTCGCGGCGCTGCCGGACCGGCTGCCCGGCCCGTCCGGCACGGTCAGCAGGTCGGCGTCGGTGCCGCACCGGTTCGCGCTTAACGACACGGACGACGGCTACTCGGGGGCGTACCGGAACTGGGACGCGTACGAACGGCAGATCGACCTCCTCGCCCTGCACGGGGTGAACGAGGTGTTCGTGCAGATGGGCGCGGAGGCGGCCTACCACGCGGCGTTCCAGGAGTTCGGCTACACGGGCGCGGAGCTGCGGGAGTGGATCCCCGGACCCGCGCACCAGCCGTGGTGGCTGATGCAGAACATGTCGTCCTTCGGCGGCCCGGTCACCGAACAGCTGATCGCCCGGCGGGCGGCGCTGGGCAGGCGGATCGTGGACCGGCTGCGGGAGCTGGGCATGACGCCGGTGCTGCCCGGCTACTTCGGCACGGTGCCGCCGGGCTTCGCGGAGCGCAACCCGCAGGGCCGGGTGGTGCCGCAGGGCCGCTGGATCGGCTTCGCCCGGCCGGACTGGCTGGATCCGCGCGGGCCGCTCTTCCCGCGCGTCGCCTCGGCCTTCTACCGGCACCAGGCGCGGCTGCTCGGCACCACCACGATGTACAAGATGGACCTGCTGCACGAGGGCGGGAACGCCGGTGACGTGCCGGTCGGCGAGGCCGCCGCACGGGTGATGGAGACCCTGGACGACGCGCGGCCGGGCGCGACCTGGGTGCTGCTCGGCTGGCAGCGCAACCCGAAGGCCGAACTGCTCGCGGGCGTCGACACCTCGCGGCTGCTGGTGGTGGACGGGCTCTCCGACCGGTACGACGGCCTGGACCGGGAGGCGGCCTGGTCCGGGACGCCGTACGCCTTCGGCACCATCCCCAACTTCGGCGGGCACACCACGATCGGCGCCAACACCTCGGTGTGGACGGACCGGTTCGAGGCGTGGCGGACCAAGCCGGGCAGCGCGCTGCGCGGCATCGCCTTCCTCCCGGAGGCCACCTCCGCCAACCCGGTGACCTTCTCGCTCTTCACCGAACTGGCCTGGCGGGACGCCCCGGTGGACCACCCCGGCTGGTTCGCGCAGTACGCGGCCCGCCGCTACGGCGCCCCCGACCCGCACGCGGCCCGGGCGTGGGAGTGGCTGCGGAAGGGGCCGTACGGCACCCGGTCGAACGGCTGGAGCGAGTCCCAGGACAGCCTCTTCACGGCCCGGCCGAGCCTGACCGTGCGGACCTCGGCCTCCTGGGGGCCGAAGGCGATGCGGTACGACGCGGCGACCGTGGAGCGGGCGCTGACCGAGCTGCTGCAGGTGGCGCCGGCGCTGCGGACCACCGACGCGTACCGCTTCGACCTGGTGGACACCGCCCGGCAGGCGCTCACCAACCGCAGCCGGGTGCTGCTGCCCCGGATCAAGGCCGCGTACGAGGCGAAGGACCTGGTGGCCTTCCGGGCGCGGGCGGCGGAGTGGCGGAGCTCCATGGCGCTGCTCGACGCGGTGCTCGCCACCGACCGGCGGTTCCTGCTCGGGCCGTGGCTGGAGGGCGCCCGCTCGTGGGCGCGTTCGGACCGGGAGCGGGCCGCCCTGGAGTTCGACGCCCGCTCGCTGATCACCACGTGGGGGCACCGGGCGGGCAGCGAGGCCGGGCTGCACGACTACGCCAACCGCGAGTGGTCCGGCCTCGTGTCGGGCTTCTACGCGCCCCGCTGGTCGGCCTACCTGGACTCGCTGGAGACCTCGCTGGTCACCGGGCGGGCGCCCGCCGCGATCGACTGGTTCTCCTGGGAGAACGCCTGGAACCTGCGGCGGGACTCCTATCCGGTGACCCCGAAGGGCGACCCGGTGGCGCTGGCGGTACGGGTGCGCGACAGCCTGCGCGCCTGACCGGCGGGGCCGGCGCGGCGCGTCGGTCCGGCCGGGTTCAGCCCGTCGGCGGTTCGGCGCCCACCAGCCACATGGAGAAGAACTGGGCGCCGCCGCCGTAGGCGTGTCCGAGGGCCCGGCGGGCGCCGTCCACCTGGTGCTCGCCGGCCTCCCCGCGCACCTGGAGGGCGGCCTCCGCGAAGCGGATCATGCCGGAGGCGCCGATCGGGTTGGTGGAGAGGACGCCTCCGGAGGGGTTCACGGGCAGGTCGCCGTCGAGTTCGGTGACGCCCGCCTCGGTGAGCTTCCACCCCTCGCCCTCGGCGGCGAAGCCCAGGTTCTCCAGCCACATCGGCTCGTACCAGGAGAACGGCACGTACATCTCGACGGCGTCGATCTGCCGGCGCGGGTCGGTGATCCCCGCCTGCCGGTAGACGTCGGCGGCGCAGTCGGAGCCCGCCCTGGGCGAGACGAAGTCCTTGCCCGCGAAGAGGGTCGGTTCGCTGCGCATGGCACCGCCGTGCACCCAGGCCGCGGGGCGCGGGGCCCGGCCGGCGCCGGCCCGGTCGGTGAGGACCATGGCGCAGGCGCCGTCGGAGGACGGGCAGGTCTCGGAGTACCGGATGGGGTCCCACAGCATGGGGGACGCCTGCACCTTCTCCAGGGTGAGGTCGTGCTCGTGGAGGTGCGCGTAGGGGTTCTTGAGGGCGTTGCGGCGGTCCTTGTAGGCGACGAGGGAGCCGATCGTGTCGGGGGCCCCGGTGCGGCGCATGTAGGCGCGGACGTGCGGGGCGAAGAAGCCGCCGGCGCCGGCGAGCAGCGGCTGCTGGAAGGGCACCGGCAGGGACAGGCCCCACATGGCGTTCGACTCGGACTGCTTCTCGAAGGCGAGGGTGAGGACCGTCCGGTGGACGCGGGCGGCGACCAGGTTGGCGGCGACGAGCGCGGTCGACCCGCCCACCGAACCGGCGGTGTGGACCCGGAGCATGGGCTTGCCGACGGCGCCGAGGGCGTCGGCGAGGTACAGCTCCGGCATCATGACGCCCTCGAAGAAGTCGGGCGCCTTGCCGATGACGACGGCGTCGACGTCCGCCCAGGTCAGCTCGGCGTCGGCGAGGGCCCGCGCGGCGGCCTCGCGGACGAGCCCGGCGAGGGAGACGTCGCGGCGGGCGGCGACGTGCTTGGTCTGGCCGATGCCGACGATCGCGACGGGCTCTTTGCTCATCGGGGGTCCCCTTCCAGGACGGCGACCAGGTTCTGCTGGAGGCAGGGCCCGGAGGTGGCGTGGGCGAGGGCGCGGTCGGAGTCGCCGCGGTGCACGGCGGCGGCGGCCTCGCCGAGCCGGAGGAGTCCGGCGGCCATGACGGGGTTGGCGGCGAGCGCGCCGCCCGAGGGGTTGATCCGGACGCCGTCGCCGAGGCCGAGGGCCTTGGCGAGGACGACCTCCTGGGAGGTGAAGGGGGCGTGCAGCTCGGCGGTGTCCACGGGCCGGTCGAAGGCGCCGGCGCGCTCGGCGGCGAGCCGGGTGGACGGCGAGTCGGTGAGGTCGCGGACGCCGAGCGCGTGGGCCTCGATCCGGTGGTCCATGCCGCGGATCCAGGCGGGCCGCTCGCACAGCTCGCGGGCGCGGTCGCCGGCGGCCAGGATCACGGCGGCGGCGCCGTCCCCGATCGGCGGGCAGTCGCCGGTGCGCAGCGGCGCCACCACGTAGTCGCCCTGCGGGCGGGCGCCGGTGACCTGGGCGTGCGGGTTGGCGGCGGCGTCGGCGCGGCGGCGGGCGGCGAGCGCCGCGAGGGCCGCCTCGTCGGTGTGCCCGGCGTCGACGAGGGCCTGGGCCTGGAGGGCGGCGAGGGCGACCGAGTCGGGCCAGAGCGGGGCCACGTAGTAGGGGTCGAGCTGGCGGGTCAGCACGTCGCGGACGGAGCCCGGCGAGGACTTGCCGTAGGAGTAGACGAGGGCGGTGTCGGCCTCGCCGGTGAGGAGCTTCACCCAGGCCTCGTAGAGCGCCCAGGCGCCGTCCGTCTCGACGTGGGACTCGGAGATCGGCGGCCAGGCGCCGACGCCGTCGAGGGCCATGGTGAACGAGAAGGCGCGGCCGGCGAGGTAGTCGGAGGAGCCGGAGCAGGTGAAGCCGATGCCGGAGGTCTTCAGGCCGGTCTGCCGCAGGACCTCGTGGAGCACCGGCATCACCATCTCGGCCTCGGACAGGTCGTCGGTGCGGCGGCGGTGGTCGCTCTGGGCGAAGGCGACGATCGCCACGTCGCGGCCGGGGGCGCTCATAGCAGCTCCTTGTACGTGTCGTAGTCGGCGTCCGGTTCGCCGGTGGGCCGGTAGTGGTCGGGGTAGCGTCCGTCGTCGCTCCACACGGGCTCGACGCGCAGGCCCATCCGGACCTGGTCGTAGGGGATGCCGCCGATCCGGCCGTGCAGCGCCAGGCCGGCGCCGTCGAGGGCGATGTGGGCGTAGACGTACGGGACCTCGATGTCGAGGTTCTTCGCCTTGATGTTGACGATGCAGAAGGTGGTGACGGTGCCGCGGGGGCCGACCTCGACCCGGTCCGTGGTGGCGACGCCGCAGGTCGGGCAGGCGCCGCGGGGCGGGACGTACACCTTCGCGCAGGAGGGGCAGCGCTCGCCGACGATGCGGCGCTCGGAGAGCGCGTGGAGGTAGCGGGTCTGGGCGCGGCCGGGGCTGTAGGTGTAGTCGAGGCGGGCCGGCGCGACGATGCCGGTGACTGGGTTCTCGAACTCTCCGCTGTGCGGGGCCGGTTCACCGACTCCGCCGCCTTCGGCGTCTCCCCCGTACGGCTCGAAGCAGGCGATGTCCGTGATGGCGCCGGCCCGTTCGGCCGCCCAGCGGATCCGGACGCGCATGCCGGTGCGGACGGCGTCCGGGCCGGGGGCGTCGAGGGCGTGCAGGAGGGCGGTGTCGGCGCCGTCGAGGCGGACGAGGACCCAGGCGAAGGGCGAGGCGAGGGGCTGGCCGCTGCGGGGCTCGGGGTTCCAGGCCCAGGTGGTGACGGTACCGGTGGGCGCGACCTCGACGAGTTCGCGCAGCTCGGCGGCGGTCTCGGGGTCGTACTCCACGGGCGGGACGAGAACCCGCCCGGCCTCCGTCCGGACCCCGAGGACGGTGCGCTCGCGCAGTCCGGTGAGGAAGGCGGACTGGACGGGGCCGAGGGAACGGGTGAAGGGGAACTCGACGACGAGGGGGGCGCGGAGGACTTCGGGGGGCGGGGTGAGGGTCATGGGCGGGGGCGCTCCTTGGGGGACGGGGGGTGCGGGCTCGCGGGGCGGACAGGTAGGGGTGGGTGTGGGGGTGGGTGCGGGTGCGCGGGTCGGCCGGGTACGGGTACGGCTCGGTGCGGGTGCGGGGTGGGCCGCCGCGCGGGGCTTTCCCCCACCCCGCCCCTTCCCGTAACCGGGGCTCCGCCCCGGGCCCCGGCGGCCTCCGGCCGTGTCCTCACACGCCGGACGGGCTGAAATCAGCCCCGCCGGCGCGTGAGGCGCGGGGTCCGGGGTGGAGCCCCGGGTCCGGCCCGCAGGCGTTCGGGGCGGGGGGCCGGGGGCGGAGCCCCTGGTTTCGGGAAGGGGCGGGGTGGGGGAGGCCCCGCGCAGCGGCCCGGCCCCCGCCCCTCACTCGCGTCGGTACACCGCCGGCCGCTTCTCCGCGAAGGCCCTCGCCCCCTCCTTCGCATCGGCCGTGTCGAAGATCGGCCAGCCCCGCTTGAGCTCCGCCGCCAGCCCCTCCGTCTCCGTCATCTCGGCCGTCTCGTAGACGGACGCCTTGACGGCCTCGACGGCGAGGGGCCCACAGGCGTTGATGCGTTCGGCCAGGTCGAGGGCGGTGTCGAGGGCGGTGCCGTCGGGGACGACCCGGCCGATCAGGCCGATGCGGGCGGCTTCCTCCGCGGTGTAGGGGCGGCCGGTGAGGAGCATTTCGAGGGCGTGGGTGCGCGGGATCTGGCGGGGCAGCCGGACGGTGGAGCCGCCGATGGGGAAGAGCCCGCGCCGGACCTCGAAGAGGCCGAACAGGGCGGAGGTTCCGGCGACCCGGATGTCGGTGCCCTGGAGGATCTCCGTACCGCCGGCCACGCAGGCGCCCTCGACGGCGGCGATGACGGGCTTGCGGGGGCGGTGGTGGCGGAGCATCGCCTTCCAGTGCAGGTCGGGGTCGGCCTTGAGCCGGTCCCGGTACCGCTCGCCCTCCATGCCCTTCCCGGCGAGCGCCTTGAGGTCCATGCCGGCGCAGAAGGCGCCGCCCGCTCCGGTGAGGACGATCGAGCGGACGCCGTCGTCGGCGTCGGCCTCGGTCCAGCCGTCGTGGAGGCCGACGAGCATCGGCAGCGACAGGGCGTTCTTCGCCTCGGGGCGGTTCAGGGTGAGGACGAGCGTGGCGCCTTCGCGCCGCACGGTGAGGTGTTCGGTGCCGGCCATGGGCATCTCCCGTCTCCAGTTCTGGAACAGGTTGCAGGAGTGGCGTGGGCAGTTCAATAGTTTTCTGACACTCAGTCAGATTCTTTGACGCGCCCCCTTCCCACCTCGGCCCGTCGGTGCTCTGATGACCGCCCGAGTCCGAACGCGCCGAGGTCAGGAGGAACGGTGGAGTACAACCTTGCCGACCTGTTCGAATCGGTCGTGGACGTGGTGCCGGACCGCGAGGCGCTGGTCTACGTCGACCACCCGGGGACCGGCGCCGAGCGCAGGCTCACCTACGCCGGACTCGACGAGGCGGCCAACCGGCTGGCCCACCACCTGCTCGACGCGGGCGTCCGCCCCGGCGAGCACCTGGGACTCCACCTCTACAACGGCGTCGAGTACCTCCAGACCGTCCTCGCCTGCCTCAAGGCGAGGATCGTGCCGGTGAACGTCAACTACCGCTACGTCGAGGAGGAGTTGGTCTACCTCTACCGGGACGCCGACCTCACCGCCCTGGTGTACGACGCCGAGTTCACCGACCGCGTGGCGGCGGCCCTGCCGCGGTGCGGGAAGCTGCGGCACCTCGTGCGGGTGGGGACCCCGCCCGAGGGCGCCGCGGCCCTCGGAGCCGTACCACTGGAGGAGGCGGAGGCGGCCGCGGAACCCGGACGCGGCTTCGCGCCCCGGTCCGGCGACGACCTCTTCATCATCTACACCGGCGGCACCACCGGCATGCCCAAGGGCGTGCTCTGGCGCCAGGAGGACCTGTTCTTCGCCGGGCTCTTCGGCGGCGACCCCTCCGGCGAGCCGGTCAAACGCCCCGAGGAGCTGGCCGAGCGGGTGGCCGCCGGCGGCGCCGGCCTGACCTTCTTCCCCGCGCCGCCGCTCATGCACGGCACCTCCACGCTCACCACCTTCATCGCCTTCAACTACGGCCAGCGGGTGGTGCTGCACCGCAAGTACGTGCCCGAGGAGGTGCTGCGGACCATCGAGAAGGAGAAGGTCTCCAGCATCTCCCTCGTGGGGGACGCGATGCTGCGCCCGCTGATCGACGCGCTCGCCGGACCGCTCCGCGGCACCGACCTGTCCGCGCTGTTCAGCCTCTCCTCCTCCGGCGCGATCATGTCGGAGACCGTACGGGCGCAGCTGCGCGAGCTGATGCCGAACGTCATCCTGCTGAACAACTTCGGCTCCACGGAGTCCGGTTCGAACGGGCGGGCCACCGACGACTCGGGCCCCGAGAAGGGCTTCCGGCTGCACGTCAACGAGCGCACGCAGGTCGTCGACCCGGCCACCCTCGCCCCGGTCGGCGCCGGCGCGATCGGCCGGCTCGCCCAGCGCGGGCACGTACCGCTCGGCTACTACAACGACCCGGAGAAGACGGCGGAGACCTTCTTCGAGCGGGACGGCGTGCGGTGGGTCCTGCTCGGCGACATGGCCACGGTCGACGCGGACGGCGTGGTGACCGTCCTCGGCCGCGGCTCCCAGTGCATCAACACCGGCGGCGAGAAGGTCTACCCGGAGGAGGTCGAGCAGGCCCTCAAGTCGCACCCCGACGTGTACGACGCGCTGGTCGCGGGCGTCCCGGACGCCACGTGGGGCAACCACGTGGCCGCCGTGGTGCAGCAGCGCGAGGGCTCCGCGCCGCTGGACCTGGCGGCCGTCCAGGACCACTGCCGCCGCCACCTCGCCGGCTACAAGGTGCCCCGGCAGCTGGTCCTCGCCGACCGCATCCAGCGCTCCCCGAGCGGCAAGGCGGACTACCGCTGGGCGAAGGCGGTGGCGACGGAGGCGGACGCGGAGGAGCGGGCACGGCCGTGACCGGCGGCCGCGCCGGACCGGTCCCGGCCGTCCGCCGTGTGCGCTGCGTGCGCCGTGTGCGCCGCGAGCGAGCGGCCGGCCGGTTTCGCCTTGTGTCCGGACGGTTCCGCCCGGCGGTCAGACGGTTGCGTCCGGCGGGCGGGCGGTGGTGCCCGGCGGGCGGGCGGGAACGCCGGCCCGGTCCAGGACGGCCGCCATCTCGTCCTCGGGGAGCGCCGGGTTGGCGCCCGCGCTGGAGGCCAGTTCGGTGTCGTGGAGCGCCTCGCGGAGCCGGCGGAGCGGGAGGCGCGGGTCACCGGCCGCCGCCTGCCGCGTCCAGACCGCGGGGTCGTGGCTGAGCCGTTCGATCAGCTCCGGCGTGGCAGCCGGGTCCCGGACGGCCAGCCGACGGTAGTTCCCGTCCGGGTGGTCGGCGTAGCGGGCGGCAAGACCCTGGCGGGGGAAGCGGGGGTGCGTCTCCGCCATCCAGGCGGAGAACGTCCCGCCGAGCCGCGCGAACACGCGCATCAGGACCTCCTCCGGGGTGTCGGGGTGGTAAATGCCCAGGAGGTTCTCGAGCACCGGGTCCTCGACGCGTGCCAGGACGCGCAGCAGGTCGGGCGGCAGGTGGGGGCTCCGGGCGGCGGCGCGCCGGAGCAGCGGGTGGGCGGAGGTCGCGGCCCGGCGCAGCGCCTCCGGGTCGCCGAGCCCCTCCCGTACCCACCGCACCCTGTCCCCCCGGTCGAACTCGGCGGCCGTGAAGTCGATCGCCATGCGCCGCGTCTCGTCCAGCTCGGGCCGAAGGGAGACGGCGAGTCGGACGGCCTCGTCGGGGTCGACGGCGAGTCGCTCCACGAGGTCGGCGGGCAGCGAAGGGTTCTCGGCGAGGGCCGGCAGGTGCGTCCGTTCGGCGACGCACCTCTCGGCGTCGGCTCGGGTGAGGAGTCCTCGGCGCAGCACCTCGGCGGCGGGCTCCGGCTCGCGGAGGAGTTCGGCGGTGAGGTGCGCGTCCCGTCGGCATTCCCCCAGCGCGGCGGCCCTCCTCACCTCCGGGTCGGGGTCGGCCAGCAGCGCCGCACGCTCGCCCGGCGCCAGGATCTCCCCCACGCGCACTGCGCTCCGGCGCGCCGCCGGATCGCGGTGCGCGGCCAGGGAGGCGAGGAACGACGGCGCGAGATGGGGCGATTCCAGCAGGGCCGACCGCACGAAGGGGGCGGGGTCGTCCAGCAGGCGGGCGCACACGTCGTCCGGCAGCGGCGCGACCGTCGTCCGCGGGTCGTACACCTCGGGTCCGTACGCGAGGGCGGCCCGCACCTTGGGGGAAGGGTCGTCCACGAGCCGGGCCCGCTGCGCGGGCTCCGCCCCGGCGCTCGTGGCGAAGCCGATCCGGGCGCCCGGGTTCGGGTGGGCCAGGATCACCGCGACGGCCGGCTCGGGGAGTCCGGCCCGCTGCAGGGCGCGGCGGGGCGGGCCGTGACCGTCGCCGTCGCCGTCGCCGTCGCCGTCGAAGGCGAGCAGGCGCAGCAGCAACGGTGTCGGCAGCGCCGGGTTGCCGGCGACTCCCTCCAGCGCGGACGCATGGAACGCGACCATGATTCCCCCTGCCCCCTCTGTGTCTCCGCCACGTCTCCGTCGGCTGGTCCGCCACGTCTCCGTGGGCCGGTCCGCCGCGTCTTCGCCGGACGGTCCACTGTGGCTTCGCCGGACGGTCCACTGTCTCTCCGTCGACTGGCCCTGACCGTGGCCCCCCGCCGTCAGGGCGTGCGCCGGACGGGCCGCCATGACCGGCCGGACAGCGTACAGCGCCCGCCCCACCAGCGGTGTCCGCCCGGTGTGGCGGTCCCCGCGCTCAGCCCGTGCCGAACTCCCTGACCGCGGCGAGGAAGGCGGCCGGGCGGGCCTCGTGGACGAGGTGGCCCGCCTCGACGGTGACCAGGCGGGCGTCCGGGATCGCCTCGGCGAGACCGGCCGGCTGCTCCTGCGGGATGTGACTGGACGGGCCGCCGGCCAGGACCAGGGTGGGGGCCGTGATCGCGGGGAGCCCGGCGCGCCAGGCCGGATCCGGGGCGTTGAGCTGGGCGTCGGTGGCGGGGACGATCCCCCAGTCGAAGGCGAGGCGTCCCTCGGGGCGCCGGGCCGGCGGGCGGGGCGGGTCGAGCGGCACGAAGGCCGGCGGCTCCTCCAGGACGAGCCGGCCGACGAGGGCGGGCTCGCGCTGGGCGAGGAGGCACGCGGCGCCGGCGCCCATCGAGTGGGCGACGACGGTCGCGCCGGTGAGGCCGAGGGCCTTGAGGAAGCCGCCCAGCTCGTCGCGGAAGACGTCGAAGCCGTAGCCGCCGGGCCGGTCGCTGAGGCCGTGCCCGCGCAGGTCCACCGCGTACACCCGGTGGTCGGCGGCCAGGTCCTCCATGACCGGGCCCCAGGTCGTGGAGGACTCGCCGCGCCCGTGGACCAGGACGAGGGGCCGGCCGTCCCCGGGTCCCGCGACCCGGTAGGCGAGCCCCACGCCGTCGACGGTGACCGTGCGGACGGCGGGGTCGAGGAAGGCGACGACCGCGCGGACGAGGGCGGCCCCGGGCGCGCGTTCCAGGACCAGGACCGGGGCGGTGGACCCGCCGAACGCCCGGCGGGCCCTCTCCGGGGCGTGGGCGGGGACGGGTTCCGGGGCGGGGCCGGGGGTGACGAGGACGAGCGAGCGGACGCGGTGGGGGTGCGCGGCGGCGTACCGGACGGCGAGGTCGCCGCCCGCCAGGTGGCCGAGGAGGTCGATCCGCTCCAGGCCGAGGTGGTCCCGGAGCGCCTCGACCACGCCGGCCGGGAGGAGCCGCCCGTCCGCCGTGCGGGCGGGCAGGACGACGAGGGTCCGGTGCGCGGCGAGCCCCTCGAACTCCTCCGGGCCCTCGGGCCCGCCCCGCAGGCCCCGCGTATCCGTTTCGCCCTTCCCGTCGTGCTCGCCCTTCCCTCCGGACCGGCCGGGCCGGCCGGGTTCACGGGGTTCACCGGGTTCGCCCGTCAGGCAGACCAGGGGCCGCCCCCGTCCCTCCCCCAGGATCCGGTAGGCGAGCGCGACTCCGTCGTGTGTCGTGAACGTCGGCATGCCGCCGATCCTCACCGGCCCCCGGGGGTGGTGCAATCGGTTTCGCCGGCGGCGTGACGGCCACGCCGGCGCCTTCGGTCGCGAGGCGCCATCGGTCGCAGGGCTGCTTCGGCGGGCCAGGCGGCTTCGGCTGCGGCCGGGTACCGGGGGCGCGATACGGTGGGGGGATCGTCTCCGAGCTGCTGAGGAACCGTTCCACCGTGCCCGAAACCCGGGATTCCGCCCTGCGCGGCGACTGCGCGCAGTGCTTCGGCCTGTGCTGTGTGGCGCTGCCCTTCGCGAAGTCGGCCGATTTCGCCGTGGACAAGTCCGCCGGCGATCCCTGCCGCAACCTCCAGGACGACTTCCGGTGCGGGATCCACGCGCGGCTGCGGCCGAGCGGTTTCCAGGGCTGCACGGTGTACGACTGCTTCGGCGCCGGGCAGCAGGTCTCCCAAGTGACCTTCGGCGGCGTGTCCTGGCGGGAGGCGCCGGAGACCGCCCGGCAGATGTACGAGGTGTTCCCGGTGGTGCGGCAGCTCCACGAACTGCTGCGCTACCTCACCGAGGCCCTGGAGCGGCCCGCCGCCCGCCGCCTCCACGGCGAGCTGCGCACGGCCCTCCGGCGGGTCGAGGAGCTGACCGCGCTGCCGGCCGCCGACCTGGAGAAGCTGGACGTCGGCCCGGTGCGCGCCGAGGTGAACCCGCTGCTGCTGCGGACCAGCGAGCTGGTCCGCGCCACGGCCGGCGGCAAGCCGCGCGGCCGGCGCGGCGCCGACCTCATCGGCAAGCGGCTGCGCGGCGCGAAGCTGCGGGGCACCGACCTGCGCGGCGCGCTGCTGATCGCCGCCGACCTGACGGGCGCGGACCTCACGCTCACGGATCTGATCGGCGCCGACCTGCGCGACGCGGACCTGTCCGGAGCGGTCCTGACGGACGCCCTGTTCCTCACCCAGCCGCAGCTGAACTCGGCGCGCGGCGACGCCGCGACCGTCCTCCCGCCGGGCTTCGACCGCCCCTCGCACTGGACGTCCTGAGCCCTGCGGGGCCGGCCGGCCCGACCGGGTTCAGACCGGCTCCTCCGGCGCCGTCACCGTGCCGCGCCCGTACTCCGCCTCGTACTCCTCCGGGCCCAGTGCCGCCCGGACGCGGGCGGTGACGCGGACGACGTCGTCCTGCTCGCCCTCCGGGAGGGGCACGCCGACCCCGGCGCGGGCGGTCGCCGCCGCGCCGAGGAGCCGGGCCGCGCGGGCGGCGTCGCCGGCCAGCGAAACGGCGCCCGCGAGGCCCTCCAGGCCGAGCGCGAGCGCGCGGGGGTCGCCGGTCGCCCGCGCGGCGGCGAGACCCGAGCGCTGGAGTTCCAGGGCGCGGTCGGCGTCGCCGCGCAGTTCGGCGGCGAAGCCCAGCTCGGCGAGGATCAGCGCGGGCATGCCCGGCTCGTAGCCCATCCGCCGGTGGGTGTCGAGGACGTTGCGCATGTGGGCCTCCGCGGCGTCGAGGTCGCCCTCCCTGCGGGCGCCCATGCCGAGGCCGATCTCCGCGTACTGCTCGCCGAAGCTGTCGGTCTGCTCGACGGCGATCCGCCGGGCCCGCTCGTGGAAGTCCCGTGCCCGCCCGTACTCCCGGGTGAGCAGCGCGATCCGGCCGAGCCCGGAGAGCTGGAAGGAGACCTCCCGGCGCAGGTCGAGCCGGACCGCCATGTCCAGGCAGATGTGGTGGAGTTCGCGGGCGTGGTCGTACTCCCCCACGATCTCGGCCCGGGTCTGGAGCGGCACCATGGCCTGCAACTGGCCCCACTCGTCGCCGAGTCCGCGGAAGAGCTCCAGGCTCCGCTCGCCGTCCCGCAGCAACGCCCCGAAGTCGCCGCGCAGTTTGGCGTGGAAGGAGCGGGTGGCGAGGGCCGCCGCCACGCCCCAGGAGTCGCCGATCTCCTCGAAGCGGGCCAGGGCTCCGTCGACGAGGGCGGCGCTCGCGGAGGCGTTCTTGATGCCGTAGAGGTGCGAGCCGAGGAACCACGCCGCGCGGGCCTGTTCCAGGGGGTCGTGCACGTGCTCGTAGGCGTGGAGGGCCGAGCGGTAGTCGGCGGCCGGGTCGGCGCTGCCGCCCGAGGCGAGCCGTACGCCGCCGAGCCAGGCCGTGGCCCGGGCGGCCGGCCCGGCGGGCGCCGGGCCGGGGACGGCGAGGGCGGCGGCCAGGGAGCGCTCGGCTTCGGCGTTCCGGCCGCGCAGCCGCCAGTACCAGCAGAGGGAGGTGGCGAGCCGGAGCGCGGTCCCGGCCTCTCCTGCGGAGACGGCGGAGTCGAGGGCGCCGCGCAGGTTCGCGGTCTCGGCGTCCAACCGGCGGAGCCAGTAAGCCTGTTCGGCGCCGCGCAGCAGCGGTTCGGCCCGCTCGGCGAGCCGGAGGTAGTACGTGCGGTGTGCCCTGCGGACGGCCTCCGTCTCGCCCGCCTCGCGCAGGCGCTCCTCGCCGTAGGCGGCGACCGATTCGAGCAGGCGGTAGCGCACGGTGCCGTCGGTGCCGTCGGGCGCGGCGACGACGAGGGAGGCGTCGACCAGCCGGGCGAGGAGGTCGAGGACGTCGGCGGGTTCCACGGCGTCGGCGGTGTGCGGGGCGTCGCTGATGTGCGGGGCGCCGTCGGGGCGCGGGGCGCCGGCGGGGTGCGGGACGTGTGTGAACGGGGCGCAGACCTCCTCCGCCGCGTCGAGGGAGCAGCCGTCGGCGTGGACGGCGAGGCGGCGCAGCACGGCCTGCTCGCCGGGGCCCAGAAGGTCCCAGCTCCAGTCGAGGACCGAGCGGAGGGTCCGCTGGCGGGCCGGGGCGTCCCGGGCCCCGACGGCGAGCAGGCGGAAGCGGTCGTCGAGCCGGGCGGCCACCTCGCGGACGCCGAGGGCCCGCACCCGGGTGGCGGCCATCTCCAGGGCAAGCGGGATGCCGTCGAGCCGCCGGCAGATCGCCACGACGGAGGCGGCCGTGGCCGCGTCCAGGACGAAGCCGGGCGCGGCGGCCCTGGCCCGGGCGACGAAGAGCTCGACCGCCCCGAAGCGGCCCACGTCCTCCGGGTCCGGCCGCTCCCCCGCCTCCGGGCGGGGCAGCGGCGGGACCTCGTGGAGGTGCTCGCCGGTGAGGCCGAGCGGCACCTGGCTGGTGGCGAGGATCCGCAGCGCGGGGGCGGCGGCGAGGAGCCGGGCGACGAGGGCGGCGACGGGCTCGACGACGTGTTCGCAGTTGTCGAGGACGAGGAGGACGGGGGCGTCGCCGAGGGCGCGGGCGATCCGGTCGACGAGCGACGGGGGCTCGGTGCCCGGGGCGGGCGGCACGTCGTCGCGCACTCCGGCGGCGCGCCCGACGGCCTCCCGCACCTCCGCGAGCGCGGTCGCCCGGCGCCGCCCGTCCCCCGCTCGGTCCAGCGAGGCCAGCTCCACGAGCCGTACCCCGCCGGGGAAGGCGCCCGCCGCGCGGGCGGCGGCGGCCAGGGCGAGGCGGGTCTTGCCCACCCCGCCGGAGCCGGTCAGGGTGACGAGCCGGCTCGTACGGAGCAGGGCGCCGATCTCCTCGACGGCGGCGTCACGGCCGATGAGACCGGTGAGCGCGGCGGGGACGGGGGCGAGGACGGGCGCAGGCGCAGACTCAGACGCGGATGCGGATGCGGAGACCGGCGCGGGCGCGGAGACCGGCCCGAGGGCAGGTGCGGGCGCGGAGGTGGGGACGAGTGCGGGGGTGGGGCGGGGCGCGGGGGTCAGTTCGGCGGACTGGGTGAGGATCGCCCGGTGCAGGGCGGCGAGTTCGGGTCCGGGGTCGACTCCCAGCTCCTCCGCGAGCCGGGTCCGCACCTCCTCGTACCCGGTCAGGGCCTCGCTCTGCCGGCCGGCGAGGTAAAGGGCGCGGAGGTGGACGGCGCGGAGCCGCTCCCGGAGCGGGTGGAGGGCGACCGGGACACCCAGTTCGTCGGCGACCTCGGCGTGCAGGCCGAGGGCGAGGCGGGCTTCGGCGCGCTCCTCCAGGGCGGAGAGCCGCTGTTCGTCGAGGCGGGCGGCGGTGGCGCGGGCGAAGCCCTCGTCGGCGAAGTCGGCGAGGACGGGGCCGCGCCACTCGGCGAGCGCCTCGCCGAGGAGGGCGGCGCGGGCGGCGGGGTCGGCCTCGGTGCGGGCCCGTTCGGCCAGGGTGCGGAAGCGGTCGGCGTCCACGCTGCCCGGGGGCGCTTCGAGGACGTAGCCGGGCGGCCGGGAGACGAGGAGGCGCCGGGCTCCGGGCTCGGCCTCCTCCAGGGCCCGGCGCAGCCGCCACACCTTGTTCTGGAGGACGCCCGCCGGCCTGGCCGGCGGGTCGTCGGGCCACACCCCGTCGACGAGCCGGTCGGCGGGCACGACCTCCCCCCGGTGCGTCAGGAGGCAGGCCAGCAGGGCGCGGACCTTCGCCTCGGGGACCGTGACCGGCGTCCCGTCCTCCGTCCACACGGCCAGCGGCCCCAGCACTCCGAAACGCATGCCCGTCACCCTAGATCACGACGCCGACGGCGCCCCGGGAGAGAGCCGGCGGGAGGGGCCGGCGGAAGGGACCGGCGGCGGACCGGGAGAGAACCGAGAGGGGGCCGAGAGCGCCGCCCGGCAGGGTCGTCCCGAAGTCACCGACGTCGGCCGACGTCACCGACACCGCACGAAGGGACGACCATGTCCGTCATCTCACCGGTGGGCGCCGACCGGTTCGCGGGGCGCCGGGAGTGGGCGGGGCTCGCCGTGCTGGCGCTGCCCACGCTGCTCATCTCGCTCGACCAGAGCGTGCTGTTCCTGGCCCTGCCGCACCTCGCGGAGTCGCTGCGGCCGACCGGCACGCAGTCCTTGTGGATCATGGACGTGTACGGGTTCCTCATCGCCGGGTTCCTCATCACGATGGGGGCGCTCGGCAACCGCGTCGGGCGGCGCCGGCTGCTGCTCGTGGGGGCCGTGGCCGTGGCGCTGACCTCGCTGCTCGCCGCGTACGCGAACAGCGCGGAGACGCTGATCGCGGCCCGGGCGCTGCTGGGGATCGCGGCGGCGACGCTGATGCCGTCGACGCTGGCGCTGATCAACAGCATGTTCCACGACCCGGGGCAGCGCGGGCGGGCGATCGCCGTCTGGGCGGGCTGCTTCATGGCGGGCACGGCGCTCGGGCCGGTCGTCGGCGGGCTGCTGCTCCAGCACTTCTGGTGGGGTTCGGTCTTCCTCATCGGGGTTCCGGTGATGCTGGTGCTGCTGGTCGCGGCGCCCCGGCTGCTGCCGGAGTACAAGGAGCCGGGCGGGGGCCCGCTGGACCTGTTCAGCGTCGTCCTGTCGCTCGCGGCGGTGCTGCCGGTGATCCACGGTCTGAAGGAACTGGCCCGGAACGGCTGGTCGTTCGGCGCGCCGTCGGCGATCGCGGCGGGCGCGGTGGCGGGCGCGGCGTTCGTGGCGCGGCAGCGGCGGCTCGCGCACCCGCTGCTCGACCTGCGGCTGTTCCGCGGCCGCGGCTTCACGGCGGCCCTGGCGATCCTGCTGGTCTCGATGGTCGCCACCGGCGGCAGCTACCTCTTCATCACCGGTTACCTCCAGCTGGTGGCGGGCCTGTCGCCGGCGGAGGCGGGCCTGTGGATGGTGCCGTCGGCGGTCGCGTCGATCGTGGCGGCGCAGCTGGCGCCGACGCTCGCCCGGCGTTTCCCGGTGCGGCTGGTGGTCGCGGGCGGTCTGCTGGTGGCGGCCCTGGGGTACGGGCTGCTGGTCCTGGTGGGGCCGGTGGGCGGAATGCCGCTGCTGGTGGCCGGTTTCGTGGCGGCGTTCTTCGGCGGCGGTCCGATCGGCGCGCTGGGCACGGCCCTGGTGGTGGGTTCGGCGCCGCCGGAGCGGGCCGGTTCGGCGGCGGCGCTCTCCTCGGTCTGCGGGGACCTCGGAGCGGCGCTGGGCATCGCGGTGCTCGGCAGCCTCGGCACGGCCGTGTACCAGGGGACGGTCTCGGTCCCCGGAGGCCTGTCGCCGCGCCTGGCGGACGCGGTCCGGGGCGGTGCGGACACGGCGGTCGTCGCCGCGCAGGGCCTCCCGGCGGAGGCGGCGGAGACGGCGGCCCGGGTGCTGGGCGCGGCGCGCGAGGCGTACACGACCGGCCTGAACACCGTCGGTGCCGTCTGCGCGGTGATCGCCGTGGCCTGCGCCGCGATCGCGGCCACGGCCCTCCGCCGGACGCCCTCCTGACTCCCCTCCCCCCTCCCCCCGCGCGGGCGGCCCCGGGCCGCCGCGGCCGCCCGGTCTACCCTCACCGCTACGGATCGGGCGGTACGTCGACGAGGTGGGCGGGGCGAGTGAACGAGGCGGGCGTCGCTCGGCGGGAGCCGGTCTGGCTGGTGGCGGCGAACGTCGTGGCCTGGCGCCGGTGCGGAGCCGGCGGCCGGGAACTGCGCCCGGGGACCAAGTTCTTCAAGGGCGGGGCGAAGGTCTACGTGACCCACGTGTACTGGGGCCCCGGCGGTGAACGGCTCACGGCGATGGGACGTGAACGGCACACCGGCCGGTGGATCGCCATCGACACGGCGACCCGCCACCTCCACGGCTTCCGCCCGAAACTCGTCCACACCCCCCGCGTCCTGGAGCTGCTGCATCCGGCAGGAGGGGGCGGCAGCGGAGGAAGCGGCGCGGAGCACGCGGCGGACGTCGCCACGACGCTGGAACGGTACGCGCGCCAGTACCGCGCCAGGATCGCCCCGCACTCCCCGCATCCGGACCGCTGCCTGTGCCACGCCTGCCTCACCGGCGAATGAGCGCGAAGCGCGCCCCCGACCGGCCCGTACAGGCGGTTCCACCGTCGCCAGGGCCCGTCGACACGCCCTCGTCGCTCGAACTCGGCGGCGGTGCGCTCGCCGGGGCTCTGACGTGCCGCAGGGGCGTCGAGCATGCGGGTGCCGGCGTGAAGCGGCTGTCCGGACTTGTCTTTCGGGCGGCGGAGGGGACGAGGATCCAGAACCGCTTGCCGGAACGGCCCGAGCACACCCGAGCGTCTCGGGGTGCCTGTCTCCCACCGGTGGGCGGCCGGCAGGCGGACGGTGCGTGGCGAGGCCGGATCAGAGCGCGAGGAGACCTGCCGTGGTCGTCGTGAACCCGCACGCGTCGAAGTAGAACGGCCGCAGGTCGTCCTCGAAGTCGACGTGAAGCCATGCGCATCCGGCTCCGCGGGCCTGCCGGGCGGCCTCGGCGACGAGTTCGGCTCCGATCCCGGACCGGCGGCGGCCCCCCGCGACCACGGTGTCGAGGAGGAACGCGTGCACGCCGCCGTCCCACACGACGTTGACGAAACCGACGAGGTCACCGTCCTCACGGGCACAGACCCAGCCGAGGCTGTGCCGTTGCACCCGGGTCCACCAATCGACGTCCAGGGGCGGACGGTCGAAGCCCTCCGCGTGCAGCGCGTTGACCGCGACGTCGTCGAAGTAGCCGCGCCACTCATAGGTGATCGTCATGGCGCGAGCGTAGACCGCCGTCCTTGCCCGTTCCTCCTCGGCGGGCAGGATCACAGGTGATCACCATGGGGAAAGACTCACGGACGATCGCCCGGGTCAGAAGGCCGAGGGCCTGCTCCTCCCGCGGAAACCGTGCCCACCTGCGTCGCCGAGGAACCCGATGTGCCGTCCCCGGCAAGGCCGACCGGGCACGCGACCGCCAGAAGCTCGGCTGCCGCGGCGGCCGGCTTCCGCGTTTCGCCCCGACCGGCCGCCGCGAGCGCCACGCTGTCGCGTGCGGGATCAACCGCCCCGAGCGACATCGCGCGGTCGCCACGGCATACGACAGGCCTGCCGTCCGCCCTGCGGGCGTCGTGCCGGCCGCGGCCATCGGAGAGTGGCTGCGACCAGCGTCCTGCCGCCCCTCGACCACTCCGGCTTGCCGACTCGGACGAGGTGCTTGCCGAAGAACTCGAACAGCTCGGCAACGGTAGGAGTCACGAACCGATCGCGGTCGTACAGGTCGACGCGGGTGTCCTGCTCCCTGTGGCCCGCCAAGAACCGAATGCCGCGGGCTCCGTCGCCCTGCCCTTCCACGGACTTGTGCGGGCCGGTGCCGCTGAAGTCGATCGGGTGGTGTCGGGGCCGTTCACCTGACGGTGACCAGTTCGGTTCGAGTGCACCGTTACGCGGGATGTGCCCAGGGTGAGGCGACGAGGGCCAGGTGGTGTCGGGTGTAGGTCTCGAAGACCTCCGCGACCTTGAAGCCGAGCCGGGTCAGCACGGCGCCGCTCTTGCCGTTGCCGTGGGTGACGCCCGCGAACACGTCGGTGGCGCCCAACGCAGTGGCTCCGTACTCGATCAGCGCACGGCAGGCTGCAGTGGCGTACCCATGGCCCGTGGCGCCGTGGTCGAGCCAGTATCCGAAGCCGTACTTGGGTGGGTTGACGGCCACGAGGTCGACGCGGCCGATGAGGGCGCCGTGAAGGAGGACGCCGCAGCGGAGGGACGGGCCGGGGTCGTCGAGCAGTTCGGCACGTGCCGTCCTGTAGTCCGATGCGGCCAGCGCCCGGTAGTCGCCGTGCCGGGTGAGGTGTTCGCGATTCCGGTCGATGAGCGCGTAGTATTCATCGGCTTGCTCGGCAGTGAGCGCACACAACGTCAATCCGCGCACTCCGGTTCCGAGTTCGGGAAAGACGTGCTTGTCGTGATGACTACCGGCCATGTCGGCTGACCCTACGACGGGGGCTGGGCCCCTGCCATGGCTTTTCGGCGGCGTGCGGTGACGGAACGCCGGTCGGCTGTCCATGATCGGGCCGGCACCGGTGGGACACCCCGAGCCTCGTCCTCGGAGACGATCCAGCCGCCGCATGCCGCCGCGGTGCCCTTACCCGTGGCCAGACCTCCTTCTTCCGCAGTTCCACGGCCTCCAGCCGGATCCGCTCCCGCGTAGCCCTCCCCCGGCGTTGGCCGGCCCGCCGCCCTGCGCGTATCCCACGCCCTCGGAGGCCGCTGTCTCCGGCGCCTTGAAGCTCAGAAGAAGCTCTGAACGTACCTAAGGGCTCGCCGGAGCGGCAGTGCCGGCGGGAACATACGGGCGAGGGCCGTCCGACGGAACGGCATGGGAGACAGAGGGGGGCGCGGGGTGGCACGGATGCTCCGGCGCAGAGGCGCGGACAGCGGCGGCGAGGACCTGGACCTGTACCAGTACGCCTACCTCGCCGGCGGGAGTCCACGGGTCGCGGAGAGTGCGGTGGTACAGCTCACCGAGCGCGGGACGCTGTCCCTGGGGACGACCCGCCTGCGCGTGATCGGCGAGGAACGCCCCGAACATCCGGTGGAGATCGCCGTCGTCGTCGCCTGCCCGCGGAGCAAGCCGGTTCGGGAGGTGATCGAGGCCGTCAGAAACTCCCCCGAGGTCGACGCAGTCGCTCGCCGCCTCGTCTCCCTAGGGCTGGTGCGCCGCTGGCGGGGGAAGCCCACCCGAGCCGGGCGGCGGTGCCTCGCGGACGCGGCGGCGGCGGGACGGGTGCCCGCGTACGCGCTTCACGGCCCGGCCGCACTCGTTCCCGGCTCCGCCCGACGCGGGCCGGCCGACTCCCACCCCGTACCCGACGGACTCGGGCGCGCCCTGATCCGCATGGGCAAAGCCCTTGACGACGGCCGCGGTCACGACACGGACAGCAGTGCGGAGGGAGGGGGATCCGATGGATTCGGCGGAGGCGGAGGCGGTGGCGGTGGCGGCAGTGACTGACCACCGGACGCAGGCGAAGCACTTCACCGGGGCGGGCTCGGGGAGGCCGGCCTCGGGGCCCTCGGCCGGGCCTGAGGGGGTGCGGTGGGGGGCCGCGGGTCACCACTCCCTGGTGGCGATCAGTTCCTCCGGGTCGGCGTCGGCGAAGCCGTAGGCGGTGGCGACGAACCGGAAGTCCTCGCCTATCTCCTCGCGGGCCGTGGTCTCGATCTCGCTGCCGGCGGCCTCGAACTCGGCCTCCAGGGCGTTGAACTCCTCCGTGGCGGCGTGGGTCAGGGCGTACAGGGCCGGGAGGTCGGCGGGGCGCTCGGCCTCGACGCGCTCGCAGAGGCGGAGGAGGATCTCGCGGCCCTTGTCGACCACGTGGTCGGGGAAGTACCCGTCCTCGTACAGGCCGCGCAGGAACGGGTGCTCCTCCACCTTCCGGTTCGTGATCGCCATGGCCGTGCCCCTCCCGTGTGTGCTCACTTCTCCCGATGATGCACCGGGGCACTGACAACGCCCTCAGTCGTGGACGTACGGGGTGGTCGTGGTGAGCGGGACGAAGCCGAGGCGCCGGAGGATGGGGCGGCTGGTGGGGGCCGCGTCGACCTGGAGCCAGCGGTGGCCGTGGGCCGCGGCGACGCGGGCGCGGTGGGCGACGAGGGCGCGGTAGAGGCCCCGGCCGCGCCACGCCTCGACGGTGCCGCCGCCCCACAGGCCGGCGAAGTCGGTGCCCGGGTACAGCTCCAGGCGGGCCGCGCTGACGGGGATCCCGTCGGCGACGGCGAGGACGGCGGTGACGGTGCCGGGGTCGGCGGCCAGCCGGTCGAGGAGACGGCGGCCGAGGTCGGAGCTGTCGGTGCCGAAGGCGCGTTCGTGGACCTCGACCACCTGGCGCACGCCCTCCGCGTCGGTGACCTCGCGGAGTTCGACGCCGGCCGGCAGCGCCACCGCACCGGCCTGCGCGGAGGCGTCGGCGGCCAGCAGGGTCTCCGGCTCCTCGGCCCGGAATCCGGCCGCGACGAGCCGTGCGCCGAGGTCGGCGGGCCCGTCGTGGCCGTACAGCTTCCACTCGAAGGGGACGCCCCGCGCGCGGTAGTGGTCGAGCTGCGCGGCGATGGCCGCGTCGGCGGTGTCCGCGTCGAGGGCGGACCAGAGGACGCCGTTCCAGGCGTGGGCGGGGCCGGTCTGGCGGACGACGGCGCCGGCGCGTTCGACCCGGCAGCCGGGGCCGTCGGGGCGCGCCTCCCGCCGCAGCTGGGCGTCGTACAGGTCGAGGAGGTGCTGTGCGAGGTTCATCGGGATCATTGAAGGCCGCCGCCCCGGGGCCGGGCAACGCCTTTTCCCGCTGGTCGGGGCCGCTTCCGCCGGTTCAGGCTCCTTTCCCGTGCCGCAGGGGCGTGATCTGGTCGATGTCGTAGCGGACGCGGAGCCGTTCGATGGCGGCGTGGTCGACCTCGCCGCCCTCGCCCGTGTCCGCCAGGATCTCCATCAGGTCCTCGAAGTACCGCTCGTGGTCCGGCGGCGGGGAGGCCTGGAAGAGCATCCGGGCCGGGGCGTCCGTCGGATTCGCGAAGGCGTGCGGGCAGCCGGGGGGCACCAGGATGAGGGTGCCGGGGGTGGCCCGGACCGCCCGCTCCCCGGAGGCGGACTCCCACTCCCGCCAGCTGTCGCGGGTGCGGACGAGCGGTTCGAAGGCGAGGACGTCGAGTTCGCCGTCGAGGAGGTAGAACAGTTCCTCGCTGTGCCCGTGGGCGTGGGCGCCGACGTCGAAGCCGGGCGGTACGACGACCTCGAAGGTGGAGGCCGTACGGGAGTGCTCACCGGTCACCTTGAAGGTGACGTGCTGGGCCTCGGTGTTCAGGGTGCGGCCGTGTCCCGGCGGTACGACGAGGCCGCCGGCGGCTCCGATGGCGATGGCTGTCACGGGGCGCCGCTCCCGTCACCAGGTCACGGGGAGGGTCTCGGGGCCGCGGATGAGCGCGCCGCGCTGCCAGCGCAGGTCCTCCTCGGGGACCGCGAGCCGCAGTCCGGGGA
Organism: Streptomyces sp. NPDC058758; assembly: GCF_042746075.1. Lineage (NCBI taxonomy): Bacteria > Bacillati > Actinomycetota > Actinomycetes > Kitasatosporales > Streptomycetaceae > Streptomyces > Streptomyces sp. NPDC058758. Next base: position 18,824 of record NZ_JBHYPS010000007.1, on the reverse strand, counting down.
AGCGGGTCCACAGGGAGCCGAGGAGGATCTCGGACTCCAGGCGGGCGAGCGTGGCGCCGGGGCAGTAGTGCGGGCCGTGGCCGAAGGCGACGTGCGGGTTGTGGGCGCGGTCGAAGTCGAGGCGGTCGGGCTCGGGGAAGACGTCCGGGTCGCGGTTGGCCGCCAGGTACGAGACGTAGACGGCGTCGCCGGCGGGGATGCGGATTCCGCCGACCTCGACGTCCTCCATCGCGATCCGGGAGAGGCCGACGGCGTTGCGGTGCGGGATGTACCGCAGCAGTTCGTCGACGGCCTGCGGGATCAGTCCGGGCTCGGCGCGCAGCCGGGCGAGGTGCTCGGGGTGGGTGAGCAGCGCGAAGACCATGTTGGCGCTGTTGTTGCGGACGGCGTGGGCGCCGCCGATCTGGATGAGGACGGCGAGCCCGACGGCCTCGTCCTCGGTGAGGGTGCCGTCGGCGACGGCCTCGGCGAGGACGGCGGCGAGCTGGTCGCTGTCGGGGGCGTGGTCGCGGGCGATGAGGTCGGTGAAGTACGCGCCCATCTCGTCCTTGGCCCGCTCGCTGGCCTCTCGGCCGGCGCCGGCCGAGATGATGGTGTCGGACCAGTGGGCCATGAGGGCGTGGTCGGTCTCGGGGACGCCCATGAGCTCGCTGACCATGGCGAGCGGGAACGGCCGGTTGACCGCCTCCATGAGGTCCACGGCGGGGCCCTGCTCCGCCATCCGGTCGAGGAGGCCGTCCATGACGCCCTGGGCGTGGGTGCGCAGCGAGCGCAGGGCGCGGGCGCTGAAGGCCTTGGCGACGACGCGGCGCATCCGGGTGTGGTCCGGCGGGTCGGCGAAGCCGACGGCGTCGGCCATCGGGATGAAGTGGGGGGCGAGCCGGGTGACGGGACGGCCCCAGACGGCCTCGCGGCTGAAGCGGGGGTCGACGGTGACGAACTTGACGTCCTCGTAGCGGGTGACGAGCCAGGCGTGGCCCTCGCCGTGCGGGAGGCGGACGCGGGTGACCGGTTCCTCGTGGAGGAGCCTGGCGAGCATCGGGTCGAAGTCGAGGCCGGTGAGGTCGGGCACGGCCCAGAAGTGCACCTGGGGGGTGTCGGCGGTTCCGGGGGCGGTGGTGGTCACAGCGGCACCCCCGCGGGGGTGGGCGGATGCGGGACGGGCATGGCGTTCGCTTTCCTCCGGGCACGCGGGCGGACCCGCCGGTCCCGGGTGCCCGGGGGCGGGGTGCGGGGCCGCGGGGGCCCCGGACGGTCCCACGGGTCCCCTGGCCCCCGTGCCCGTATGCGTACGGCTCCGGGAACCCACCCCATGGGGTGACGGCGGCGCGTCCACTCGCCGGGGGCCGCCGCGGCGCGGAAAGCCCGCTCCCGCCCCTTGCCAAACCCCTCCCCCGGAAGGTTTAACTGGCCCCCACACGTATCTACCGAATGATCGGTCGTCCGTTTTCCCGCGGGCACGGCCGGCGAGTGCGGAGGAGTGGCGGCGCATGACGGAACTGCTGGACGGCGGCGAACGGCTCGGGCGCGAGGAGCTGGCGGCGCTCCAGCTGGAGCGGCTGCGGCGCACGCTGCGGCACGCGTACGCGCACGTGGACTTCCACCGGCGGGCCTTCGACGCGGCCGGGGTGCACCCGGACGACTGCCGGTCCCTCGCCGACCTGGCCCGCTTCCCCTTCACTACCAAGGCGGACCTGCGCGACCACTACCCCTTCGGGATGTTCGCCGTCGACCGCTCGCGGGTCCGCCGGATCCACGCCTCCAGCGGCACCACCGGCCTGCCGACCGTCGTCGGCTACACGGAGGGCGACCTGGAGGTGTGGGCCGACGTGGTGGCGCGCTCGCTGCGCGCGGCCGGCGCCCGCCCCGGCCACCGGGTGCACGTGGCGTACGGCTACGGCCTGTTCACCGGCGGCCTCGGGGCGCACTACGGGGCCGAGCGGCTCGGCTGCACGGTGATCCCGGCCTCCGGCGGCATGACCGCCCGTCAGGTGCGGCTGATCCAGGACTTCGAGCCCGAGGTCATCATGGTGACGCCCAGTTACATGCTCACGCTGCTCGACGAGTTCGAGCGGCAGGGGGTGGACCCGCGCTCGACCTCCCTCAAGGTGGGCGTCTTCGGCGCGGAGCCGTGGACGGAGGCGATGCGCAAGGAGATCGAGGAGCGCTTCGCGATCGACGCGGTCGACATCTACGGCCTGTCGGAGGTGATGGGGCCGGGCGTGGCGCAGGAGTGCGTGGAGACCAAGGACGGACTCCACGTCTGGGAGGACCACTTCTACCCCGAGGTCGTGGACCCGGTCACGGGCGAGGTGCTGCCGGACGGCGAGGAGGGCGAGCTGGTCTTCACCTCGCTCACCAAGGAGGCCATGCCGGTGATCCGTTACCGCACCCGGGACCTGACCCGTCTCCTCCCGGGCACCGCGCGGCCCGCGTTCCGGCGGATGGAGAAGGTGACGGGCCGCAGCGACGACATGATCATCCTGCGCGGGGTGAACCTCTTCCCGACCCAGGTCGAGGAGATCGTGCTGCGGACCCCCGCCGTGGCTCCCCACTTCCAGCTCCGGCTGACCCGTGAGGGCCGCCTCGACGCCCTGACGGTCCGGGCGGAGGCCCGCGCCGACGCGACCCCGGAGGAGCGCGAGCGGGCCGCGCGGGCCATCCGCCAGGGGGTCAAGGACGGGATCGGCGTCTCGGTGGAGGTCGAGGTGGTGGACCCGGAGACGCTGGAACGCTCGGTCGGCAAGCTCAAGCGGATCGTCGACCTGCGGCGGGACGGGGGCGGGGGCGGGGGCGCCTCTTCTTCCTGAGCACCTCGCGGGGACCGCCTCACGAGAACCGCCTCGCGGGGGGGCGGCTCGACGGGGGCGGCGCGACGGCCGGCGGGGCGCTGTCGCAGGTGCGGGCTAGCCTGTGGCCATGAGTGACGTGACGTGGGACGCCCTGGCGGCGACGCCCCTCCTGGAAGTGCGGCGCCGCGCGGCCGTCGTGGACGACCTGACCGGGATCGAGCCGGTGCGGGTGCCCGGCGCGCACCGGTCGGCCTGGAACGACGGCGGCGGCCAGTCCGCCGTCTGGTACTTCGCGGAGGACGGCCGCGCGCTGCTGCTGACGTTCGACCACGAGTCGGAGCTGAACCTGTACGCGGAGGACGACTTCGCCCTGCAGGAGTCCTTCTACGAGGGTGTCCCCGAGTCGCGGGTGGCACTGGTCCGCGACCGTCCCGAGAACTACGAGTCGCTGAACCTCACGGACCCCGCTACGGGCCGGACGATCCACTACGCGGGCGGCGTCTTCTGGTACGACGGCACCCGCTGGCACGTGGCGGACGGCTTGGCGGAGCACTGCCGCGAGGAGGGCGTGGACCTCTTCGACGAGTCCGGCTTCGCCTACTGCCTGGCCGTCTACCGCTTCGGCCAGGACTTCGCCCCGGAGACCCTCGCGGCCCTCCGGGACGCGAACGGCCGGTACGGGGACGAGAAGGAGAAACAGGCGGACCTCTCCGCCCTCCACGAGGTCTTCGCCCGGCACGGCTAGTGCTCCGGCGTGACTTCGCGGTCCGTCCGCGGAGCCGCCGGTCCGGTCGGGCATCGCCCCTCGCCCGGCTTCCCGTGTGCCGCGTACGTCGCACCGTCGGCGCCGGCCAGCCAGAAGTAGACCGGCGGCAGCACCAGTTCGAGCGCCATCAGCACCAGCTGGAACCCCTGCGGCCGGCCCGCGACGGCGATCGACAGCAGCCGGCCCAGCCCGCCGAGCAGGAACACTCCGGCCAGCACCCGTACCGCCGCGGCCGGGACGGGCGTCTGGCGGGCCGCCCGGATCCAGGCCAGCCCGTATCCGGCGAAGATCGCGCCGAAGAAGCGGCCCAGGCTGTCGATGGTCGCGCCGGCGTCCTGCGCGCCGGGGATCACCGCGTTGCCTCCGAGGACGTGGAGAAGGCCGATCGCCACGGCCGCGATCCCCATGGCCCAGCACAGCGCCCTCAGCGTCTTGCCCCTGACCGTCCTCACCCGTCACCCCGTCCACTAGTTGACACCCGTCTACTTAAGCTAAGAGTCACTGGTAGACGCGTGTCAAGTAAGATGGGGTTCCGTGCCTTCCGATCCTCCGCGGCGACGCCTGAAACCCGCCGACCGCCGTGCCCAGCTCCTTGCCGTCAGCGCGCAGCTCTTCGCGGCCAGGCCGTACGAGGAGGTGCTGATGGAGGACGTCGCCGAGCGGGCCGGAGTGTCACGCGCGCTGCTCTACCGGCACTTTCCGAGCAAGCACGACCTCTTCGCGGCCGTCTACCGGCAGGCGGCGGACCAGCTGCTCGCCGAGACCCGGTTCGACCCGGGAGACACCCTGGTCGACCAGCTGATCCAGGGGCTGGACACCCACCTCGACTACTTCATCGCCAACCGCAACGCCGTCCTCGCCGCCAACCGGGTGCTCGCCGGCGACCCCGTCATCCAGACGATCATGACCGACGAGCTCGACGCCCTCCGCGCCCAGCTGCTCAACGTCCTCCCGCTCGCCGACGAGGAAGCGCGCGAGGCGGTCTCCGGGGTGCTCCGGAGCTGGCTGGTCTTCGTGCAGACGCTCTGCGTGGACTGGCTGACCAGGCAGACCTGCACCCGCACCGAACTGCGCGACGTCTGCGTCGGCGCGGTGCTGGGCGCGATCCGCCCCCTCCTCGCCGACGACCCCGCGCCCGACTGGCCGCGCTGACGCCACGGCCCGGGGCGGTGGATCAGCACTCCCCGCCCGGCTTCGTGCTCCTGGGCCGAAGCCGAGCGGGAGGGGATCGGCGCCGGGGCCCGGGCGCAGGCGGACCGTCCTCACAGGGCGCACCGCCCTCACAGGGCGCACTGTCCTCACAAGGCACACCGTCCTCATGGGGCGCACCGTCCTCGCAGGGGGACGGCGATGACCCCGACGCGGCGGCGGCGAGGTTCTGCCGTAGGCGTGTGAGGCGTGCGATCTCCGCGTCCAGGGCGGCGAGGCGATCGGCCACGACGTCGCTGAACCCGCCGGGGCCGCCGGTGCAGGAGGCCGGCGGCCGCTCCTGGGCGAGGGCGTCCAGGCGGTGGGCGCGGCGGCGGATGTCCTCCAGGGTGAGGCCCAGGGCCAGCAGGCCGCGAATGAGGCGGACGCGGGCCACCTCGGCCACGCCGTACTCGCGTTGGCCGGACGCGGTGCGCGGCGGAGGCGGAAGCAGGCCGCGCGCCTCGTACAGGCGCAGCGCGCGCGGGGTGGTTCCGGCGGCGTCCGCCGCCTCGCCGATCCGCATGTCCGCCCCCGGTCCGTCCTACAACTCCACGATGGACGCTCCGAAGGAGCGGCCCGCGATCAGTTCGGGCAACGCGCCCGGAGCGTGCTTCATTCCGCGGACCGCGGTGTACGGGAAGCGGATGTCGCCCGCCCGCAGCCAGTCCCCGAAGCGGGCCTCCCACTCCGCCTCGACGTCCGGGTGGTCCGCGCCGCTGTAGCCCGCGATCGTCATGCCCCCGGTCAGCAACCGGAAGGTGTCGAGCACGGCGGGCGCGCTCCCGCCCGCCCGGTCCGGGGACAGCTGCCCGTCCAAGGCGCCCACCAGGGCGATCCGGGCGCCGTGGTTCGCCGCGTGGACGGCGGCCGTCAGCTGTTCGCCGCCCACGGTGTCGAGGACGACGTCGATGCCGTCCGGCGCCACCCGGGCGAGTTGCCCGCCGACCGGGTCCGCGCCGCGCAGGACGGTGGCGTCATAGCCGAGTTCCCGCTCCAGCCGGCGGGCCTTGTCCGGTGAGCCGGTGCTGCCGACGACCCGGGCGGCACCCAGCAACCGGGCGATCTGGCCCGCCATCGTGCCCACGGCACCGGCGGCGCCGGTCACGAACACGGTGTCGCCCTCCCGGACCCGGGCCAGCCGGGTCAGGGCACCGTACGCCGCGGAGCCTTGGGCGAGGTGGCCCACCGGGTCGGGGAGGGTGCCGTCCAGCAGCCTGCACTCGGCGGCGGCGGGCGTCGCGTACTCCCGCCAGCCCTGGAGGTGCAGCACCAGCCGCCCCTTCCCGAGGGGGCCGTCGACCACCTCGCCGATCGCGGGGCCGAACAGGGCGTCGCCGGGGTGCAGCGGTGGCAGCGGGACGTCGCGGGTCTCGCCCCCGATCAGGGTGCGCAAGCCCGGGAAGACGAGGAAATGCGTGTTGCGGACGAGCACCTGGCCGGCCCCGGGACGGGGGACGGGCGCGTGCGCCAGGGTGAAGTCGTCCGGAGTCGGCAGGCCGTCGGGGCGGCGGACCAGGCGTACGAGACGGTGAGTCGCATGCATGGCCGGACGCTAAACCCTGCCCCGTGGGGCAGGGTCAAGGCCCGGCGCCAGGAGGTTTCCGTACACCGTCCGGACGGCGCTCCCGCGTCCGCTTCCGCGGTGGCGGTGGCGGTGGCGGATACCCACTTTTTAGTGGGTACTTGTCGCCTTCCGGGGGCCGGGAGAGAGTGAGGGCGTCGACAGGGACGGCGCCTCACGGACCCGGAGGGAGTACATCAGGAGGCGACGGCCCGCGCCTCGGCCAGGCGGTCGAGGTGGTCATGGCCCCAGTCGGAGAGCGGAGCCAGCACCAGCGAGAGCGCCAGGCCGTGCTCGGTCAGCGAGTAGACGGTCTTGGGCGGCACGACGTCGTGCGTCTCGCGGTGCACGAGTCCGTCCTCCTCCATCTCGCGCAGGGCCTGGGTCAGCACCTTCTCGCTGATCCGCGGCACCTTCCGGCGCAGTTCGCCGGGCCGGTGCGGCCCCGATTCGAGCAACCACAGCAGCGTGGTCTTCCACTTGCCGTCGAGCACCGAGATCGCGGCGGCCACGCCGCAGATCCCCTCGCCCCCGTCGAGGCGGACACGCGCCATCGTCGTCCCCCTTCTTCCGTCGTCCGTGCGCGGCCGGTCCGCCGCGCCGCCCTACGCGTCCACCCTAATCCGCACTCTCTGCACAGGAGTTCCCACGCATGTCCGTCACTCCGGAGTCCACCCCGCAGCAGCCCTCCGTCACCGTCCTCGGTCTCGGCCCGATGGGTCGCGCCCTGGCCGGCGCCTTCCTCGCGGCCGGGGTGCGCACCACGGTGTGGAACCGCACGCCCGGCCGGGAGGGCGACCTCACCGAGCGGGGCGCCGTCACGGCGGCGAGCGCCGCCGAGGCGGTCGCGGCGAGCCCGCTGACCGTCGTCTGCCTGGTCAACTACGACGCCACGGACGCGGTGCTGCGGCAGGACGCGGTGGAGGCCGCGCTCAAGGGCCGCACCCTGGTCAACCTCTCCGCCGACACCCCCGGCCGCGCCCGGGACACAGGGGCGTGGGCCGGGGAGCACGGCGTCCGCTACCTCGACGGCGCCATCATGACGCCGGCCGGCACGATCGGCTCGCCGGCCGGGGTGTTCCTGTTCAGCGGCCCCGCCGACACGTACGAGGAGCACCGGCCGGTGCTCGACGCCCTCGGCGGCACCCACACCCACCTCGGCGAGGAGGTCTCCCGGGCCGCCGCCTACGACATCGCACTGCTGGACGTCTTCTGGACGTCCATGGCCGGTTACGTGCACGCGCTGGCGCTGGCGGACGCGGAGGGCGTCTCGCCGCGCGAGCTGGCGCCGTTCGCGGCGGGCATCGCGCAGATCCTGCCGCCGCTCTTCGAGGAGTTCGCCGGGGACGTCGAGGACGGCACCTACTCCGGCGCGATCAACCCGCTGACGTCCGGGGTGTCGACGATGGCGCACGTCGTGCACGCCGCCGAGGACCACGCCATCGACTCGGGCGTGATGCGCGCGGTCGAGGGGCTGGCCCGACGCACCGTGGCGCTCGGCCACGGCGCGGACGGGTTCTCCCGGATCGCGGAGGTGCTGCGCCGGCGCTGAGCGGGTCAGGCGTAGCGGTCCCGCAGCTCCCGCTTGAGGATCTTTCCGCTGGCGTTGCGGGGCAGGGCGTCGGCGAAGACGATCCGCTTCGGGGCCTTGAAGGAGGAGAGCGACCGCCGTGCGTGGGCGAGGAGTTCGTCCTCGGTGACCTCGGAGCGGGGGACGACGACGGCGGTGACCGCCTCGATCCAGCGGTCGTCGGGAAGGCCGATGACGGCCGTCTCGGCGACCGCCGGGTGGGTGTAGAGGGCGTCCTCGACCTGGCGGGAGGCGACGAGCACGCCGCCGGAGTTGATGACGTCCTTCACCCGGTCGACGATGGTCAGGTAGCCGTCGGCGTCGCGGACGGCGAGGTCGCCGGAGCGGAACCAGCCGTCGCGGAAGGCGGCCGCGGTCTCCTCGGGCTTGGCCCAGTACCCCTCGCAGAGCTGCGGGGAGCGGTAGACGATCTCGCCGGGGGTGCCGTCGGGGACGTCCTCGCCGTCCTCGTCGACGACCCTCGCCTCGACGTGCCGGACGGGCCGGCCGCAGGAGTCCATGCGGCCCTCGTGCTCGTCGGGGCCGAGGACGGTGGCGAGCGGGCCGATCTCGGACTGGCCGAAGCAGTTGTGGAAGGCGAGTCCGGGCAGGCGGGCGCGCAGCCGTTCCAGGACGGGCACGGGCATGATCGAGGCGCCGTAGTAGGCCTTGCGCAGCGCGGACAGGTCCCGGCCGTCGAAGCCGGGGTGGTTGGCGAGGGCGATCCACACGATGGGCGGGGCGAAGAGGCTGTCCGCGCGTCCCGCCTCGACGAGGCCGAACAGCGCCTCCGGGTCCGGCCCTTCGAGGATCGTGCTCTCCGCGCCGACCGCCAGGTAGGGCAGCAGGAAGACGTGCAGCTGGGCGGAGTGGTAGAGCGGCAGCGCGTGCACGGGCCGGTCGTCCTCGGCGAGGCCGAGCGCCTCGATGGCGCTGGCGTACTCGTGCACCAGGGCCCGGTGGGTCATCATCGCGCCCTTGGGCAGGGCGGTGGTGCCGGAGGTGTAGAGCAGCTGCGCGAGGTCGCGGGGGTCGCTGTCGGAGTCGTACGGTTCCGGTTGCGCGAGCGCGTCGAGGAGGGAGCCCGGCGCGTCCCGCAGGGGCCGGGTCCGTACGCCCGCGGGGATCCGGTCGGCGAGCCCGGGATCGGCGAGGACCAGCGAACTCCCCGACTGGTCCAGGAGGTAGGCGAGGTCGTCGCCGGTGAGGTGGTGGTTCACGGGGACGTGGACGAGGCCCGCGCGGGCGCAGGCCAGGAAGGCGATCAGGTACGCGTCGGAGTTGTGGCCGTAGGCGGCGACCCGGGCGCCGGGCACGAGTCCGGGCTCGCGGCGCAGGACGGCGGCGGCGGTGGAGACGGCGGCGTCCAGCTCGGCGTAGGTCCAGGCGCGGTCGGCGTACCGCAGGGCCGTCCGGCCGGGGACGCGCTCGGCGGTGGCGCGCAGCACGCCGTCGACGGTCCGGGTGAGGAGTCCTCGTTCCATGGCTGGATCCTCGGCGCGGTGTCGCGGCGGGTCAAGTACCCGGACCGGAGCGCACGCCTCCCCGCCTCGGATACCGAACGGCATGTTGACAGGGCGGGCGGGTGCTGACTGGATGGCCCGACCGGCTTCGCCCGCACGCCCGTTGGGAGGCACCTTGCCCGTCCGCACCCTCATGCCCCGCCGTCCCCGAGGACGGCTCGCCCTGGCGGGCGCCGCGCTCGCCGCCGTCACCGCGGGGCTGCTGCCCGGCGCGGCGGCGGCCGATCCGGGTGGACGGGACCGGGAACACCGGCCGTCCGAGCGGGGGTTGAGCGCCGTCATCCGGTACACCGAGTACGGCGTGCCGCACATCCTGGCCGGGGACTACGCGGACCTGGGCTTCGGCACGGGCTGGGCGCAGGCCGCCGACCAGGTGTGCGTGCTCGCCGACGGCTTCGTGACCGTGAACGGCGAGCGCTCGCGGTACTTCGGCGCCTCCGGCGCGCCGGACGGCTCGCTCTCCTCCGCGACCACGAACCTCGGCAGCGACCTGTACTTCCGGGGCGTCAGGGAGGCCGGCACGGTCGAGGCCCTGCTGCGCACCCCGGCCCCGGCGGGTCCCAGCCGCGACCTGAAGGAGCTGATGCGCGGGTGGGCGGCCGGGTACAACGCCTGGCTGCGGAAGAACCGGGTCACCGATCCGGCCTGCGCGGGCGCCGGCTGGGTCCGTCCGGTGACGGCCCTGGACGTGGCCCGGCGCGGCTTCGCCGTCTCCGTGCTCGGCGGGCAGGGGCGGGCGGTGGACGGGATCACGGCGGCCCGCCCGCCGGCCGCTGCGACGGGGTCGGCGGCGCGGGCTGCGGCGGGCGCCGAAGGGGCGCCGGAGGTCGATCCCGAGGCCGCGGCGGAGGCGGCGCGGGCGCTGTTCGCGCCCGAGAACGCCACCATGGGATCCAACGCGGTCGCCTTCTCGGGCGCGACGACGGCGAACGGGCGGGGGCTGCTGCTCGGCAACCCGCACTATCCGTGGCAGGGCGGCCGCCGGTTCTGGCAGTCGCAGCAGACGATCCCCGGTGAGCTGAACGTCTCCGGCGCCTCCCTGCTCGGCACCACCGTCGTCAACATCGGCTTCAACGACAAGGTCGCCTGGAGCCACACGGTGGCCACCGGCGTGCCGATGAACCTGCACCAGCTGACGCTGGTGCCCGGCGACCCGACGGCGTACCTGGTGGACGGGAAGCCGGAGCGGATGACGGCGCGCGAGGTGACGGTGGCGGACCGGGACGGCGCGCCGGTGACCCGTACCCAGTGGTGGACGCGGTACGGGCCGGTGACGAGCGGGCTCGGCGCGAGCCTCCCGCTGCCGTGGACGGCGACCACCGCGTACGCGCTGAACGACCCCAACGCGGCGAACCTGCGCGGCTCCGACACGGCGCTGGGCTTCGCCAGGGCGCGCTCGACCCGGGACGTCGCCGAGGTGCTGCGCCGCACCCAGGGGCTGCCCTGGGTGAACACGGTGGCGGCCGACTCGGCCGGGCACAGCTTCTTCGGCCAGTCGCAGGTGCTGCCCCGGATCACCGACGAGCTGGCGGAGCGCTGCTCCACCCCGCTCGGCCGGGTGGTCTACCCGGCGTCGGGCGTCGCGGTCCTGGACGGCTCGCGGACGGAGTGCGCGCTCGGTTCGGACCCGGACGCGGTGCAGCCGGGCGTCTTCGGACCGTCCCGGATGCCGGTGCTCCGGGACGCGCCGTACGCGGTGAACTCCAACGACAGCGCCTGGCTGACCAACGCGGAGCGGCCGCTGACCGGGTACGAGCGGGTCTTCGGGACCCTCGGGACGCCGCGCTCGCTGCGGACCCGGGGCGGGATCGAGGACGTGGCGGGGATGGCGGAGCGGGGGCGGCTCACGGTGGCCGACCTCCAGCGGCAGCAGTTCGCCAACCGGGTGCCGGCCGCCGGTCTGGCGGCGGCGGACGTGGCCGCGGCCTGCCCGGCGGTGCTGCCGGACGATCCGGAGGCGTGCCGGGCGCTCGCCGCCTGGGACGGCACGATGGACTCGGACAGCCGGGGCGCGCTGCTCTTCGACCGGTTCTGGCGGAAGTTCACCGGCTCGGTGCCGGCCGCGCAGCAGTGGAGGGTGCCGTTCTCGGCGGCGGACCCGGTCCGCACCCCGCGCGGCCTCGACACCGGCACGGCAGGGTTCGCGAAGGCGCTGGCGGACGCGGCGGCGGAGCTGCGTGCGGCGGGGATCGCGCCGGACGCGCCGCTGCGGGACCACCAGTTCGTGGTGCGCGGCGGGGAGCGGATCCCGGTGAGCGGCGGGACGGAGTCGCTGGGCGTCTGGAACAAGACGGAGGCGGTGTGGAACGCGGCGGGCGGCGGTTATGTCGAGGTCGCGCACGGTACGAGCCACGTGCAGGCGGTCGGCTGGGACGGCGGGCGCTGCCCGGTGGCCCGCACCCTGCTCACGTACTCCCAGTCCTCGAACCCGGCCTCGGCGCACTTCGCCGACCAGACGAGGCTGTACGCGGGCGAGCGCTGGGTGACCTCCCGGTTCTCCGAGAAGGACATCCTGCGCTCGCCCGCGCTGAGGGTGGTGCGGGTCGGGGAGCGGTGACGCCGGTCAGGGACTGAACGACAGGAAGACGAAGGCGGCGAAGATCGCGAGGTGGACGCCGCCCTGGAGGAGCGTGGCCCGTCCGGGCACCACGGTCAGGGCGCTCACCACACCGGTGAGGGCGAGCAGGACCATGTGGAGGGGGCCCAGGCCGAGGACCAGGGGCCCGGACAGCCAGATGGAGGCGAGCGCGATCGCCGGGATGGTGAGGCCGATGCTGGCGATCGCGGAGCCGTAGGCGAGGTTGAGGCTGGTCTGCACCCGGTTGCGGCGGGCGGCGCGCACGGCGGCGAGCGTCTCGGGCAGCAGGACCATCAGGGCGATGACGACGCCGACGACGGCCTTGGGCAGTCCTGCGGACTGGACGCCGTCCTCGATGGTCGGGGAGATCACCTTGGCGTTGCCGACGACGGCGACGAGCGCGACGAGGAGCAGGCCGAGGCTGGTCCAGGTGAGCGCCGTGCTCGGCGGGTCGGCGTGCTCCTCCTCCGAGGACTCCTTGCCCTCGACGGGCACGGGGAGGAAGTAGTCGCGGTGCCGGACGGTCTGGACGGCGACGAAGACGCCGTACAGGCCGAGGGAGGCGATGGCGGCGAAGGCGAGCTGGGCGCCGGAGAACTCGGGGCCCTGGTGGCTGGTGGTGAAGGTGGGCAGCACCAGGGTCATGGTGGCGAGGGTGCAGACGGTGGCGAGCGCGCCGCCGGAGCCCTCGGCGTTGAAGACCGCGACCCGGTTGCGGAGCGCGGAGACCAGGAGGGCGAGGCCGACGATGCCGTTGCAGGTGATCATGACGGCGGCGAAGACGGTGTCGCGTGCGTAGGTGGCGGTCTTCTCGCCGCCGCCCGCCATGAGGCTGACGATGAGTCCGACCTCGATGACGGTGACGGCGACGGCCAGGACGAGCGACCCGAAGGGTTCGCCGACCCGGTGGGCGATCACCTCGGCGTGGTGGACGGCGGCGAGGACCGCGGCGGCGAGGCAGAGCGCGACGAGGGCCACGGCGACGCCCGGGAGGTCCCGCCCCCAGGCGAAGACCAGCGCAAGCAGGGCCACCACCGGCCCCCACGTGGTCCACTCCCGGGTCAACGCCTTGGTGCTCGAACTCATCATCTTCTTTCCTGCCTCGGGGGCCGCGGCTCCCGCCGTGGGGAGCCGCGGCCCCGCCGTGGGCGGGCCGTGGCCCGTTTCCGTCATTGTTCTGCTTCGGCCAGGGCGTGCTCGTACGCCGCGAGGGTGTCGATGAACATCCGCCGTTCGGCCGGTCCCAGGGGGGCCAGGGCGGCCCGCCAGGCGCCGGCGCTGCGGCCGAGCCAGCCGTCGATGGCCGCCCGGCGCCCCTCCGCGATCGAGACGATCTTCCGTCTGCGGTCGGCGGGGTCCTCGTGGCGCTCCAGGACCCCCTTCTTCGCCAGGTCCCCCGCCATCAGGCTGACGGTGGTGGGCGCGACGCCCAGCCGGGCGGCCAGTTCGTTGACGCTCTGGGGGCCGTCGAAGAGGAGGTAGGCGAGCAGGGAGAGGTGACGGGGCGCCAGCGTCAGCGACGCCAGCTCCTCCGGCACCTTGATGCGCTTGGCGCGCCCCACCATGCGGGGCATGAGCAGCAGCAGCGTACGGACGGCGTCGTCGACGTCCGGTCCGGCGGCCCCGCTCCCCTCGCGCTCGGTCGACACCCTGAACCCTCCGGTTTGACTTTGCTTTCAAAGCAAATAGATCTGTCGTGTCCGATATTACCGGAGGGCTCCGTCACGTCCGCGTTCAACCAGCAGGTCATCGAGGAGTTCCGGGCCCACGGAGGCCGCGCGGGCGGCGCGTTCGAGGGCGCGGACCCGCTCGTGCCCACCACCCGCGGCGCCCACAGCGGACGGGACCGCACGCCGCCCGTGGTGTACGCACGGGACGGGACCGCACGCCGCCCGTGGTGCACGTACGGGACGGGGCGCGGCTGCCGGTGTTCGCGTCGAACGGCGGCTCGCCGCAGCATCCGGACCGGTACCACAACGTGCGGGCCGACCCGCGCGGCACGCGGCGATCGCCGCGCATCCGGTCACGGCGCGATGCGGTCCGCGATGCGGGAGTTCCCCACGTCGCGGGTCGCGAACACGGCGACCTCGCCCGCAGCGGGCCCCTTGAACCGGCGGAGACCAGAGCGGGCCCCCGGGACTCACCGCCCGTGCCGAGCGGTGAGAAGCCCGACGAGCGGCACGCCTGACGCGGCCCCCCAGGCGTGACCCTTTCGGTCACCTCGGCCGGGGTGACGTTCGGTCGCCCGCCGATGCCCGCGCGGACGGTCAGTCCAGGAGGGCGGTCGCCTCGACCTCGACGAGGACATCCGGCTCGAAGAGGTGGTCGACGCCGATGAGCGAGGCCGGGGGAAGCGGCACCGGAAGGCCGATCTCGCCGGCGACGGCCTCCACTCCGGCCATGAAGTCGCCTATCTTCTCGGGAGCCCATCGGGTCACGTAGAACGTCAGGCGCAGCACGTCCGAGAAGGTCGCGCCGGCGCCCGCCAGCCCCACGGCGGTGTTGCGCAGCGCCTGGGCGACCTGCCCGGTCAGATCGCCGGGCGCGACGGCGGCTCCGTCGGGCCTGCGCGCGATCTGGCCGCTGACGTGCACGTGCCTGGTCCCGGTGCCCACGGCGACGTGGTGGTAGGGAACCGGCTGGAGCATGCCGTGCGGAGTGAAGTGGTCAACAGCCATGGGTCTCTCCTCTTCCGTTATCGGTATCCTGAAGATACTTAGTAGGGGAAAGACACTTCAACGAGACCAGGTTTCGCCATGGATACCGCCGACGAAGTCCGCATCGACGCCCCGCACCGTGAACTGCTCGACCAGATCCTCGACAAATGGTCACTCGCAGTCCTCAACGAACTCTGCGAACGCCCGTGCCGCTTCAACGAACTCCGCCGCGCCATTCCGCAGGTCACCCAGAAGTCGCTGACCGCGACGCTCCGCCGCCTCGAACGCAACGGCGTCATCGAGCGCGAGGTGGTCTCCACCCGCCCCGTGGCGGTCAGATACCGGATCACGGAACTCGGCAAGACCCTGCGGCACCCCATAGACGTACTGCTCGCCTGGACCTCGCGGCACATGCCCGCCATCGAGCGCGCACGCGACGACTTCGACGAACGCGAGGAATCCCGCCCGTGAACATGACGAGGCGTGCTCGCGCACCGGCCGCCGGTCCGCCGCCGCACAACCGGCACGTGCCACACCGGCCCACGGACGCCATCTCGCCGAGCTCCAGGCTCGCACCCCGGGCCTGGCGGTCATGACGCTCCCCGAACTCGACCGAGGCGGGCGGGAGTTGAGCACCCCTCCCGGCCCCGTACACCCAGGGCAGGAGCTTCAACGGTTACCAGCAAGTGCATGCTTTTCGGCAGTACGATTACCGGCATGCAACTGGATCTGAACCTGCTCACCGCCCTGGACGCACTGCTGGAGGAGGGCAGTGTCGCCGGAGCCGCTGCGCGGCTTCACGTCACCGCGCCGGCGATGAGCCGCTCGCTGGGCCGTATCCGCAAAGCCACAGGCGACCAGATCCTGGTCCGCACCGGACGCCACATGACGCCCACCCCCCGCGCGATGGCCATGCGCACCGAGGTCCACACCCTGGTGCAGCAAGCCCAGCAGCTGCTGTCCAGCCGCACCGAACTCGACCTGGCGGCCCTGGAAAGGGTGTTCACCGTCCGCTGGCACGACGCCCTCACCACCACCTGCGGGACCGCACTCGTCGCCGCAGTGCACCGCCAGGCCCCGGGGGTGAAACTGCGTCTCACCGTCGAGCCCGGCTACGACACCCCCGAGCTGCGTCGCGGCGAGGTCGATGTGGCCTCCAGCGCCGAACCACCGTCGCAGCCCGACATCCGTCACCGTCTCATCGGCCAGGACAGGATCATCCTGGCCGTCCGGGCCGGTCATCCGCTCACCGAAGGGCCGGTGACCGTCGAGAGATACGCGGCGGCCGATCACGTGACCGTCTCCCGGCGCGGAAGCCTGAGCGACCGGGTCGACGAGGTCCTCGCCGCCCTCGGCCACGAGCGCCGTGTCATCGTCTCCGCCCCCGCGACGGACACCGCACTGCAGCTCGCCCGTGACGCCGACGTCGTGGCCACCCTCCCCGACGCGGTCACTCGTTCCGCCCGTCACCACCTGGGCCTGACCGCGCTGCCGCTGCCATTCGACTTGCCACCGGTACCTCTCCATCTCCTCTGGCACCAGCGCTACGACAACGACCCCGCCCACACCTGGTTGCTCAACCTGGCGACCCGGACCCTCCAGACCCTGTTCACCACCCCACACGCCCCCGACCAGTAGCATTCCGACACCTGCGGGGCGGGGCCGGCCGTCAAGGGCGACTCCGCTCCTCAACCGACCGCCCGGCAACGGAGAGGCGAGGCCGTCATGTGGCTCCGCCGTGGCCGAAGGAGAGGTCGAAGGGATTGCCCGGCCGGACATCGCGCCGGGGCGGTCCGGTACCGCTCGGCGCGGCGTCGGCAGGACATGGAGGATGCCGGCCTCGGCGTCCCGCTCTGCTCCAGCCTGACGTAGCACTCGGTGGAGATGTACGGGAGGGTCGCCGCCACCTCCCGCCGAGACCCGCCGTCCGGAACCTTGAGCCCGAGGAAAAACCAGTGTCCTACGGGGCGGATCGGCTGCGGAGGAACGCCCCGGGTTCCTTCTCGTCCGCACCTCCGATCCGTGCGCCGCACGGCGGCGGTCGTCCGGCGCGGCCCGTGCCCGTGCCCGTACTCGGCGGATGGCCGGACGGCGTCGGCGTGGCGAACCACACGAACAACGCGACCTCCATCAGCCTGTCGCGATCACCGACTCGGCCACCCGCGGTGACCGACATGTCGAAGCCATGACCGTCGGCCAGGATCTACCCCCTCGTCGCGCGCCGGAGACGCCCGAGGCCTCAGGCCTGCGAGGGCGCTGGCGTGCAAGGCCCTCAGGCCCTCCAGCGACGCCACTTCCTCCCGAGAGCGCATCAAGCACGATGGGGGGCTCACATCCCATTGACCAGGAGTCATCCCAGCAGTGTTTTACATGCACTTGATGTTATCTATCGGCCCTTCTACCTTCGGGAACAGAGCGCGGGACGGAGCGGACAGCTCGTCCCGATCACCTCAACCCACCTTCACTACAAGGGAGTTCACCCATGTCCGAAACGCTTCAGACCGTCGGCGTCACCGTCTCCGACTCCCATTTGCTCGATCAGACCGCGATCGCCGTGCGCGAGGCCGGCTCGGCGCTCGTCGCAAGGTTCGGCGACGTGGTCTCCTACCGCACCCGGGAGGAGCTCATGAGCGCGCTCGCCGGCAACGACGACACGGCTCTCGCCATCCTGCGCCCCGCCCTCACGCGTCTGCGCCCGGACGCCGGCTGGGTGGAGGACGAACTGGACGGCGGGGAACTGCCGTCCGGCGAGTGGTGGGTCGTGGATCCGGCCGAGGGCAACGTCAACCACCTGCACGCCCTGCCGGAATGGGCGGTGACCGCCACCCTCGTACGGGAGAACCGACCGGTGCTCACCGCGGTCCACGTGCCGCTGACCGGCGAGACCTACACCGCGCTCGCCGGCGGGGGCGCCCGCCTCGACGGCCGCCCGCTGCGCGTCTCCCCGACCACGGACCTCGGCCTCGGCCTCGTGGCCACCAGCCAGGCCCGGCCGGACGAGGACGAGAAGGTCGTGCGGCGCGTCGGCTCCTCGATCACCGCGATGCTCTTCGACGCGCTCGTCGTCCGCACCTCAGTCCCCGCGACCCTGCACCTGCTGAACGTGGCCGCCGGCCGGATCGACGCCTTCTGGCAGTTCGCCGGAGCCCGCGCGGACCTGCTGCCCGGAGCCCTGCTCGTCGCCGAGGCCGGTGGACGGATCTCCGACACCGAGGGCCGTCCCTGGACTCCCCGGAGCGAGAGCTTCCTGGCCGCCGCCCCCGGCGTTCACGCCCAGGCCGTCAACACCCTCTCCCTCTGACCGCACATCACCCACCGCACGCACAAAAGGAGCCCGATCACCATGACCACGATCGCCGTTCTCGGAAACGGCCGCGTCGGCGGCAACCTGGCCACAGCCCTCACCCGGGCAGGACACGAGGTGACCGCAGTGGGCCGGACGCCGGGGGCCGCCTCATACGCCGCCCGGACAGCCCAGATCATCATCAACGCCACCCCGGGCGTCGGCTCGCTGGACCGGCTCACCGCGCTGCGCGAGGAACTGCGGGGCAAGATCCTCGTCGACGTCTCCAACGCCACCCTCGACGGACCGGACGGACTGCCCGGCGACCTGATCCACCCCGGTTCCAGCCTGGCCGAGCAACTCCAGGAAGCGCTCCCCGACACACGCGTCGTCAAGACCCTCAACACGATGCTCTTCCCCGTGATGACCGCACCCGCGACGCTCACCCAGGCGCCGACCGCCTTCCTCTCCGGGGACGACCCGCAGGCCAAGCAGGCCGTCCGTGAACTGCTCATCGGCCTCGGCTGGCACGAGGAGTGGATCACGGACCTCGGCGGAATCCGGACCGCCCGCGCCACGGAGGCCGCGATCCTGTTCGTCCCGCACGTGATCCGGTCGAGCGGATTCACGCCCTTCGCCATCTCGGTCGCCCGCTGAAAGCCCGGGGCGATTCGCCGGAGTGCCCGAGCACCCGCCAGTTCGGCAAGCGCGCCCAGTTCGAATCCCCTCCCATACCTAAGGGCTGTCCCGTAAATGATCTCCGAGTCGTCTCGGGCATGGTTGGCCAGAGTGCGGCCCGCTGACCTATCCGGCGAGGGCGAGGTTGTGCATCCGGGCGATGCCGAGCATGGCGTGGTGGACTCCGTCGCCTTTGAGTCGGCAGTCACGGAGGATCTTCCAAGT
>NZ_JBHYPS010000006.1:139562-313556 GCF_042746075.1 Streptomyces sp. NPDC058758 | reverse complement strand
CGAGATACGAGCCGACCTCCACCTCGGACTGCTCCAACTCGCCTGCAGCATCATCTGCTTGCGACGCCTCCGAACCTCATTCTGAAATGATCAGTAAGTGTGTCAAGGAGGATCGCAAGCCTTTCATGGCGGTCGTCCTTCGGGACAGCCGAGGATCGCAACATGATCGGCATCACCAACGCCGGCGTTAGCCACACCGATTGCGGTCGTCCTTCAGGGCGGTCGAGAGTCGCAACTATGGGATGGTCACGTCTTGGCCTATGGGCTGGGAAGCAGTAATCGCCTTTGGGGTAACGCAGGATCGCAACCACGTCGTGGCTGGCCCCATCATGGAGAAGCTCACGTAGCGGTCGCCCTTCGGGGCGGCCGAGGATCGTAACGGCATCATGTACACACGGGCGGCGCTCGACGATCGACTCAATAACCGTCCGTAACGTACGTAGAACCTCTTTCAGCATGGAACGCAGGGGTGAACTGGGCTGGTCACGCGGGACCCAGCAAAGCCACTCGTCGCACGGCATGAACGTGCAAGGTCATCACACGCCCCGACGGCACATCGCTCTGGTTGTCCCGGACGACACCGGGCCACACCCATGTCCTGACTGCCGCGTGGGCCCACGGCACCATGCGCTTGTCTCACCCGGCAGATCCTCGTCCCGTGCACCGCGCCTACCAGGGTGCCGGCGCCACATTCCGCCCCCCTACTACTGCCACCGCGAACAGCCCGAGCATTGCCACCAGTCAACCGCGGCCACGCCCGACTCAGGGAACCCGGCGAACGCGCATTTGCACAGCTGAAGTCCTGGCGGCTGCTCCGCCGAGCTCGATGCTCCACCCGCCGCATCGGCACCATTGTCCAGGCCATCCATACCCTGCCGGCTTGCAGCTGTTCAGGATGAAAACGGCTCATTGACTTTGGCCTACTCACGTCCCTTGCTGCTCTCGAGGAGACCGAAAATCCTGCTGCCACAGCCAAGATGATCGCCAGCGCGCCCGCTCTCTCAGCTGCCCATGATGCGTGTTCGGACGACAACTGGGGGCTCTCTAGCGTCGGCAAGGGCCTGAACTGCTGGGCACCTTTCGAACCACTCGCGGCGAGGCGCACCGTCCAGCGCACGCACCAAGCAGTCGCGCTCCTCCACCCGGGAGACGAGCCAGTAGGCGCATGATCCCATCGAGGTCATCCTCGCTCGCCGTCACCGACCCCCCAAGGTCGAGATCACGCTTGGGGACTTCGGCAGGAGCCTCGACCGGTTGGGGCCTACGCCGCGGGTGAGCGATCGGATGGGACACAGCCCGCCACCACGGCTTCTCTGGCAGCTTCCCCGAGGCTCGAACGGCTCGCCCGGACGCGGGAACCCTCCCCGGCCCCGGTAGACAACTTCGATGCGCAAGCGGGCCGAGGCCGGTCGCTCAGAGCGAGAAGGTCCAGGGGTCGTCGTACGGTTCAGGCTTTTCGGGGTGGATCATGCAGCGGATACAGCGCGAGAGTCCCGGTTCACCGGTTCCGGCGGCGGCGTACATCCACGGCAGGGTGTCCATGGCGTGCGCGCGTTCTTCTGTGGCGAAGGTGTCGATGGTCTGGTGCAGGTCCTCGAGTGCGGGTTCGTCCGTGAGGCAGAGCCAGCCGATTGCCGCGGCCAGGCGGACTTCGGGGGCCTCTGTCCGGTCTTGCCACCCCTCGCGGAACCACGAGATGGCCGGCGGCTGTACGTGAGCTCGGGCGGTCTCGGCGACGGCGAGGAGCAGGGCGGCGCGGACCATGGCGTCATGCTCGGTGGCGAACCTGGTGGCAAGGGCGGTTCGGACCATGTGGTCGGGGTCGGCGGCGGTGGCCAGAGCGTATGCGGCGTCGATACGGATGGTGGGATCGGAGTCGTTGAGAAGCGGCAGGAGTACGGGTGTTCCGGCGGTGATCGCGGCTCGGGCGGCGGCCACCGACCAGCCTGCCGGGTAGCCGGTCACCTCGACGCCGTAGTCGTCATAGTCGCCGGGGGCGTGGCGCCGAGGATCGTTGCGGTGGAGCAGGAGTTCATTGCGGGAGGCGACGCCGAAGTGCCGAGCTCGGGCCGGACCGGAAAGCACGGCGAGGGCAGCGGCACGGTGTGCGTGATGGGCATCGGCGGCGATGGGGATCAGGAACGGTACGGCGAGCGCGGCGGCGGCCCGGCTATCGTTGGCACACAGGCCCCCCAGCACGCCCGTCGCGTGGCTAGCGGGGTCCTCGCCGGCGCACAGCAGGTGAACGGCCTCCCGGGCGTCGTCGCCATGAGGGAAGTTCCCCCACGGGACGGCGTCGAGGAGCAACGTGCTGTGGGCACCAGACTGGATGCCGGCCACCACCGCCCGCACATCGAACGCGCCACCCGCGAACGACGCCAGATCTGCTCCGTCCACCAGCGCTCGGCACATCGCGAACGTCGGATCGGTCCGCCAATCCCTCACATCACACCCCCACCATCGAATCCCCAGAGACTCGATCATGCCTTGCCCGACCGCCTCCGCCGGTCGACTGCGGGAAGGGGCACATCCCGACACCCACGAACCGCCAAGCATCCAGAAGATCCGTACGAAACTGCAGCGCAGCGACCGACGATGCGCGTTCGGACCACAACTCGGGACGGCCCCTGCGAGGTCGGCAAGGGTCTGAACTGTTGGACGACGGCCGCCTGCTCTCTGCGAGGTTCCCCGTCCAACGCCCGCAGCACACGGTCGCGCCCCTCAGACGGCAGACGCTCCAGCATCCGCGCGACCTCGGCAAGGTCGTCCCCGACCGACGTCACCGCTCGCCCGCGAGGTCGAGATCTTCGCTCCGCGGCTCCGCAGCGACCTCGGCAGGCCGGGGCCGGCGCCACGGCTGCGCGATCGAATGGGACACAGCTCGCCACCACGGCTCCTCGGGCAGCTTCCCGGCAGGCTCGAAGGGCTCACCGGGATGGGGGAACGCCACCGCCTGGCCGACTTCCTCGCACTCGTACTTCGTCCACTCCCCCGGCTCCGCCCACGGGTGCGGAGCCAGGTTGAACGTGCCCCAGTGGATCGGCAGCATCACACCGACCGGAGCACCTCCCTGCAGGTCAAGGTGCGCCTGCACCCCCTGCGCGGGCGACATGTGAATGTCTGGCCACGCCCCAGGCATCGGCGTATAGTCCGTGTGGTTCTTGGGCCAGAACTCGGAGTAGGCCCCGATCTGGATCATGGTCACGTCGAAGGGGCCGTGGGCCGCGCCGATGTCCGCGAAGCCCCGGAAGTAGCCGGTGTCGCCGCTGTGGAAGACCCGGTGGCGGGGGCCCCGGACCGACCAGGAGGCCCAGAGGGTGTGCTGCTGGTTGCGGATGGCGCGGCCGCAGAAGTGGCGGGCCGGGGTGGCGGTGAGGGTGAGGTCGCCGATCTCGGTGGACTCGTGCCAGTCCAGCTCGCGCAGCCGGGAGGCCGGGACGCCCCAGTGCTCCAGGTGGGCACCGACGCCCAGCGGGACGGCGAAGAGGGTGTCGGTGGAGGCCAGCGCCTTGATCGTCGGCAGGTCGAGGTGGTCGTAGTGGTCGTGGGAGATCACGACGACGTCGACCGGGCCGAGCGCGGCAAGCGGCGCGGGCGCCGGGTGCAGCCGCTTGGGGCCGGCGAAGGAGAAGGGCGAGCAGCGCTCTCCCCAGACCGGGTCGAAGAGGATCCGTACGCCGTCCACCTCAGCGAGCACGCTGGAGTGGCCCAGCCAGGTGATCCGCAGGCCGGTGGCGGCGGGGCGGGCGAGGTCGGCCACGGTCGTCGGGTGGACGGGGACCAGTCCGGCCGGGGCCCGGCGGGCGCGCGCCTCCTTCTCGAAGTAGGTCCTCATCAGGTCCGCCGTGGAACCGGAGGGGCCGCGGCGGGCCTCCTCGGGGTTCTGGAAGACGCCGTCGGCGAAGTGCGGCGAGCGGCGGATGCGGGCCAGCCGCTCCCCCGTGGGCTCGGCGCCGAAGGACTCGGGCCGCAGGGCGCGCAGCCGGGCCCGCAGCGAACGGTCGGAGCCGGTACCGGTCACAGGGTCCTCCTGATCTGTGGGGTCGTTCCATTATGGGCGGCCGGACGGGGGACCGTCCCGCCCTCCTCCCCCGCCCTCCTCCCCCGTCCTCTTCGTCCCGTTCTCTTCGCCCTCCCTCCCGGTCGGTCATACTGAACCGACGTTCAGTAACCCGCCCCGGAGGAGCCCCATGACCGCCGCCCCGCTGCTCTCCCTCGCCTGGACCGACCACGTCACCGGCCGCCGCGGCCATCTGGTCGTCGACCGGCTGGTCAGGGGCGTGGCGAGTGGCGGGCTGCGGATGCGCGAGGGGTGCACCGCCGAGGAGGTCGCCGGACTCGCCCGCGGGATGACCATGAAGGAGGCCCTGCACTACGACCCGTCCGCGCGGTACGTGCCGCTGGGCGGTGCCAAGGGCGGCATCGACTGCGATCCGCGCTCCCCCGAGGCGTACGGCGTCCTGGTCCGCTACCTGCGGGCGATGCGGCCGTATGTGGAGCGGTTCTGGACCACCGGGGAGGACCTGGGGCTCACCCAGGAGACGGTGGACCGGGCGGTGGCCGAGGCCGGGCTCGTCTCCTCGGTGCAGGCCGTCTTCCCGCTCCTGGAGGACGAGGCGGCGGCCCGGAAGCGGCTCGCGGACGCCTTCGTCGTCCGGGTCGACGGGATCGGCCTGGACGCCCTGGTCGGCGGCCTCGGCGTGGCGGAGTCGGTGCTGGTCGCGCTGGACCGCGCCGGGCGGCCCCGCGCGGGCACCCGGGTCTCCGTGCAGGGCTTCGGCACCATGGGCGCGGCCACCGCCCGCTTCCTCGCCCGGGCCGGCCTGACGGTGGTGGCGGTGGCCGACGTGCGCGGCACGGTCGTGAACCCGGACGGGCTCGACGTGGAGGCGCTGATCGCCGCCCGGGACGGGCACGGCACGGTGGACCGGGCGGCGCTGCGCCCCGGCGACCGGGAGGAGCCCGGGGACGCCTGGCTCTCCGCCGGCGCGGAGGTGCTCGTGCCGGCCGCCGTCTCGTACGCGATCGACGCCGCGAACCAGGGGCGGATCACGGCCCGCTGGATCGCCGAGGCCGCGAACATGCCGGTGCTCCCCGAGGCCGAGGCGGCCCTCGCGGCGCGCGGGGTGACGGTGCTGCCGGACGTGGTGGTCAACTCCTGCACCAACGCCTGGTGGTGGTGGACCCTCTTCGGCGACGTCGAGGCCGACGCCGACCAGGCCTTCGCGCGGGTGCGCGGCGCGATGCGGGACCTCGTGGGCGCGGTGCTCGACCGGGCGGAGGCCGACGGCGTGCTCCCCCGCGCGGCGGCGCACGCCCTGGTGGCGGAGCGGCTGCCGGTGATCGCCGAGCGGTACGGCTGGTACTGACGGGCCCCCGGTCCGCCGGTGATCATGACCGCGCCCGGCGCTGTGTAGGCTGCACGGCGTGGCGAGAGTGCGGTTGAGCGTGGCCGAGCGGCGCGAGGAGCTGCTGCGGGCCGCCGTCGGCCAGATCGAGGCCCGGGGCGCCGCCGCCGTCCGGATCGCCGACGTGGCCGCCGCCCTCGGGGTGAGCAACGCGCTGGTGCTCTACCACTTCTCCACCAAGGAACAGCTGGTCGCGGCGGCCTTCGCGCACGCCGCCGAGGGCGACCTCGCGCAGTTGCGCCGGATCCTCGGGCGCCGCTCGACGGCGGTGCGGCGGCTGCGCGCCGCCGTCCGCTGGTACGCCCCCACCGGTCAGGCCAAGGGCTGGCGGCTGTGGATCGAGGCGTGGGCGGCCGGGCTGCGCGACCCCGGGCTGCGGCGGGTCGCCGCCTCGCTCGACCGGGAGTGGAAGGCGGCGCTCACCGCCGTGATCGACGAGGGGGTCGCCGCCGGCGAGTTCCCCTGCCCGGACCCGGCCGGCGCCGCCTGGCGGCTCACCGCCTATCTGGACGGCCTCGCCGTCCAGACCACGGTGTACGCCGGCGGTCTCTCCCGGAAGGCGATGCTCCAGTGGGCGGACGCCGCCCTCGACCGCGAACTGGGCCTCCCGCCGCCCGGCCCCTGACCCCGACCGCCTGCCCCTGGGCCTGTCCCTGGCCCTCGGTACGGCCGGGGACGGCCGGGGACGGCACCGGCGCGCTCGGGTCAGAGCAGTTCGAAGACCGCCGAGACGGTGACCTGCTCCTCGATCTCGCCCGGGGCGAGCGGCACGCTCGGCTCGTCGGCCGGCATGGACGGCAGCGCGCCGTGGCCGGGCCGCAGCGACTCGCCCTCGCTGAGCGAGACCAGCCGGCCGAGGCGGTGGCCGCTCAGCCGGGCGTGCTGGGACGCCTTCTCGTACGCGTCCTTGTAGGCGGCCTCGCGGGCCCTGGCGCGCAGCTCCTTCGGGTCGGCCACGTCGAAGACGACGCCGTTGACCCGGCCGGCGTTGCCGGTGGCGCCGTTGACGGCCCCGATGACCTGTCCGGCGCGGTCGATGTCGCGGACCTTCACGGAGAAGGTCTGGCTCGCCTGGTAGCCGGTGACCTTGGACTCGCCACCGGTCGTCTGGGTGTAGACGGGGTTGAGGGAGAGGCTGTCGGTGCGGATGTCGCGGTCCTCGACGCCCTCCTCGCGCAGGACGGCGAGCAGCGCCTCGGCGGCGGTGGTCTGCGCGGCCATCGCCTCCTTCGCCGTCGCCTTGGTGACCTCCACGCCCACCGACAGGATCGCCAGGTCGGGTGCGGCGGTCGCGCTGCCGCTGCCCGTGACGGTGACCGTGGCGGGGGCTTCGGCCCTGGCGGCGGCGCGCGGGGCGGAGCGCTCCGGCGCGGCGGCCGACGCGGGGGCGGCCGTGGCGAGGAGCAGCCCGCCGAGGACGGCGGTGGCGGCGAGCAGCCGGGCGGCGCGGGCGCCGCGGTGCGGGAGGACGGACGCGGGGCGGTGCGGCACGGACGGTCCCTTCGACGGTGGGTGCCGGTGGCTCCGGCGGGCACATCCCAGCACCCGGGAGCGCCGCCTTCCGGTCGCCACTCCTGACCGGCGCCGCCCTTCACCTCTCCGTACCAGCGGCTCCGCGCCGGCGAGGCTCCCCGCCGGCGTCTCCGTGCCGCCGGCTCCGTGCCGGCGGCGGCCGGTTCAGGTCTGGACGAGGGGCTCGTACGCCTCCGCGGCCAGGCCGAAGGTCCAGGCGACGCCCTCGCGGGCGGTCCGGGTGCGGGGCGGCACGCGGAGCCAGTAGGTGCGGTGGCTGCCGTCGGGCTCCGGCGTCGAGTTGACCACCTCGACCATCACGACGTCCTCGTCGTCGGGCAGCTCGATCCGCCACAGCACCCCCGCCTCGTCGCGGCCCTCGGGCCGGGCGCCGGAGGCTTCGAGATAGCGCTCGTAGCCGTAGAACTCCAGCATCACGCGGCGGAGTTCGGCGTTGTCCTCCGCCCGGATCCGCTCCGGCGTGAGGTACGCGAGCCCGGCGAGGAAGCGGCGGGTGACGGACATGCCGCGCCACGCGTGGAGGGCGAAGCCGTCCCGGTGGGCGAGCGCGGGACCGTCGCCCCGGTCGAGTCGGCCGGCCTCGTCCCGGTGCAGTTCGACGGGGCGCTCGCAGACGACGACGGCGTTCTCGTACGGCCACCACCAGCCGGCCTGCTCCGCGACGGCGGCCAGCCCGGCGAGCCGGTCCCCCCGCCCGTCGAAGGCGGCGAGCCAGGCGGCGTCCTGCTGGCCGAGCACGGCGTCGTACAGCAGCTCGCGCCCGGCGCGTTCGGTGAGGGTGCCCGGCTTCTCCCGGTCCAGCAGCTCGTCCAGGATCCCGGTCCTGATCCGCTCGGCGAGCGCCCGCGTCGGCTCCCAGAGCCGGGCGCCCGTGGCCTGCCAGTGCGCCGTCCACCCGGCCGGGCCGAGCGCGTCGTGGAGCCGGCGGCGCTCCTCCGCCCAGGGCAGGGTCCGCACCTCCTCGCGCACCGAGCGCCCCCGGTCGGCGAGCCCCGCGACCAGCTCGACCCCGGCGAGCGGCGAGTCCGCCCACAGCACCCGCTCCGGCGCGGGCAGTCCGGCGGCCCCGTAGGCCCGCCGGATCCCGGCCTCGACGGCGGTCCGGTCGGCCGGCCCGGTGGCGGCCGCGACGCGCCGCCACTTCTCGTACGCGTCGTTCTCGTACACGTCACCCTCGTCCATCGCCCCGTCCCCCACGTCCGTCCGCTCCTTCACCCTCGTCCTCGTCCCGCCCCGATCCGGCAGGTCCACCCCGTCCACTCGGCCCGACCGATCCGGCCAGTCCACTCAGCTCACTCAGTCCGCTCAGTCCGCCACGATCCGGTACGCGCCCGGCACGTACTCCCGCTGCCGCACCACCCGGTACCAGCCCCGGGGCAGGACGATCGGCGCGTGCTCCTCGTGCACCAGCCGTCCGCCCTCGGGGAGTTCGAGGAGGAAGGGGCCGTACGCCCCCGGCTCCCGCACCAGCCGGCCGGGGCCGGGGATCGCGTGGGCGTGGCCGGTGACCTCGCCGGAGGCGAGCACGAGCCGGCCCCGGCCGTCCCTCGGCTCGCTCCGCGCGGCCTTCGCCCGGGCGGGCACGGCCCGCTCGTCGACGGGCACGATCAGCACGTCCCCCTGCCGGTACATGGCTCTCCCCTTTCCCGGTCCGGAACCCGGTGCCCGAACACGGGAACGACGCTAGAGGCCGCCACTGACAACGCGTCCGGACCGGCACCCGCCGCACCCGGCTGTCGGTGCGACTTGGTAGAACTCTTGCCGTCGGTCCGTACACCGGCCCGGACGCCGGCCCGTACGACCGCACGCCGTCTTGCCGTCTTGTCGTCTCGTCATCTCGTCGTCTCGTCGTCCTGTCGTCTGGAGCACCGTCATGACCATTGGGGCCCACCTGGAGGAGTTCCACGGCCTCCCCGTCTTCGACCTTCCGGACGCCGAGTCGCGCGCCGGGCTGCCCGACGCCGCGTCCGTGGCCTGGCGGCTGTCCAGCCCGACGTACCGCGACGCCGACGAGGAGGGCTGGGCGGCCGTCTTCGAGCGCTTCCTGAGGACCGTGGACACCACACGGGTCCGCGCGATCGTCGTGGGCGGCTGGGAGGACGCGTACGACACCTCCTCGGCGCCGGTCGTCACCGCGCTCATGGGGGCGAACAACCGGCTGACCGCCCTGGAGGCCGTCTTCCTCGGGGACATGACCTTCGAGGACTGCGAGATCTCCTGGATCGTCCAGTCCGACGTGACGCCGCTGCTCGCCGCCTACCCGGCGCTGCGGGAGCTCGGCGTGCGCGGCGGCACCGGGCTCGCCTTCCCCTCGCTGCGCCACACCGGGCTCGAGACCCTGGTCGTCGAGGCCGGCGGGCTCGGCGCCGAGGTCGTGCGCGGCATCGCCGGCAGCGAGCTGCCCGCCCTGGAGCACCTCGAACTGTGGCTCGGGACGGACGAGTACGGCGGCGACTCCTCGCCCGAGGACCTGGCGCCGCTGCTCTCCGGCGAGGCCTTCCCCGCCCTGCGCAGCCTCGGTCTGTGCAACAGCGTGATCGAGGACCGGGTGGCCGCCGCCGTGGCGGCCGCCCCGGTCGTCGCCCGGCTCGACCGGCTCGACCTCAGCATGGGCGTGCTCACCGACGAGGGCGCCGCCGCGCTGCTCGACGGCCAGCCGCTGACCCACCTGCGGGAGCTGGACCTGGAGCACCACTACCTCTCGGCGGCCATGCGGGACCGGCTCACCGCCGCCCTCGCCCCGCACGGGGTGCGGGTCGTCCTGGACGACCCGCAGACCCCGGAGGACGACGGCGACGGGGACGTCTGGCGCTACGTCGCCATCGCCGAATGACCCCCGGCCCGCGCCTCGTCGTCGTCGGCGACCCGGCGGGGCGGCGCGTCGCGTTCTTCCGGGACGCGCTGCGCGCCGCCGGGCTGCCCGGGGCGCGGGCCGTCTCCTGGGCGGACGTCCTGCACGGCCGGGCCCGCTTCGCGGCGGGCGAGACCGTGCGGGTCGACTCGCCCGGGGAGGTGCCGGAGGTCGACCTGCTGCTGCGCGGCACCACCGATCCGGCCCGCGTGGAGGGCGGCCGGATCTGGTACGAGCGGTTCACCGCCGCCCTGACCGGGCTCGCCGCCGGAGCGGCGCGGGCCGGTGCCGTGCTGGTGGACGACCCCGGGGAGACGGCGGTCCTCTTCGACAAGCGGCTCACCCACGGCCGGCTCGCGGCCGCCGGGGTGCCGGTCCCGGAGTCGCCGACCTCGGGCCCCGGCGGGGCGCCGGTGCGGGGCTGGGACGAGCTGGTGGCGCTGATGGCCGCGACCGGGCTGCGCCGGGTCTTCGTCAAGCCGGCCCACGGCTCCTCCGCCTCGGGGGTGCTCGCCGTGGAGACGGCCGGCGCGGGCCGGGTGCAGGCCGCCACCTCGGTCGAGCGGGACGACGCCGGACGGCTCTTCAACTCGCTGCGGGTGCGCCGCTACACGGGCGAGCGGGAGGTCGGCGCCCTGGTCGACGCGCTCGCGCCGGACGGGCTGCACGTGGAGCGCTGGCTGCCGAAGGCGGTCCAGGGCGGCCGGGCGGCCGACCTGCGGGTGGTGGTGACCGGCGGGCGCGCCACGCACGCCGTCGTCCGCACCAGCCGCTCGCCGCTGACCAATCTGCACCTCGGCGGGGCCCGGGGCGACCTCGCCGCCGCGCGCACCGCGATCACCGCCGCCGGAAGCCGCTGGGAGGACGTCCTCGCCGTGTGCGAGCGGGCGGCGGCGGCCTTTCCCGGCACCCGCTGCGTCGGGGTGGACCTGCTGCCGGGCGCCGGCTGGCGCCGCTTCGCGGTCGGCGAGGTCAACGCCTTCGGGGACCTGCTGCCCGGCCTCACCGGCCTCCCGGGCAGCGGCGCCGAGGGCCTGGACACGTACGGCGCCCAGGTCGCCGACCTGCTGCGGAACCCGCCCGCGCCCGCCCCCGCCCCCACGGGCGCCCCCCGCACAGGCACACGCACCACAGGAACGAGCACCCTTCCGTGAACCGGCCCGACGAGAACCCGCCCCACATGAACGCCCCCGACGAGAACCCGCCCGACGTGAACCCGCCCGACATGAACGCGATCGTCGGCAGCCACGACCTGCTCCTGCTCACCCTCGACACCCTCCGGTACGACGTGGCCGCCGAGCTGGCCGCCGCCGGCCGCATCCCGAACCTGGCCCGCCACCTCCCGGACGGCCGCTGGGAGCGGCGGCACGCCCCCGGCAGCTTCACCTACGCCTCCCACCAGGCGATCTTCGCGGGCTTCCTGCCGACGCCGGCCGCGCCGGGGCCGCACCCGCGGCTCTTCGCGGCCCGGTTCGCGGGCAGCGAGACCACCGCCGGCGGGACCTACGTGTACGACGCCCCGGACCTGGTGTCGGCGCTCGCCGCCGACGGCTACCGGACGGTGTGCGTCGGCGGCGTCGGCTTCTTCAACCGGCAGCCGCCGCTCGGCTCGGTGCTGCCCGGCCTCTTCCAGGAGAGCCACTGGGAGCCGTCCTTCGGGGTCGCCTCGCCGACCTCCTTCGAGGCGCAGGTGGCGCGGGCCGAGGAGGTGGTGGCCGCGCTCCCGGCCGGCCGCCGGCTCTTCCTCTTCGTGAACGTGGCCGCCCTGCACCAGCCCAACTGGTTCCACCTGCCGGGCGCGACCCGCGAGGCGGGCGACTCCCGGGCCAGCCACGCGGCGGCCCTGGAGTACGTGGACCGGCACGTCGGCCGCCTCTTCGCGGCGATGAGCAGCCGCCGGCCCTGCTTCGCGATCGTCTGCTCGGACCACGGCACGGCGTACGGGGAGGACGGCTTCACGGGCCACCGGCTCGGCCACGAGGTGGTCTGGACGGTGCCGTACGCGCAGTTCGTCCTGGACGGCCCGGCGGCGGCACCGTCCACGCCTGCGGTCCCCCGGGAAGGAGCCGCCGCGTGACCGGCGCCCCGCTCCCCCGCCCGTACGGCGCGTACGTGTACGCCTACCCGCACAAGACGGCCTACCGCCCGCTGCCGGACCGGCCAGAGCTGGCCGCGCTCTGGGCGGACGAGCCGAAGGACGCCCTCTCGCTCTACGCGCACGTCCCGTTCTGCGAGGTCCGCTGCGGCTTCTGCAACCTCTTCACCCGGATCGGCGCCCCCGACGGGCTGACGACCCGCTACCTCGACGCGCTCGACCGGCAGGCCGCGGCCGTCCGGGAGGCGCTGGGCGACGCGGCGCCGGTGCGGTTCGCGGCCGCGGCCTTCGGCGGCGGCACCCCGACCTTCCTCACCGCCGCCGAGCTGGAGCGGCTCTGCGACATCGCCGAGCACCGCATGGGCGCGGACCTGCGGGCGGTGCCGCTCTCGGTGGAGACCTCGCCGGCCACCGCCACCGCCGACCGCCTCGCGGTCCTCGCCGCGCGGGGCGCGACCCGGCTCAGCATCGGGGTGCAGAGCTTCGTGGACGCCGAGGCGCGGGCGGCGGTCCGGCCGCAGCGCCGGGCGGACGTGGAGGCGGCGCTCGGCCGGATCCGGGACGCGGGCGTCCCGGTGCTCAACATCGACCTCATCTACGGCATCGACGGGCAGACCGAGGAGTCCTGGCGGTACTCGCTGGACGCGGCGCTCGCCTGGCGGCCCGAGGAGCTGTACCTGTACCCGCTGTACGTGCGGCCGCTGACCGGGCTCGGCCGCTCGGGCCCCGCCGAGTCGGACCGGGAGTGGGACGCGCGGCGGCTGCGGCTCTACCGGCTCGGCCGCGACCACCTCCTCGGGGCGGGGTACGAGCAGGTGTCGATGCGGATGTTCCGGCGGTCCGGCGCGGCCCCGGCCGGTCCGGACGACCACGCCTGCCAGACGGACGGCATGATCGGCCTGGGCTGCGGCGCCCGCTCGTACACGGCCGCGCTGCACTACTCCTTCGACTACGCGGTCGACATGCGGGAGATCCGGTCGATCGTCGACGCCTACACGGAGACCCGGGACTTCTCCCGGGCCGAGGTGGGCCGGTGGGTGGACGGGTCGGAGGCGCGCCGCCGCCACCTCCTCCAGTCGCTGCTCCAGGCGGAGGGCATGGAACTCGCCGGGTACGAGGAGCGGTTCGGGTCCTCGGCGCACGAGGACTTCGGCGCGGAGCTCGGCCGGTTCGCGGAGCGCGGCTGGCTGGACGCGACGGCGCCGGAGGGACTGCTGAGGCTGTCGGCGGAGGGGCTCGCGCACTCGGACGGGCTCGGTCCCGAGCTGTTCTCCCCGGCCGTGCGGGCCGCGATGGCCGCGTACGAGCCGAAGTAGGGGCGGGCCGTGGACCTGACGCTGCTGTACCGGGGGCCGCTCGCGTCCTGCGACTACGACTGCCCGTACTGCCCCTTCGCCAAGCGCCGGGACTCCCCGGAGACGCTGCGCGCGGACCGGGCGGCGCTGGAGCGGTTCGCCGGCTGGGCGGCGGGGCGGACCGGGGACCGGCTGCGGATCCTCTTCACCCCCTGGGGCGAGGGCCTGGTCCGCTCCTGGTACCGGCGGGCGCTGGTGGAGCTGTCGCGGCTGCCGCACGTGGAGCGGGTGGCGATCCAGACCAACCTGAGCTGCCGGACCTCGTGGCTGGACGGGGCGGACCTCGGATCGCTGGCCCTGTGGTGCACGTACCACCCCGGCCAGACGCCGTACGACCGCTTCCTCGGCAAGGCGCTCGACCTGGCGGCCCGGGGCGTCCGGTTCAGCGTGGGCGTGGTGGGCCTGCCCGAGCACCACGGGGAGGCGGTGCGGCTGCGGGCGGCGCTGCCGGACCACGTCTACCTGTGGGTGAACGCCGCCGAGGGGCACGCGTACACCGACGCGGAGGCGGCGGCCTGGACGGAGATCGACCCGCTCTTCGGCTACAGCCGGCATCCGCACCGCTCGGCGGGGCTGCCCTGCCGGACCGGCGAGTCGGTGGTGTCGGTGGACGGCGCCGGGACGGTGCGCCGCTGCCACTTCGTCCGGACCGAGCTGGGCAACCTGTACGACGGTTCGTACCGTGCCGCGCTGCGGCCGCGGGCCTGCCCGCTCGCCGTCTGCGACTGCCACATCGGCTACGTCCATCTGGAGACGCTGCCGCTGTACGACGTCTTCGCCGGCGGGGTCCTGGAGCGGATCCCCGCCGGCCGGACGGGTGCTACAGGGGCATGAGGTCGGGGCGCTTGGCCTCGACGTGGTCGCCGGAGCTCTCGCCGCGCAGCCGCCGCCCGATCCACGGCACCAGGTACTCGCGCGCCCAGTGGATGTCGTCGCGGCGGACCTCCAGCGGACCGCGGGCGGGCAGCGGGGGCCACGCCTGGTCCGGGTCGGCCGGCACCGGGAGGCCGAGGACCTGGGCGGCGCGCAGCGCGACCCGGGTGTGGCCCTCGGGCGAGAGGTGCAGCCGGTCGTCGTCCCAGGCGCGCCGGTCCTGGACGGACCGCAGCGACCACAGGTCGAGGACCGGGCAGTCGTAGCGGTCGGCGATGGCGCGGACGTGGGCCGTGTAGGTGGCGATCTTGCCGCGCAGGTGCTTGAGCACGGGCACGTCGCGCGTGTCGAAGCCGGTGGTCACCATGACGGTGCCGACGGCGGAGGTGAGGTCCCGCACGGCCCGCTCGAAGCGCTCGGCGACGTCGTCGGGGTCGGTGCCGGGGCGGATGATGTCGTTGCCGCCCGCGCAGAAGGTGACCAGGTCGGGGGCGAGCTCCTTCGCCCGGGGGACCTGCTCGGCCACGATCTGGTCGAGGAGGCGGCCGCGGACCGCCAGGTTGGCGTAGCGGAACTCCTCGTGGTCCGGCAGCTGGTCGGCGAGGAGCACCGCGAAGCGGTCCGCCCAGCCGACGTAGGTCCCGTCCGGTCCCGGGTCGCCGACGCCCTCGGTGAAGCTGTCACCGATCGCCGCGTACGACCCGAATCCCCCGACCGCCCCGAACACGTTCTTTTCTGTTGCTCTCGAATCGTCTGCCACGGAAGCACATCCTTCCTTTTCGGATGTGACCTACGCGACCGTAAGGAGGGGTTGACGGCGGGTGATATATGCCACCGATAAAGAGTTTGCCAAGCCGGAATAGGGCGAAGGCCCGGCACGGTGTGCCGGGCCTTCGCCCCGGGGCGTTACGCCGGACGGATCAGATCGAGACGCCGTGCTGGCGCAGGTAGGCCAGCGGGTCGACGTCCGAGCCGTAGCTCGGCGAGGTGCGGATCTCGAAGTGCAGGTGCGGGCCGGTCGAGTTGCCGGTGGAGCCGGAGAGGCCGATCTGCTGGCCGCCGCTCACCGACTGGCCGGCGGAGACGGCGAGGGAGGAGAGGTGGGCGTACTGCGAGTAGTTGCCGTCGGCGTGCTTGATGACGACCTCGTTGCCGTAGGCGCCGCTCCAGCCGGCGGAGACGACCGTGCCGGCGCCGACGGCGCGGACGGTGGTGCCGGAGGAGGCGATGAAGTCGGTGCCGGTGTGGTAGCCGGAGGACCACATGGCGCCGGCGGTGCGGTACGAGGTGGAGATGCCGCCGGCGACCGGGGCGACCCAGCCGGAGGAGGCGGCCTGCGCGGAGGAGCCGGAGGACTGGGCGGCGGCCGGGGCCGCGGCGCGCTCGGCGGAGCGCGAGGCGCGGGTCTGCTCACCGGCGGGCGCGGCCTTCTTCGTGGCCTTCGCCTTGGCCTTGGGGGCGGTCTGGGCGGGGGCGGCGGCCTTGGGGGCGGCCTTGGCGGTGTTCTTGCCGCCGAGGGTGAGCTTCATGCCCGGGAGGATGAGCGAGGGGTCCTCGCCCACGACCTGGCGGTTGTCGGCGTAGAGCTTCTGCCAGCCGCCGTCGACGTCGTGGTCGGCGGCGATCTTGGACAGGTAGTCGCCGGCGACGACGGAGTACGTCGTCGGGGCGGCGGTCTGCGCGGCCGGGGCGGCGGCGGCCTGGGCCCGGACCTGCGAGGCGGCGGTCACCACGGCGCCGGAGGCGGCGGCCGGGGCGGCCTGCTCGGCGGCGTGGGCGCCGGTGGCGCCGATGAGCGGCAGGGCGACGACGGCGCCACCGGTGCCGGCGGCGACGAGGCCACGGGTGAGGAAGGTGGACTTCTTGCGGCGGTGCTTACCGTTCGCGGGCATGGCGAATTCCTCTCCGGCGCCTGCGAGGTGAGCTGTCGGGTTCGGACTGGAGATGTCCGGCCGCGTTCTCACGCGGCTTCACCCCTAGCCGTCCTGCGTCGCGGGACCGGCGTACTTCCCTGGGTCCCCCGCTCCTGCCACGTCGGGATGGGATCGAATTCCGGGCGGTGGCAGGACTAGGCGGTCCGACCGGATTGACGGCGACGCTAGACGAGCGGGGTCGGCGCGAACAAGCCGCGGAATTCCCCGGGCATTCCGGGGCGATCTTCGGGCCCGGAATTCCGGTCACCCTCCGTCGATGACGGACCCTCGAATCCCTTTTCGGGGAGGGGGATTGGACCGGGCGGTCGGGCACGATCCGTCACTTCTATGACCCTGCTCACGCGGAGAATCCCATCTCCCCCTCAACCAGGGCGGCTTACGCCAAGTCACTCCAATACGGACAGATCGCCCATTACCGGTCAGGGGGGTGCGCCGCGCCCCGCGCGCCGGGATGATTGCGAGGGGAACCGATCCCGTCCCGGCCCCCCGAACGCCTACCCCCAGGAGCATCCGTGACGCAGCAGTTGCCGCAGGTCCAGCCCCTCGAACCCGGCGAGCCCGAGCTCGCGGAGGTCCGCAACTTCCGGGACGTGGGCGGCCTGCCGACGACCGACGGGCGGACGGTCCGGCCCGGCACCCTCTTCCGCAGCGGCCACCTCGCCGACGCCACCGAGTCCGACGCGGCCTTCCTCGCCGGCCTCGGCCTGCACACGATCTTCGACTTCCGCAACGCGGCGGACGCCAAGGTGGAGGGGCCGGACGTCGAGCTCCCGGGCGTGCGGAACGTGAACATACCCCTGAGCGACCCGGCCGACGGCAAGGAGTTCTGGCGGATGGTCCGCGAGGGCGACCTCGACACGCTGCGGGGCCTGCTGGGCGACGGCAGGGCGGCGGAGCGGATGACCTCCTCGTACCGCCGGATGGTCGTGGAGCGGACCGCCGAGCACAGCCGGGTCCTGCACGCGCTCGCCGAGGACTCCGTCCCGGCCCTTATGCACTGCGCGGCCGGCAAGGACCGCGCCGGGCTCTCCATCGCGATCACCCTGCTCGCGCTCGGCGTGGAGCGCGGCGCCATCGAGGCGGACTACGTGAAGTCCGACGCGCCGCACCGCCGCTACAAGGTGCGCCGCAGCTCCACCGCCCGGGACGCGATGGCGCCCGAGGTGATGGAGCTGCTGAGCCCGCTCTTCGACGCGCGGGTGGAGTACCTGCGGGCCGCCTTCGAGACGATCGACGCGACCTGGGGCTCCGTGGACGTCTACCTCGCGGAGGGGCTGAAGCTGGCGCCCGGCACCCGCGAGCGCCTGCGGGAGCGGTTCCTCACCGAGGGGTGAGCCCGCGCGTCCCGGCCGCGGCGGCTACTGGTTCTGGCCGCCGAGCATGAAGAGCAGGTAGAGGAACCCGGCGAAGAGGTGACCGGCGATCAGGTAGGCGAAGAGGCGGAGCACCAGCCCCTTGGGGAACTTCCCCTCGCCGCGCTCCTCGCCGGTGACCGGGGCGGACTTCTCGGACTTGACTGACTTCTCGGACATCTCGGCCAACCCTTCGGGGCTCAGCGGGAGTGCGGGGCGCCGCCGCCCAGGCACAGCTCGGCGGCGGGGCTCTGCAGGAGCGTGTGGACGAACAGCACCTCGGCGCCGGCGCGGCCGGCCGCGCCGATCCGGTGCGGGGTGAGGGAGTCGAAGTGCGCGCTGTCCCCCGGGTCGAGGAGGTGCACGGTCTCGCCGAGGGCGAGCCGGACCTGCCCTTCGAGGACGTGCAGCCACTCCTCGCCGGGGTGGACGCGCACGATGTCGGCCCGGGTGGCGTACGGCACGTGGACGCGCAGGCACTGCATGGCCCGGCCGGCGCCGCCGGCCTGCCGGTAGATCCAGCCGTCGGCCTCGACCGGGTCGGAGCGGTCGGCCCGGATCACCGGGTCGCGTTCGAGCGGGGTCTCCCCCAGCAGCTCGGCGACCGTCGTACCGTAGATGCGGGCGAGGGCCAGCAGCATCGGCAGCGAGGGCTGCCGGTTGCCGGTCTCCAGGCGCGAGAGGTGCGCCGGGGAGAGCCCGGCCCGCTGGGCGGCCGCCTCCAGGGTGAGCCCCCGGCGCCGGCGCAGGGCCCGCAGCTGCGGGGCGACGTCCGGCACGATGTCGGGAGCGGCGGTTTCCGGGGTGGAGCCCCGGGGGACGTGGTCCATGCGTCCATTCCGCCAGGAACGTGCCTCTGAGGCAAGTTTCTTGCCCCAGAGGCAAAACCCGCGGCGGCGCGACGGCTCAGCGCTGGGCGACCGCCTGCTTGACCAGCGTCTTCCCGAAGTCCCACAGCAGCCCGCCGCCGCCGTGGGCGTCCTCCATGACCGCCGTGAAGGCGGTGACGAAGCGGTCCACGTCCGCCTCGTCGATCACCAGCGGCGGGATCAGCTTGATCACCTCCAGGTGGTCCCCGGAGACCTGGGTGAGGATCCGGTGCCGCTGGAGCAGCGGGACCACCACCATCTGGGCGAAGAGCCCCTTGCGGGCCGCCTGGAGCATCGCCCACCGCCCGCGCAGCCCCAGCGAGCTGGGCCGGCCGAACTCGATGCCGATCATCAGCCCCCGGCCGCGGACCTCGTGCAGCAGCTCGTAGCGGGGCACCAGCGCCTCCAGGCGCCCCTTCAGGAGCCCGCCGACCCGCCGCACGTGCGCGACGGTCCCCTCGGACTCCATCACCGACAGCACCGCGAGCCCCGCCGCCATCGCCTGGGCGTTGGCCCCGAAGCTGGCCGAGTGGACCAGGACCCGGTCCATGGAGGAGTAGACCTTCTTGAAGATCCAGTCCTTGCCGAGGGTGGCGCCGACCGGCACGTAGCCGCCGGAGAGCGCCTTCGCCACGCACACCAGGTCCGGCTCGACGCCCTCCTCGTGCTGGTACGCGTAGAAGTCGCCGGTCCGGCCGAGGCCGGTCTGCACCTCGTCGGCGATCAGCAGCGCCCCGTGCCGGTGCAGCAGCTCCTGCGCGGCGGCGAGGAAGCCGGGCGGCGCCTCCCGCACGCCCTTGCCCTGGATCGGTTCGACCACGAAGGCGGCCACGTCGCCCCCGCGGAGCTCGCGCTCCAGCGCGTCGAGGTCGCCGAGCGCGATCGGCGTGTCCGGCAGCAGCGGGTCGAAGCCCGCCCGGAAGCCCTTCTCGCCGTTGACGGAGAGGGCGCCGGTGGTGAGCCCGTGGAAGGCGTGGTCGCAGTAGACGACCCTCGGCCGGCCGGTGGCGTACCGGGCGAACTTCAGCGCGGTCTCGACGGCCTCGGTGCCGCTGTTGCCGAAGAAGACCCGGTCGAGGTGGGGGCTGTGGGCAAGCAGCCGCTCGGCGAGGAGGCCGGGCAGCGGCGGGCAGTCGAAGCGGGTGAGGTCGGGGAGGTCCGCGTCGAGGACGTCGTGCAGGGCCTTGCGGACGACGGGGTGGTGCCGGCCGAGGCCCATGACGCCGAAGCCGGCGAGCATGTCGAGGTGGTCGTTGCCCTCGGCGTCCCAGAAGTGGGCGCCCTCGGCCCGCTCGTAGACCTTGTCGAAGCCGATGGTGTGCAGCATCCGCGGCAGCTGCGGGTTGAGGTGGCGCTCGTGCAGCCCGTACCGCTCGCCGCCGCGCTCGGCGAGCAGTGCCCGCAGGTCGAAGCCGTCGGTCATGGCCCGTCCCTCAGCTCCCCTGGACGGTCTCGCGGACCGCCCGCAGCGACTCCTTGAGCGAGCCCATGGTGGCGAGCACGGCGGTCGGTTCGTAGCCGCAGTGCGCCATGCAGTTGGCGCAGCGCGGGTCCTTGCCGCGGCCGTACTTGTCCCAGTCGGTCTCCTCGACGAGTTCCCGGTAGGTGGGGACGTAGCCGTCGCTCATCAGATAGCAGGGGCGCTGCCACCCGAAGAGGGAGTAGTTGGGGATCGCCCAGGCGGTGCAGGGGAAGTCGGCCTTTCCTTCGAGGAAGTCGAGGAAGAGCGGCGAGTGGTTGAGCCGCCAGCGGCGCCTGTTCCCGCCGGCGAAGGCCTTCTTGAAGAGTTCCCTGGTCTGTTCGACGCCGAGGAAGTGCTCCTGGTCGGGGGCCTTCTCGTAGGCGTAGGCGGGCGAGATCATCATCTCGTCGACCTGGAGGTCGTCGTTGAGGAAGTTCAGCACCTCGATGATGGTCTGCGGGGTGTCGGTGTTGAAGAAGGTCGAATTGGTGGTGACCCGGAATCCGCGCCGCTTGGCCTCCTTGATCGCCGCCACGGCCTCGTCGAACACGCCCTCCTTCGCCACCGATTCGTCGTGGCGTTCGCGCAGTCCGTCGATGTGGACGGCGAAGGCGAAATAGGGGGACGGGGTGAAGTCGCCGAGCTTCTTGCGGAGCAGCATCGCGTTGGTGCAGAGGAAGACGTACTTCCGGCGGGCGACCAGCTGGCGCACGATCTCGTGGATCTGGGGGTGCATCAGGGGTTCGCCGCCGGCGATGGAGACCATCGGGGCGCCGGACTCCAGGACGGCGCCGACCGCCTGGGCGACCGGCATGCGCTGCTTGAGGACGCCGGCCGGGTGCTGGATCTTGCCGCAGCCCTCGCACTTGAGGTTGCAGGCGTAGAGCGGCTCCAGTTCGACGATGAGGGGGAACTTGTCCCGCTTGCGGAGCTTCTGTTCGAAGAGATAGGTCCCGACCCGGACGGACTGACGGAGCGGCATGGCCATGACCGGCTCACCTCCTGGGGAGCAGCAGAGAACGGTGCCATTCGAAGAAAGCGGGAAGGACGGCACGAAGGACGCGGAAGGCCGATATTCCCCCGCGTACGGTGCCGATCCGGACGAGTTCGTGTTCGGGGGCGTCCACGACCACCCGTACGGCCGCAAGCGGGCGGGATCCGGCCGCCCGTGCGGTACGGAGGGTGGCGGCGGACTCCATGTCGACGGCGATCGCCCCGCCGGCGGCCAGCGCGGCCCGCTCGGGGCCCCGCACCACGTGGTCGGATCCGGTCAGCGGGCCGGTGTGGACGGTCCGGCCGGGCACCGCCCTGGCCAGCGCCTCGACGAGGAGCTCGGTGCCGTCACAGGCGATCGGGCCGCCGGGGTCCCTGGTCTCCCCGGCGACGACCAGGTCGCCGGGGTGCATGCCGGGGGCGAGTCCGGCGCAGAAGCCGGAGGCGATGACGGCGGCGCCGCCCCAGCCCTCGCGGGCCAGCGCCCGGGCCACCCCGCGGGCCGCGTGGGCGGGCCCCATGCCGGTGCGCACCACCCGGACCGGCCCCGGGGCCCCGCCGCGCTCGCCGCCGCGCAGGGCGAGGCGCTCGATGCCGAGGGCGCAGGCGACGAGGAGCGGCGGCACGGACTCCCCCGGCGGGCGGTCGCGGTCCATCACGGTCTCCGGCCGGGGACGGGCTCGCCGTGCACGTACCGGCCGAGCGCGGTGAGCGGGAAGACCTGCCGGTAGAGGTGGTAGTTGATGGAGAAGTCCCAGGGGAAGCCGGTGCCGGTGAAGTACGGCTCGTCCCAGGAGCCGTCCTCGCGCTGGGTCTCCACCAGCCAGGCCACGCCTCGCCGGGTGGTCTCGGAGTCGCGTTCCCCGGCGGCGATGAGCGCGATGAGGGCCCAGGCGGTCTGCGAGGCGGTGGAGGCGCCCCGGCCGATCCAGGAGCGGTCGTCGTACGAGCGGAGGTCCTCGCCCCAGCCGCCGTCCGGGTTCTGCGCGGCGGCGAGCCAGGCGACGGCGCGGCGGATCGCGGGGTGGGCGGTGGGGAGGCCGGCGGCGGTGAGGGCGGGGACCACCGAGCCGGTGCCGTAGACGTAGTTGACGCCCCAGCGT
The DNA here is from genome assembly GCF_042746075.1 of Streptomyces sp. NPDC058758. NCBI lineage: Bacteria > Bacillati > Actinomycetota > Actinomycetes > Kitasatosporales > Streptomycetaceae > Streptomyces > Streptomyces sp. NPDC058758. The sequence continues at coordinate 291,728 of NZ_JBHYPS010000006.1, read as the reverse complement.
CCGAACCAGGCGCCGTTCGGATCCTGTTCGGCGAGGAGCCAGTCGATGCCCCGGAGGGTGCGCGGGTCTCGGGACCGGCCCTCGTGGGCGAGCATCTCGACCACGTGGGCGGTGACGTCGGCGGAGGGCGGGTCGATGACCTCGCCGAAGTCGCAGAAGGGCAGTTTGTTCGGCAGGACGCTGGTGTTGTCGGCGTCGAAGGCGGCCCAGGCGCCGTTGCCGGACTGCATCCCGGCGGTCCAGCGGACGGCCCGGGCGACGGCCGCGTCGACCCGGGCGGGGTCGGGGTGGCGGACCCGGCGCAGGGCGAGGACCACCTCGGCGGTGTCGTCGATGTCCGGGTAGTTGTCGTTGTGGAACTCGAAGGCCCAGCCGCCGGGCGGGAGTCCGGGTCGCCGGACCGCCCAGTCGCCGGCCTTGGTGATCTCCTCGTCGAGCATCCAGTCCACGGCCTTCACCAGCGCCGGGTGGTCGGCGGGCAGGCCGCCGTCGGCCAGGGCGATGGTGGCGAGGCAGGTGTCCCAGACGGGCGACTGGCAGGCCTCGACCATGCGGACCGGACCGTCGGGCTCCTCGCGCCAGACGGCGAAGCGGTCCAGGGACTCCAGGCCGGCCCGCATGACGGGGTGCTCCAGGTCGTAGCCGAGGAGGTGGAGGGCGATCACCGAGTAGACGGCCGGCGGCTGGATGCCGCCCCAGCAGCCGTCGTTCTCCTGCCGTTCGACGATCCAGCGGGCGGCGGTGTTCATGGCCGTCCGGCGCAGCCCGCGCGGGGCGACGCGGTGGTAGAGGTGGAGGGCCTTGTCGAGGCGCTGGAAGAGTCCGTCCCAGCCGGTGAGCGGGGCGAGCGGACGCCTGGGCGCCGGGCGGGCGGGGTCGGTGTGGAGTTCGTCGAGGGGGAAGGGCGCGGGGCGGACCGGGCGCTTGGCGGAGACGACGGTGAGCGGCACGATCGTCTGCCGGGCCCAGCAGCCGAAGTCGTAGATGTTCAGCGGGAACCACTTCGGCAGGAAGATCAGCTCGGGCGGCAGCTCGGGCAGGTCCTCCCACCGCCACCAGCCGAAGAGGGCCAGCCAGATGCGGGTGAAGACGCGGGCGGAGGCGATCCCGCCGGCGGCCCGGACGAAGGAGGCGGCGCGGGCCATGTGCGGGGCCTCGGGCCGGTCCCCGGCGAGCCGGAGCGCGACGTAGGCCTCGACGGTGGCGGAGAGGTCGCCGGGGCCGCCGTGGAAGGTGGGCCAGGCGCCCTCCTCGTACTGCCGGCTCCGGATGTGCCGGGCGGCGGCGGCGAGGGTGTCGGGGTCGAGGATGCCGAGGAACTGGCGGAGCAGGAGGTCCTCGGCGTCCATGGTGACGTTGGTCTCCAGGTCGCCCTTCCACCAGCCCTCGGGGGCCTGGCGGGCGAGGAGGTAGTCGGCGGCCCGGCGGGCGGCGCGGGCGGCGGCCTCGTCGAGGCGGGTGGGGACGGTCGTGGCGTGCTGTGGAGTGGTGCTGGCCGCGGGCGCGAGGGGGCCGAGAGCCCCGGCGTTTCCGTCGGTCGTCGCTGTCATGGCTTCCCCTTCGTGGCAGTCGGTTCCTTCTGCTCCTGCGGGTCTGCCGTCGGCCGGCGCCGGGTGGCACCGGCCGGCGACTGCGCACTCATATCTGGCTGTGGATGATCATTTCTTCCGTACGACGACGAAGTCGGCGAGGGCGATCAGCTGGTCGCGCACCCGGGCGGGCATGTCGACCTCGTGCAGGGCGCGGAGGGCCTTCCCGTGCTGACGGCGGGCCTCCTCGGCGGTCCACTCGCGACCGCCGGCCTCCTCGATGAGGGCGGCGCGGTAGGCGAAGTCCTCCTCGGAGAAGGAGTCGAAGGCGGTGGACTTGGCGTCCTCGGCGAGCAGCCGGCCGAGCCGCTCGGACGCCTCCCCGCCGGCCGCGAGGGCGGCGACGACCGGCAGCGACTTCTTCCGCTGCCGCAGGTCGCTCCAGGTCTGCTTGCCGGTGGCGTCCGGGTCGCCCCAGATGCCGAGGAGGTCGTCGACGGCCTGGAAGGCGAGGCCCAGGTGGTGGCCGTACTCCTCCAGCTTGTCGGCGGTGCGGTCGTCGGCCCCGCCGAGGACGGCGCCGATGGAGACGGCGCAGGCGAGGAGGGCGCCGGTCTTGTTGCCCTCCATCTCCAGGCACTCCTCGACGGTGACCCGCTCGCGGTGCTCGTAGGAGATGTCCTGGGCCTGGCCGTCGATGAGCTTGCGGTTGGCGGTGGTCAGCCGGCGGGTGGCGCGGCCGGCCTCGACGGTGCCGAGCTCCAGGAGGATCTCGTTGGCGAGGGCGGAGAGCGCGTCGCCGACCAGGATCGCCTGGGCGGGGCCGAACACCTTCCACACGGTGTCGCGGTGGCGGCGCTGCTCGTCGCCGTCCATCAGGTCGTCGTGGAGGAGCGAGAAGTTGTGCACGAGTTCGACGGCGACGGCGCCGGGGACGCCGACCTCGGGCGCGGCCCCGGCGGCCTCGGCGGAGAGCAGGGCGAGCGCGGGGCGCACGGCCTTCCCGCTGTCGGCGTCGGTGGGGTTGCCCTGGGCGTCGATCCAGCCGAAGTGGTAGGCGGCCACGGTGTCCATGGGCGGTGCGAGCCGGGCGACGGCCGCCCGCATGACGGGGGTGGACAGGGTCCGGCCCCTCTCCAGCAGGGCGGTCACGTCCGCGGTGTCGACGGCCGGGGTCCCCGGGGGCACGGTCGGCACGGTCTCTCCTCTAGTTCCTGTGATCACACTCATGCCGCCTCCTGCAGCGGGTGGTCGTGGCGGCGGCCGAAGGCGGAGAGCGCGGCGCCGGCGGCGCTGAAGCCGCTTCGGACGGCACCCTCCATGGTCGCGGGCCAGCCGGTGGCGGTCCAGGCGCCGGCCAGGTAGAGGCCGGGCGCACGGGTGCGGGCGCCGGGGCGCAGGCGCCCCACTCCCGGTGTGGGGGCGAAGGTCGCGGTCCGCTCGCGGGTGACGAAGAAGTCGCGCACCCCGGCGCCGCGGGCGGCGGGCAACAGCCGCTCCAGCTCCGGAAGGTAGCGCGCGCGGAGCGCGGCGACGGGCTCGTCGATCTCGTCCTGGGCGGCGGACTGCGAGACGGCCAGGTACTGGCCGCCGCCGGTGAGTCCCGAGGACTCCGTGCGGTCGAAGACCCATTGGACCGGGGAGCCGAGGGCGGTGAAGAAGGGCCGCCTCAGCACCTTGCGGTCGTAGACGACGTGCAGGTCGAGGATGGGCGCGGTGCCGATGTCGAGGAGCCGGTCGGCGTCGTCGAGGGCGCCCTCGGGGAGCAGGCCGTGGGTCTCGGTCTGCGGCACGGCGAGGACGACGGCGTCGGCGTCGAGGGTCTCGCCGGGCACCTCGACGGTCCAGCGGCCGTCGTCGGCGCGGGAGATCCGCTCGGCCTTGGTGCGCAGCAGGGTCCGTACGCCGAGCCCGTCGAGGGCCTTGCCGGCGAGGGTGTCGTGGAGGTGGCCGAGCGGCACGTGGGCCCAGCCGATGTCGGCGGCGCCGGGGTCGGTGAGCAGCCCGGTCTTGAAGACCATGGCGGCGAGCCCCATGGAGGCGTCCGGGGCGGGGGCGTTGAGGGTGGGGATGCCGACCAGGTCCCACAGGGCCTCGATGGCGCGGGGGGACTGGCCGTGCCGGCCGAGCCAGGTGGCGAAGTCGATGCCGTCGAGGGCCGGGTCGGCGGGGTCGAGCTTCTTGAGGGCGAGGGCGGCGCGGCCGACGGAGGCCCGCTCGGCGAGGGAGAGGTGGGGGTACGTGGCGAGGCTGCGGGCCAGGTGGAAGGGGACCGGCAGCGGGTCGCGGCGGATCCGGCCGAGGCGGGGGCCGCGGGGGTGAGCGACGTCGAGGACGGGCACGTCGAGCCGGTCCTGGAGGGGGGCGAGGCGGGCGCCGTCGACGCGGTCGAGGAACCAGCGGTAGGCGGTGCAGCAGCGCAGGTAGACGTGCTGGCCGTTGTCGACGGTGAGGTCGCCGCGCCGGAAGGAGAAGGCGAGGCCGCCGAGCCGGGGCCGTCCTTCGAGGAGCGTGACGGCGACGCCGGCGTCGGCGAGCCGGAGCGCGGCGGTGATGCCGGCGAGCCCGCCCCCGACGACGACGGCGTGCGGGCGCGCGCCGCCGGGGCCCCGGCCGTCGTCCCGCCCGGGCCGCGTGCCCGGCCGGGCCGCGCCGGCGGGCGGCGCGGCGGCCTCCGGAGCGGCGCCGTCCGCGCCCGGGCGGGTGCTCCCGGCGCCCTCGTGCGGGCCTGCGGGGGGCATCAGCCCTGCCTCCTGACGGTGTGGCGGGCGATGTGGCGGGCGTCGAAGCCGGAGAGGCCGCGGACGGCGACGTACGCCTTCTCGGGGCCGGGGAGCGAGACCCGGCCGCGGAGCACGGCTCCGGGGTCGCGCTCGATGCGGTCGAGGAGCCGGCGGTAGATGCCGGCCATGGCGGCGACGCAGGCGCCGCTGCGCCGGTCGAGCATCGGCAGCAGGCGGTAGCCCTCGGCGAAGAGGGCGCGGGCCCGGCGGACCTCGAAGTGGACGAGGCCGGCGAAGTCGGCGCCGGGCGCGGGGGCGGCCGAGCGGAAGCCGTCCTGGCAGCCGAAGCGGGCGAGGTCCTCGGCGGGCAGGTAGGTGCGGCCGTTGCCGGCGTCCTCGCGGACGTCGCGGAGGATGTTGGTGAGCTGGAGCGCGAGGCCGAGGGTGTCGGCGTACTCGGCGGCGCGTTCGGACCCGGCGGCGCCGGGCTGGGTGCCGAAGACGCCGAGGGAGAGCCGGCCGATGGCGCCGGCGACGCAGCGGCAGTAGACCTTGAGGTCGTCCCAGGTGCGGTAGGTGGCGCCGCGGACGTCCATGAGGACGCCGTCGATCAGCTCGTCGAGCCCTTCGAGCGGGATCGGGAAGCGGCGGGCGGAGTCGGCGAGGGCGACCGCGACGGGGTCGGTGTCGTCCTCGGCGACGTCGCCCTTGCGGACCCGGTCGAGCAGGGCCCGGGTGGTCTCCAGGCGCTCGTGCTTCTCCTCGGGGGCGAGGGTGCCGTCGCCGATGTCGTCGACCCGCCGGGAGAAGGCGTACAGGGCCGACATGGCCTGGCGCTTGTCGGCGGGCAGCAGGCGGATGCCGTAGGCGAAGTTGCGGGCCTGCTGTCCGGTGACGGCCTCGCAGTAGCTGTACGCGGCCTGTACCGGCGCGGACGGCCGGGTCAGTTCCTCCACGGTCACGTTCCCCCCTCTCCGCGCGCCCGGAGCAGGACCGCTCCCGCCCGGCGCGCCAGACTCGGCTTGGTGGGCTTCGGCGGTCCGGCGAGGACGTCGAAGCCGGCGGCGGCGATGGCGTCGAGCGCGGAGAGTCCGCCGCCGGCGAAGCCGGCCAGGAGCAGGCGCAGGCGGCCGTGGACGCTGCCGACGAGCGGCAGGCCGGCGTGGAGCAGGGCGCGGGCGCGCTCGGCCTGGAAGGCGACGAGGGAGCGGACGGCGGCGCCGGCGGTGGGCCGGGCGAGCTCCTCCTCGGTGACGTGGAAGCGCTTGAGGTCCTCGGCCGGGAGGTAGATCCGGTCGCGGGCGAGGTCCTCGGCAACGTCCTGGAGGTGCTCGACGATCTGGAGGGCGGTGCAGATCTCGTCGGAGCGGCGGATCCGCTCGGGGGTGGCGGTGCCGGTGATGCCGAGGACGAGCCGGCCGACGGGGTTGGCGGAGAGCTCGCAGTAGGCGAGGAGGTCGTCGTACGTCTCGTACCGGCTGACCAGCTGGTCCTGGCGGTTGGCCTGGATCAGGCCGAGGAACGGGCCGGGGGTGAGACCGCGGCGCCGGACGGTGGGCCGGAGGGCGCGCAGCAGCGGGTGGCGGGGGGTGCCGTCGAAGACCCGGTGGAGGTCCTCCTCCAGGGCGTCGAGGAGGGGGAGCGGGCCGGCGCCGGGCCCGAGGCCGAAGGCGTCGGCGCCGCCGGGGGCGAGGTCTCCGTCGCCGATGTCGTCGACGAGGCGGGCGTAGCCGTAGACGGCCATGAGGTCCTCGCGCCAGTCACGGGGCAGGAAGAAGGGGGCCACGGGGAAGTTCTCGTCCGCGGCCTTGCCGAGTGTGGTGCGCGAGGGTTCGTCGGCGCGCACGTGCCGGGGAGCCGTCACCGGGCGGCACCCGGCGCGGGGACGGCGACACCCACGTGAAGCTGGAGATTCTGCGTCATGGCCGTCATATCTCCCGTTCTACACTGCCGATCCAATCCATCCTATTTCGGACACGCCGCCGCGCACGGAGCACGCGCCCGCCGGGCACTCCCGGGGGCGCTGGGGACGGTGTTGATCAGACCGGTACAGCTTACGTTGTACGAGGGATGTCGCCATTCGGGGGGTCTGCTGCCGGGTCGGGCCGCCGGGGCGGGGCTGACCAGTGGCGATGCGGGGACCGCCGCGGGGTCACCGGGTGCGGGCCCCGGAGACGACCATGGCGAGGGTGGTCTCGACGACGTCGTCGCGCCGCCGCGCGGAGAGCCGGCGCAGCGGGCCTTCCAGGAGGAGCAGCGAGAGGCCGTGCACGGCCGACCAGGCGGCGGCCCCGGCGGCGGGCCGGCGGCCGCCGGTCCGGTCCAGCGCCTCCAGGCTCTCCCTCAGGAGGGTGAAGGCCCGGATCTCGGGCTCCGGGGGCGCGGGGACGAGGGCGGGCGGCTCCCCCGGGGCGGGCCGACCGGCGCAGAAGGCGGCGCGGTAGAGGCCGGGGTGCTCGACGGCGAAGCCGACGTAGCCGCGGCAGAGGGCGGCGAGGCGGCGCTCGGCGGCGAGTGCGGGGTCGTCGGCGCCCGGCTCGCGGGCGGCGGCCCGCTCCATGGCCTCGGCGAGCCGGGCCCGGGCGTGGGCGCGGACGGTGCGGAGCAGTTCGCCGCGTCCGTCGAAGTGCCGGTAGGCCGCGGTGGGCGAGACGCCGACGCGGCGGGCCGCCTCGCGCAGGACGACCCGCTCGGGACCGCCTTCGGTGGCGAGGTCGACGGCCGCGCGGATCAGGGCGTTGCGCAGGTCGCCGTGGTGGTAGTTCTTTCCGCCCGAGATCCCTGCCATGGGCTCATCCTGCCCGATGTTGACCGCATGAACATTCCGCGTCCGGTCCCGACCGGCGAAAACCGGAAGCGCCCCCGCCGGTGGGGGGGGGGCGCTGCGGCGGGGGTGCGGCGCGGAACTCAGCGGGCGGTCTCGCGCTCGTACGCCTTGAGGACCTCGTCGGTCGGGCCGTCCATCAGGAGCTGGCCCTTCTCCAGCCAGAGCACCCGGTCGCAGGTGTCCCGGATGGACTTGTTGCTGTGGCTGACCAGGAAGACCGTGCCGGCCTCCTTGCGCAGCTCGCGGATGCGCGCCTCGGACCGGATCTGGAACTTGCGGTCGCCGGTGGCGAGCGCCTCGTCGATGAGGAGCACGTCGTGGTTCTTGGCGGCGGCGATGGCGAAGCGGAGCCGGGCGCCCATGCCGGAGGAGTAGGTCCGCATGGGCAGGCTGATGAAGTCGCCCTTGTCGTTGATCCCGGAGAAGTCGACGATGTCCTGATACCGCGTCTGGACCTCCTCGCGGCTCATGCCCATGGCGAGGCCGCCGAGGATGACGTTGCGCTCGCCGGTGAGGTCGTTCATCAGGGCCGCGTTGACGCCGAGGAGCGAGGGCTGGCCGTCGGTGTAGACCTTGCCGCTCTCGGTGGGGAGCAGGCCGGCGATGGCGCGCAGCAGGGTGGACTTGCCCGAGCCGTTGGTGCCGATCAGGCCGATGGCCTCGCCCCGGTAGGCGGTGAAGGTGACGCCGCGGACCGCGTGCACCTTGCGCACGCCCCGGGTGACCTCGGCCTTGCCCTTGCCGATGATCCGGCTGAGGGCCGCGGTGGCGCTGCCCTTGCCGCCGCCGCCGGCGTTGACCCGGTAGACGATGTGGACGTCGTCGCAGATGACGGTGGGCGCCAGCGGGTTCTGGGAGGTGTCAGCCACGTCCGTACCTCTCCTCGGCCTTCCAGAAGTAGACGAAGCCGCCGATGCCGAAGAGCAGCGCCCAGCCGAGGGCGGTGGCCCAGACGTGGGCGGGCAGGTTCGAGGCGGCGTAGCCGTCGATGAGGGCGAAGCGCACGAGGTCCATGTAGACCGCCGCCGGGTTGTACATGAGGATGTCCGCGATCCAGGCCGGCTTGTCCTCCAGCATCACGGGGATCGAGAACATGACGCCCGAGGCGTACATCCAGGTCCGCATGACGAAGGGCATCAGCTGGGCGAGGTCGGGGGTCTTGGAGCCCGCCCGGGCCATGACCATCGCGAGGCCGACGTTGAAGACGAACTGGAGGAGGAGCGCCGGGACCAGCAGCAGCCAGCTGAGCGAGGGGTAGCTGCCGAAGGCGATCGCGACCGCGGCGAGCACGATCATCGAGAAGAGCAGCTGCTGGAGCTGCTGGAGCGAGAAGCTGATCGGGAGGGTGGCGCGCGGGAAGTGCAGGGCCCGGACGAGGCCGAGGTTGCCGGAGATCGCGCGGACGCCCGCCATGACCGAGTTCTGGGTGAAGGTGAAGACGAAGATGCCGGTCACGAGGAAGGGGATGTAGACCTCCTTGCTCATGCCGCGGCCCGCGCCCAGGATCAGCCCGAAGATCAGGTAGTAGACCAGGGCGTTGAGCAGCGGGGTCGCCACCTGCCAGATCTGGCCGAGCTTGGCCTGGCTGTACTGGGCGGTCAGCTTCGCCGAGGAGAACGCCAGGATGAAGTGGCGTCGGCTCCACAGCTCGCGGACGTACTCGAACAGTCCGGGCCGGGCGCCGCTGACGGACAGGCCGTACTTGGCGGCGAGGTCGCCCGGGGCCAGGCCCTCGTCGACGGAGGACGGGGGCGCGCTCATCGCGACCGCCCCGCCCTGGTGAATGTCACTCACAGTCGAAACTTTCGTGTTCAAGATGTGCGGCACGTCGGATTACCACGATGTCGGACGGCCGGCGGGCGACCGATCGGGTCGCCACACCGTACGCCATCCCGGTGACCGGCCGGTGACGCGGGAGCCACGGCCGGCCCTCCTCACTTCAGTCTGCTGGACGCCAGGATCGAGACGAGGTGCAGGACGGTCTGGAGCAGGGCGATGCCCGCGAGGACCGCGACGCCGAGCCGGGAGGCGAAGAGGTCGCCCCGCGCCTGGTCGACGAAGGCCAGCACCAGGATCAGCAGGGAGGCCTCGATGCCGAGGATCAGCCGGTGGAACTTGAGCGCTCCGGCGGCCCGGCGGGCCAGCGCCATGCCGGAGGAGCGCGGCTCCGAGGCCGCCTCCTTGACCGGGGGCATCCCGTTCTGGTGGCGGGCGACGCCGACCAGGTCGGTCTCGGCCTTGATCAGGATGGCGCCGAGCGCGGCCAGGGTGCCGAGGAAGGCCCACAGCCAGTCGATCCGGCCCTCGCCCCAGAGGTCGGCGGCGCGCAGGCCGAAGCCGACGAGCACGGCCGCGTCGCACAGGTAGGCGCCGACCCGGTCCAGGTAGACGCCGGCCAGCGAGTACTGCTTCTTCCAGCGGGCCAGCTCGCCGTCGACGCAGTCGAGCAGCAGGTACATCTGCACGGCGACGACGCCGAGGACCGCGCCCCAGACCCCCGGCACGAGGAGCGCCGGGGCGGCGAGCACGCCGAAGAGCGTCATCAGGTAGGTCAGCTGGTTGGGCGTGACCCTGGTGTTCGCCAGCTGGCGGGTGATGCGGAGCGAGATCTCCCGCATGTAGAGGCGGCCGCCCCAGTGCTCGCCGCTCCGCCGGTCCTTGACGCCCGGCGGGTGGACGACGGGGCGGAGTTCAGCTACCGATGGCTTGGGCATAGTCGGCGTACGCGTCCCTGATCTGGTCGGTGGAGAGGTCGAGGTGTTCCAGGATGGTGAAGCGGCCGGGCCGGGTCTGCGGGGCGAAGTCGACCGCCCGCACGAACTCGTCGACCGTGAAGCCCATCTCCTCCGGCCGCACGGGCAGGCCGTGCCGGCGCAGGGTCTCCACGATCGCGCCGGACTCCTCGCGGGCACCGCGCAGGTGCATCGCGAAGGCCGCGCCGAGCCCGCACTGCTCGCCGTGGCTGGCGGCGCGGGCCGGGTAGAGCAGGTCGAAGGCGTGGCTGATCTCGTGGCAGGCGCCCGAGGAGGGCCGGGTGTCGCCGCTGATCGACATGGCGATGCCGGACATCACCAGGCCTTCGGAGAGGGTGACGAGGAAGTCGTCGTCGCCGACGCCGCCGGGGTGCCGGAGCACCGCCTCGCCCGCGCTGCGGGCCATGGCGGCGGCGAGGCCGTCGATCTTCTCGCCGGTCTCCCGGTGGGAGAGCTCCCAGTCCGCGAGGGCGGAGAGGTTGGAGACCGCGTCGCCGATGCCGGAGCGGACGAAGCGGACCGGGGCGTCCCGGATCACGTCGAGGTCGATGACCAGCGCGATCGGGGTGGGCACCCCGTAGGAGCCGCGCCCGTTGTCGTTGTCCAGGGTGGACACCGGCGAGCACAGGCCGTCGTGCGAGAGGTTGGTGGCGATGGCGACCAGCGGCAGGCCGACCCGGGCCGCCGCGTACTTCGTCACGTCGATGATCTTGCCGCCGCCGAGCGCGACCACGGCGTCGTACCGCTTGCCGCGCATGGCGTCGGCCAGCCGCACGGCGGCGTCGATGGTGCCGCCGTCGACGGTGTACCAGTCGGCGCCCGGCAGCTCGTCGGCGAACCGGTCGCGCAGCTTGAGCCCGGACCCGCCGCTGATCGCGACGGCGATCTTGCCGTTGCTGGAGATCCTCTCGTCCGCCATGAGCGCGGAGAGTCCCTCCAGCGCGCCCCGGCGGATGTCGACGACGACCGGCGACGGGATCAGTCGGGTCAGTACCGGCACGCGATCTCCCGGCCCTTGGCGAGGTCGTCGTGGTTGTCGATCTCGACCCAGGAGACCTCGCCGATGGGCTCGACGTCGACGGTGAAGCCGCGGTTCACGAGCTCCTGGTAGCCGTCCTCGTAGTAGAGGTCGGGGTCGCGCTCGAAGGTGGCCTTCAGTGCGTCGGCGAGCTCCTCGGCGGCCTCGGCCTCGATGAGGGTGACGCCGATGTACTCGCCGGTCGCGTCGGCCGGGTCCATCAGCTTCGTGATCTTCCGGACGCCGGCGGCTCCGTCGGCGACGACCTTCATCTCCTCGTCGGCGAGCGACTTCACCGTGTCGAGGGCGAGGATGATCCGCTTGCCCTCGCCGCGGGCGGCGAGCAGCGTCTTCTCGACGGAGACCGGGTGCACGGTGTCGCCGTTGGCGAGGATCACCCCGCGCTTCAGGACCTCGCGGGCGCACCACAGGGAGTAGGCGTTGTTCCACTCCTCGGCCTTGTCGTTGTCGATCAGGGTGAGGGAGAGGCCGTACGTCGCCTCCAGCTCGGCCTTGCGGGCGTAGACGGCCTCCTTGCGGTAGCCGACGACGATCGCGGCCTCGGTGAGGCCGACCTCGGCGAAGTTCTTCAGCGTGAGGTCGAGGACGGTGGTGTCGCCGTCCACGGGCACGAGGGCCTTCGGGAGGGTGTCGGTGTAGGGGCGCAGTCGCCGTCCGGCACCGGCTGCCAGAACGAGGCCGATCATGCTGTTTCTCCTTCGTCATGAACAGCGGGCGCTCCGGAGGAGACCCAGAAGCGGATGGACTCCACGAGCACCACGAGGGCGAGCGCGCCGGCCAGGGCCGTCAGCGCCGTGGTGAAGTCGTCGCCGCGGTCCGCCAGGAGGGCGGCGAGGACGGTCACCAGGAGCGTGCGCCCCTCGTGTCCGCCGGTGATCCGCACCAGCCAGGCGGGCGGCGCGCCGGTGCCGCCGCGAATGCGGTACACCGTGTCGTAGTGATGGTAGGCGACCGCCGCGACCAGGCCGAACGCCGCGGGGACGGCCTGCGGCACGTCCGAGCGGGCGGCCAGCAGCAGCACGGTGGTGTACTCGGCGGCGCGGAAGAGCGGCGGGACGAACCAGTCGAGGGGGCCCTTGAGGGGGCGGGCGACGGCGATCCCGGCGAGGGCCGCGTAACCGCCCGCGGCGCCGACGGTGGCCCAGCTCCCGACCGGGGCGGTGGCCGCGACGGAGATCATCAGGGCGGCGCCGAGGAGGGCCGCGAGCGGGGCGGGCGCGGGGAGGCGGCGGGTGATCCGGGCGACCAGGAGCGCGAGCGGGCCGGAGTCCGCGAGCTCGGCCAGGGCCCGGGCGGCGCGGTCGGTGCGCGGGCCGCGCCGCTTCACCGAGCGCAGCACCCGGCCGGCGGTGGTGTAGCAGGCGGCGAAGGAGCAGCCGGCGATCAGTGCCCAGAAGACGGTCCGGGGGCTGGTGGCGGCGGTGAGGACGGCGATCATCGCCCAGCGCTCGCCGATCGGCAGGATGATCATGCGCCGGGCCCAGACGGTCCAGCCGACGCCGTCGAGCCTGCTGGAGAGGGCCAGGCTGGTCTTCGCGGTGGAGCCCGCCGCCGCGGTGTCGGCGACGTTCGACTCGTTGAAGGAGAAGTCCACGACGTGCCGGCAGGTCATGACGACCATGGCGGCGAGCGCGAGGGTCCAGACGTCGTCGCCGTCGCGGGCCGCGCCGAGGGCGAGGCCGGCGTAGAAGGCGTACTCCTTGGCCCGGTCGAAGGTGGCGTCGAGCCAGGCGCCCATCGTCGAGTACTTGAGCGCGTACCGGGCGAGCTGCCCGTCGGTGCAGTCCAGGACGAAGGAGACGAGCAGGAGGACGCCGGCGGCGATGTAGCCGCCGCGTTCGCCGGTGGCCGCGCAGCCGGCCGCGATCAGGGCGGTGAGCAGCGAGGCGGTGGTGACCTGGTTGGGGGTGAGGCCCCGGCGGGCGCACCAGCGGGCGATGTACCGCGAGTAGGGGCTGATGAAGAAGGTGGTGAAGAAGCCGTCGTGGGCCTTCACCGCGGAGCGGAGGCGGACGGCCTCGTCGTCGACGGCGGCGACGGCGGCACGGGCCTCGTGGGCGGCCGCGGCGTCGGCGGGGACGGCGGCGACGAGGGTGCCGAGGGCGGGCCGGTGCACGGCGACGCCGTCGGCGTCGAGGGCGTCGGCGAGGGTTCCGGCGAGGCCGTCGGCGGACTCGGGGGCGCCCGGGGCGGCGGTCAGCGCGCGGGCGAGGGCCGGGCGGGCCTCGGGCTGCGCGGCGAGCGCGCCGGGCACGGCCGCGGCCGGGAAGCGGGGGTCGGTCAGCGCGAGCCGCAGGGCGTGCCGGTGGCCGACGAAGCGGGAGTCGACGAGGGCGACGCGCTCGCCCGCGGGGACCGCGTCCAGGAGGGCGCGGGCCTCCTCGGCGCCGGTGGCCCAGCGGACGTGGAAGCCGAGCGACCGCAGATCACCGTCGAGCGAGGATCCGGGTGCCGGCGGGCCGGTGAGGATGGCGGTCGACAGACGAACTCACTCCTTGGGACGGGCAGGGGGGCCGGCGGGGCCTGACGGTCCCGGGCGCGACGGTGCGGCCCGGCACCGGGCGGCGGCACGTCGGCTGAGGCTATCGGATGGACGGAGCGCGAGTTCACCGAGGCTTCGCGCACCGGACTCCCCCCGGTCCGCCCCTCGCCGCCGGGGTGGGCGGGGCTCCGCGTGATCATCATCGGTGATCGGCGGCCCGGCCTCCAAACCGGTGCCCGCAAGGGCTCGGAGGGCATTCCGGCAGGTGATCGCACGAATGGCGGCACGCAGGGCATCGTCGCAGGTCAGAGCAATGACAACGGTGTTCAGTACCGTGTTGCACATACCCCCCACCCGTAGTTCACTGACGTCTCGGGGCACCGACGGAACAGGACTTGGGAGGCCATGTCATGGGGGCTGGACACGACCACGGGCACAGCCACGGGGGGACGCCGCCGACCGGCACCGCGGGGGCCGCGTACCGGAGCCGGTTGCGGATCGCGCTCGGGATCACGCTCTCCGTGATGGTGGTCGAGATCGTCGGCGGCCTCGTCGCGGACTCGCTCGCGCTGATCGCCGACGCGGCGCACATGGCGACCGACGCGATCGGCCTGGCGATGGCGCTGCTCGCGATCCACTTCGCCAACCGGCCGCCGTCCGGGAACCGCACCTTCGGCTTCGCCCGGGCGGAGATCCTGGCGGCGCTCGCCAACTGCCTGCTGCTCCTCGGCGTCGGCGGGTACGTGCTGTACGAGGCGGTCCAGCGGTTCATGGAGCCGGCCGAGACCAAGGGCGGGCTCGCCATCGCCTTCGCGGTGGTCGGCCTGGTGGCGAACGTCGTCTCGCTGTCGCTGCTCATGCGGGGCCAGAAGGAGAGCCTGAACGTCCGCGGCGCCTATCTGGAGGTGATGGCCGACGCGCTCGGCTCGGTGACCGTGATCGTCTCCGCCGCGATCATCCTGGCGACCGGCTGGCAGTACGCCGACCCGATCGCCTCCCTGGTCATCGGCCTGATGATCGTGCCGCGCACGGTGAAGCTGCTGCGCGAGACGCTGGACGTGCTCCTGGAGGCGGCGCCGAAGGGCGTGGACATGGCGGAGGTGCGGGCGCACATCCTGGCCCTGCCGGGCGTCGAGGACGTGCACGACCTGCACGCCTGGACGATCACCTCGGGGATGCCGGTGCTCTCCGCCCACGTGGTGGTGGACGCGGGGGCGCTGGACTCGGTCGGCCACGAGAAGATGCTCCACGACCTCCAGGGCTGCCTGGGCGACCACTTCGACGTGGAGCACTGCACCTTCCAGCTGGAGCCGGCCGGGCACGCCGAGCACGAGGCCAAGCTCTGCCTGTGAGCGCCGCCCGGCCGGGACGGCCGGGCCCCGGCTGCTAGGCTCGCCGTACGAACACGTGCGTGAGAGGAGCTGAGGTAGATGACCGTCGCGAAGGAGGCCGCCCCGCGCGGCCGCACCCGGTCCAGCCTCAGCTCCCGGGTCTCCGGCTGACCTGATCCCGGTTCTCCCACCGGTCCGTCACGTCGTCGGCCGGGACCCTTTCACACCAAGGGTTTCCACGTTGTCCGACAACGACATCCAGAACGCCTCCGCGTCCCACGACGCCTTCTTCGCCCTGCACCACGGCCTGCCGCGGCAGGGCCCGGGCTCCGACGACACCACCCGCCGGCTCCTCGCGCTCGCGGGCCGGCTCCCCGCGCGTCCGCGCGTGCTCGACCTGGGCTGCGGCCCGGGCCGCTCCGCGCTGCTCCTGGCCGCCGAGGCGGGCGCCGAGGTGACCGCCGTCGACACCCACGAGCCGTTCCTCGACGAGCTGCGGGCGGCGGCCGCCGCGCGCGGTCTCGGCGACGCGGTCCGCGCGGTCCGCGGCGACATGGGCGCACTGCCCTTCCCCGACGGCTCCTTCGACCTGGTCTGGGCCGAGAGCTCGGTCTTCGTGATCGGCTTCGACCGGGCGCTCGCCGAGTGGCGCCGGCTGCTGGCGCCGGGGGGCACCCTGGTCCTCACCGAGTGCGTGTGGACCACCGGCACGCCCTCCGGGGAGGCCCGCGCCTTCTGGGACGAGCACTATCCGCTGCGCACCGTCCCGGAGCTGTCCGCCGCCGCGGTCGGCGCCGGGTACCACGTGCTGGGCACCTTCACCCAGCCCGACGGCGACTGGGACGAGTACTACGTCCCGCTCGCCGCGCACGCCGACGCCGCCGACACCTCGGCGCCGGGCATGGCCGAGGCCGTGGCGGCCGCCCGGGCCGAGATCACGCTGCGCCGCGCCCACGGCGGCGACTACGGCTACGCGGGCCTGGTGCTCCGCCCGGCCGACCCCCGCTGGCCCACCCGCGCCGAGCGGGAGGGCGACCGCGCGGCGGTCCGCCGGCTGACCGGGGCGGCCTTCGGGTCGCCGGCCGAGGCGGACCTGGTCGACGCCCTGCGCACCGACCCGGACGCCTGGCTGCCGGGGCTCTCGGTGGTCGCCGAGGCCCCGGACGGCTCGGTCGCCGCGCACGCGCTGATCACCCGCTGCCGGGTGGCCGGAGCGCCGGCGGCGGC
The DNA here is from genome assembly GCF_042746075.1 of Streptomyces sp. NPDC058758. Classification (NCBI taxonomy): domain Bacteria; kingdom Bacillati; phylum Actinomycetota; class Actinomycetes; order Kitasatosporales; family Streptomycetaceae; genus Streptomyces; species Streptomyces sp. NPDC058758. Next base: position 275,817 of record NZ_JBHYPS010000006.1, on the reverse strand, counting down.
GCTCGCGCCGGTGTCGGTGGCGCCGGAGCACCAGCGGACGGGCGCCGGTCAGGCCGTCACCCGGGCGGTGCTCGACGCGGCGCGGCTGGCCGGCGAGCGGCTGGTCCTCGTGCTGGGCCATCCGGAGTACTACCCCCGGTTCGGCTTCGTACGGGCGTCCGAGTATGGAATCAAGCCAGGTTTCGAGGTTCCGGACGACGCGATGATGGCCCTCGTCCTGGACGGTTCCGGGCCGGTGCCGTCGGGGACCATCGCCTATCCGGCGGCTTTCGGGGTCTGACCTGCCCCTGACGGCCCTCCCCCGGCCCCGCCGCTCCCCCGCGCCGGTGTACTCCGGTGCGGTGGGAGCGGCGGGCTCCGGCCGACGAAGTGCGGACAAGCCGCTTTTGTACGGCAGACTGGGGTCGCCCCCAGGGGCCGAGGACCGAAGCGAAGGATGGGTATGCCGACCACACAGGGCACCACGGCCGAGATCGCGCCGGGGCTTGCGTCTCAGCTCGCGTCGGACGGCGCGGAGCCGTCCGCCACCCCGGAGCCGATCATGCTGGAACTGGTCGACGAGGCCGGGAACACCATCGGCACGGCGGAGAAGCTCGCCGCCCACCAGGCCCCCGGGCGGCTGCACCGCGCCTTCTCGGTCTTCCTCTTCGACGAGGAGGGCCGGCTGCTGCTCCAGCGCCGGGCGCTCGGCAAGTACCACTCCCCCGGCGTCTGGTCCAACACCTGCTGCGGTCACCCCTACCCGGGCGAGGCGCCCTTCGCGGCGGCCGCCCGGCGCACCTTCGAGGAGCTGGGCGTCTCCCCCACCCTGATGGGCGAGGCCGGCACGGTCCGCTACAACCACCCCGACCCGGCGTCGGGCCTGGTGGAGCAGGAGTTCAACCACCTCTTCGTCGGCCTGGTGCAGGCCACCCCGAAGCCGGACCCGGAGGAGATCGGGGAGTACGCCTTCGTCACGCCGGCCGAGCTGGCCGAGCGCCACGCGGCCGCGCCGTTCTCCGCCTGGTTCATGACGGTGCTCGACGCGGCGCGCCCGGCCATCAGGGAGCTGACGGGTCCTGCCGGGGGCTGGTGACCCGGCCGTCCGCCGTCCCCGGCCCCGGTGCCATCGGGGCCAGGGGCAGCGCCGCCCAGATGATCTTCCCGCCGCCCGCGGTGTGCTCGACGTCGCAGGCGCCGCCCGCCTCCAGGGCGATCTCCTTGACCAGGAGCAGTCCCCGGCCGCCGGTCTGGCCGTAGTCCGCCTCCAGCGCCTTGGGCCGGTAGGGGTGGTTGTCCTCGACGGACACCCGGACCCACTCCGGCCCGATGGCGACCTCGACCGCTATCTCCGGGGAGAGCAGCGCCGCGTGCCGCACGGCGTTGGTGACCAGCTCGGAGACGATCAGCAGCAGCCCGTGCCGGATGTCCTCGTGGACCGGGACTCCCTGGCGGGCCAGCAGGTCGCGTACCGCGTGCCGGGCCTGGGGGACGGAGACGTCGACCGCGGGAGCGGTGAAGCGCCAGACTCCTTCGTAGGACGGTGGCCGGGCGGGGACACCTCCGCGGGCATCCATGATCCGGTTCCCACCCTCGTGCTCGATTCTCGCCACACGGGGAGTCTTGGCAATCCGGAGGGGTCTCCCGACCTACTGACCAGAAGTCGACACTTATCGGCCGCCTTCTGATCGATGGAGCATGCCGACGTCAGTTGTTCGACTGATCCTGTGCGTTTTCCGTCGGGGTGGTCGGGGCCGGTTCCTTGGCCGGTTCGGGCTGCGGAGTCACCAGGCCGACGATCCGCCGGCCGCCGACGCCGACCGCGATCAGGCCGAGGCCGTCGAAGAGCAGCGCGAGCGAGAAGAAGCAGCCGATGACGTACCGGCTGCTGTCCGGCCAGTCGAAGAGGACCAGCAGGCCCAGGAGCACCCCGAAGGCGCCCTGGATCAGGGTCCAGCCGAACTGCGGGCCGCGCACCACCACGCTGCCGACCAGCCGGAAGACCCCGCCGGTGAGGAAGAGCAGGGCGGCGAACATCGTCAGCGCCTCGGCGGAGCCCTCCGGGTGGCGCAGGACCACGCAGCCGGCCGCGAGGTTCACCGCCGCGACCACCGCCGCCAGCCAGAAGTAGCTGGTGCCCCGCGACTGGAAGGCCTGGAGGAGGCCCACCAGGCCGCCGACCAGCAGCAGCCAGCCGAAGAGCCACATGGAGGTCAGGGTGGCGAGCCCCGTGTAGACCAACCCGATCACGCCGCAGATCACGAGGATCACGCCGAGCGCGGCCAGCCAGCCGAAGCTCCGTCCGAGCCGCTTGCCCTCGCGGGCCGTCTCGCGCACGGGATCGCTCGTCTCGTCCCGGGTCTTCCTGGCCATCGTGCCTCCTCGCGGCTGCCTGACGACCCCCTCGCCGATCGTACGTTCGGCCCCGGTGGATAGCATCCGGCCCATGGAGACCGTGGAGCCCCGGCTCGTCGACAGCGTCACGGACGGGGTCGCGACCCTCGTCATCAGCAACCCCGCCAAGCGCAACGCCATGACCGCCGCCATGTGGCGCGCGCTGCCCGCCGTCCTCGGCCGCCTCGCCGCGGACCCCGCCGTCCGGGTCCTCGTGCTGACCGGAGCGGGCGACACCTTCTGCGCCGGCGCCGACATCTCGACGCTGCACGAACCGGGCGACGAACAGCAGGCGCTGGCGGTCCGCGCCGAGGAGGCGCTCGCCGCCTTCCCCAAGCCGACCCTCGCCGCCGTCCGCGGCTACTGCGTCGGCGGCGGCAGCCAGCTCGCCGGCGCCTGCGACCTGCGCTTCGCCGCGGAGGGCGCCCGCTTCGGGATCACCCCGGCGAAGCTCGGCATCGTCTACCCCTCCTCCTCCACCCGGCGGCTGACCGCCCTGGTCGGCCCGGCCACCGCCAAGTACCTGCTCTTCTCCGGCGAGCTGATCGACACCGAGCGGGCGCTGCGGACCGGCTTCGTGGACGAGGTGCACCCGCCCGAGGGCCTGGCGAAGCGGGTCGGGGAGTTCTGCCGGATCCTCGCCTCCCGCTCGCTGCTCACCCAGGCGGCGGCCAAGGAGTTCGCCGACGGGCGGCTCGACCGGGACGCGCACTGGGCCGAGCGGGCGCGCGGCAGCGGCGACACCGCGGAGGGGGTCGCCGCCTTCCTGGAACGCCGGGCGCCCCGCTTCACGTACGGGCTCTGAGGCTCATCGGCTCTGCGGGAGCTCCTCGGTGCGCGTGCCGCGCCAGTGCTCCACCAGGTGGGCGGGGGCCTTGAGCGGGGAGCCCGCGTCGTACGGCGGCTGGGGGTCGTACTCGGTGAGCAGCTGGACGGTCATGGCGGCGTCGTCGCCGGCGATCCGGCCGAACAGGTGCAGTCCCATGTCGATGCCGGAGGAGACCCCGGCGGCGGTCACGTACTTGCCGTCGAAGACGACCCGCTCGCCGGTGGGCTCGACGCCCAGCTCGCGCAGCTCCTCGTAGGCCAGCCAGTGGGTGGTGGCGCGGCGGCCGTCGAGCAGCCCGGCGGCGGCGAGGAGCAGCGAGCCGGTGCAGACGGAGGTGGTCCAGGTGCTGGTGGAGTCGGCGGTGCGCAGCCACTCCCGGATCTCCGGGTCGTGCGCGGCCCGCCGGGTCTCGGGGCCGCCGGGGACGAGGACGAGGTCCGGGTGCGGGACCTCGGCGAGGGACCTGTCGGCGACGAGCGCGAGGCTGCCCTGGTCGTTGCGGACCGGGCCGGGCTCCTTGGCGACGAGGACGGTCTCCGCCCCGGGCAGCCGGGAGAGGATCTCGTACGGGCCGACGGCGTCGAGCGTGGTGAAGCCCTCGAAGAGCAGGACGGCGATCTGCATGGGTGTGATCCCTCTCAGCTGGCGGGTCCGGTGACGGGTGCGTGGAAACGGCGGCGGTAGTCGGCGGGGGCGGTGCCCAGCGCCCTGGCGAAGGCGCGGCGCATCGCCTCGGGGGTGCCGTAGCCGGCGGCGCGGGAGACCTCCTCGACGCCGCGGGTGGTCTCCTCCAGGAGCCTGCGGGCGTGTTCGAGGCGGATCCGGTCGACGTACCGGCCCGGGGTGACCCCGGTCTCGGCCTGGAAGGCGCGGGCGAAGTGGCGGGGCGAGAGCCGGGCGCGGGCGGCGAGCCGGTCCACCGACAGGTCCCCGTCCGGGTGCTCGGCGATCCACGCCTGGACGTCGCGCAGCGGTTCGCGGCGCGCGGTCTGGGCGGCGAGCTGGGCGCTGAACTGGGCCTGGTTGCCGGGCCTGCGGAGGAAGACCACGAGCAGCCGGGCGATGGCGAGGGCCGCCTCCCGGCCCAGGTCCTCCTCCACCAGCGCGAGGGCCAGGTCGATGCCCGCGGTGACCCCGGCGGAGGTCGCGATCCGGCCGTCCCTGACGAAGATCGGGTCGGGGTCGACCTCGACCTCCGGGTGGCGGCGGGCCAGGTGCTCGCAGGCGATCCAGTGGGTGGTGGCCCGGTGTCCGTCGAGCAGGCCCGCCTCGGCGAGCCGCAGCGCCCCGGTGCAGACCGAGACGAGCCGCTCGGCGCGCGGACCGTGGGCGCGCAGCCAGCCGACGAGCTCCGGGGCGGCGCCCCGGGTGCCCTCGCCGCCGGGGACGAGGAGGGTGTGCGGGGGCCCGTCGGCGACGGCCTCGTCGAGACTCGTGTCGGGAAGGATCCGCAGGCCGCTGCTGGTGCGGAGCGGTCCGCCGTCCAGGGAGGCGGTACGGATCGGGTACGGGTCCCGGTCCGCGCCCGAGGCCCATGCCGCGGCGTGGAAGACCTCGACGGGGCCGGTGACGTCGAGGCTCTGCACGCCGTCGAAGAGGACGACGAGGACGGGGCGGGGGGTCATGGCCCCATCCTTCGGGCCCCGCGGCGGCGTCCGCAAGGACGCGCACCCCACCTTTCCTGCCATCCCCGCGCACGCCGGCGGTTCCCTCCATACCAAGCAGTCGGTTAGGTTCGGGGCATGACCACCACGCTGCCCCCGAAGGCCGGGCGCCACTGCCAGGGCGTCCTCAACCCGATCCACTCGACGCTGTACTTCTCCCCGGACCTGGACCGGGAGTTCGGCGCGCTCGGCTTCACCGACGCGAACGCCATGCGGCTCGCCGCCCGCAGCGCCCCGCTCGGCGCCGTCGGCCCGGGCCCGGTCGCCGCGACCTTCTACAACTACAACCCCGAGCTGCTCGCCCGGCACCTGCCGGCCGTCTGGGAGACCGCCTCCCCCGCCGCCGTCCTCGACGCCCGGCTGCGGACCGCCGACGCCACCCTGCGCCGGCTGCTCGGCGAGGAGACGATCGCCTCCCCGGAGCTGGCCGAGGCCGCCGGGCTCGCGCTGGAGGCCGCCGCGGCGTGCACCCCGCACGCCCGCCCGCTGTACGCGGCCAACGCGGACCTGCCGGTGCCCGAGGAACCGCACCTCGCCTACTGGCACGCGGCGACCCTGCTGCGCGAGCACCGCGGCGACGGCCACCTGGCGGCCCTGCTCGCCGCCGGCCTCGACCCGGTCGAGGCGCTGGTCTCCCACACCGCCACCGGCAAGGGCATGGCGCCGCGCTGGGTCCTCGGCACCCGGGGCTGGGGCCGGGCCGACTGGGAGGCCGCCCGGGAACGGCTGCGCGGACGCGGGATCCTCGACGCGGACGGCGAGCTGACGGAGAGCGGCGTCCGGCTGCGCGCGGAGCTGGAGGAGACCACGGACCGCCTGGACACGGCGCCGTACGAGCACCTCGGCGCGGCCGGCGTCGCGCGGCTGACCGAGCTGGGCCGGGGGCTGCTGATCACCGCCGCGGGCGCGGGCGCCTTCCCCGCCGACCTCCTCGGCAAGGGCTGACCGTCCCCGGCGCCGGCTCCGGCCCGGTTCCGCGCCCGGCTCCGGCGCGCGGAACCGGGCCGGTTGCCGCGTCCGGGTGACGGACGCGGCAGAATGCACGGGCAAGCCAGTGGTACGAGCAGACGGGTCGGGACACGGTGACGACGTCCATCGAAGCAAGGATCGCCGAGGAGCTCGGCGTACGCGAGCGACAGGTCAAGGCGGCGGTCGAGCTGCTCGACGGCGGCTCCACCGTGCCGTTCATCGCGCGCTACCGCAAGGAAGCGACCGAGATGCTCGACGACGCGCAGCTGCGCACCCTGGAGGAGCGGCTGCGCTACCTGCGGGAGCTGGAGGACCGGCGGACCGCCGTGCTCGACTCGGTGCGCGAGCAGGGCAAGCTCACCGAGGAGCTTCGGGCCCGCATCCTGGCCGCCGACACCAAGGCGCGCCTGGAGGACATCTACCTGCCGTTCAAGCCGAAGCGGCGGACCAAGGCGCAGATCGCCCGCGAGGCCGGCCTCGCGCCGCTGGCGGAGGGGCTGCTGGCCGACCCGTCGGTGGAGCCGGCCGCCGCCGCGGCGGCCTTCGTCGACGCGGACAAGGGCGTCGCCGACGCCGCGGCCGCCCTGGAGGGCGCGCGGGCGATCCTCACCGAGAAGTTCTCCGAGGACGCCGACCTCATCGGCGAGCTGCGCGAACGGATGTGGGGCCGGGGCCGGCTGGTCGCCCGGGTCCGGGAGGGCAAGGAGCAGGAGGGCGCGAAGTTCTCCGACTACTTCGACTTCGCCGAGCCGTTCACCGCGCTGCCCTCGCACCGGATCCTCGCGATGCTGCGCGGCGAGAAGGAGGACGTGCTCAGCCTGGAGCTGGAGCCGGAGGAGGCCACCGACGGCCCCTCGTCGTACGAGCCGATGGTCGCGAGCCGCTTCGGCATCGCCGACCGGGGGCGTCCGGGCGACAAGTGGCTCCAGGACACGGTCCGCTGGGCCTGGCGCACCCGGATCCTGGTGCACCTCGGGATCGACCTGCGGCTGCGGCTGCGGACGGCCGCCGAGGACGAGGCGGTCCGGGTCTTCGCGGCGAACCTGCGGGACCTGCTGCTGGCCGCCCCGGCCGGCACCCGGGCGACGCTGGGCCTCGACCCCGGCTTCCGCACCGGCGTGAAGGTGGCGGTGGTCGACGCGACCGGCAAGGTCGTCGCCACCGACACGATCCACCCGCACGTCCCGGCCAACAGGTGGGACGAGTCGCTGGCGAAGCTGGCGCGGCTGGCGAAGGAGCACGCGGTCGAGCTGGTCGCCATCGGCAACGGCACGGCCTCCCGCGAGACCGACAGGCTCGCCGCCGAACTCCTCGCCAAGCACCCCGAGTTGAACCTGACGAAGGTGATGGTCTCGGAGGCCGGCGCCTCGGTCTACTCGGCCTCCGCCTTCGCCTCCCAGGAACTCCCGGACCTGGACGTGTCGTTGCGCGGCGCGGTGTCCATCGCGCGCCGCCTCCAGGACCCGCTGGCCGAGCTGGTGAAGATCGACCCGAAGTCGATCGGCGTCGGCCAGTACCAGCACGACCTCGCGGAGACGAAGCTGTCCCGCTCGCTCGACGCGGTCGTCGAGGACTGCGTGAACGGCGTCGGCGTGGACGTCAACACCGCCTCGGCGCCGCTGCTTTCGCGGGTCTCCGGGATCAGCTCCGGCCTCGCCGAGAACATCGTGGCGCACCGCGACGCCCACGGCCCCTTCCGCTCCCGCCGGGCGCTCAAGGACGTGGCCCGGCTCGGCCCGAAGGCGTACGAGCAGTGCGCGGGCTTCCTGCGCATCCGGGGCGGCGACGACCCGCTGGACGCCTCGGCGGTGCACCCGGAGGCGTACCCGGTGGTGCGGCGGATGGCGAAGACCACCGGCGGCGAGGTCGCGGCGCTGATCGGCGACACCGGCACGCTGCGGTCGCTGCGGCCGGCCGACTTCGTCGACGACTCCTTCGGTCTGCCGACCGTCACCGACATCCTGCGCGAGCTGGAGAAGCCGGGCCGGGACCCGCGGCCCGCCTTCAGGACGGCCACCTTCAAGGAGGGCGTCGAGAAGATCGGCGACCTGGCGTCCGGGATGGTCCTGGAGGGCGTGGTGACGAACGTGGCCGCGTTCGGGGCGTTCGTGGACGTCGGTGTGCACCAGGACGGTCTGGTGCACGTCTCGGCCATGTCGAAGACCTTCGTCAAGGACCCGCGGGACGTGGTGAAGCCGGGTGACGTGGTGAAGGTGAAGGTGCTCGACGTCGACATCCCGCGCAAGCGGATCTCGCTGACGCTGCGGCTGGACGACGAGGCGGCGGCGGAGGACGGCTCCGGCGAGCGCGGCCCGCGGCGCGAGCGGGGCGGGCGGCCGCCGCAGCAGCGGCAGGGCGGCCAGGGCCGCGACCGGGGCCAGGGACGCCAGGGCGGCGGCCAGGGCCGGGGCCAGAACCAGGGCCAGGGCCGCGGCCAGGCCCCCGCGCCGGCGAACAGCGCGATGGCGGACGCCCTCCGGAAGGCGGGCCTCTTCGGCGAGGGCGGCGGCAAGCGCCGCTGACACCCCGCCGCGACGCCCCCGCTCCCGCCCGCGCGGCGGGACCGGGGGCGTCGCCCGTACGGACCGGGGCACCGCGCGCACGAGCCGGCGACGGCCTCCGGCGCGCGGTGGACGGGCGGCGCCTCCCCCGCCGGGGTGCGGGCACGGGGGAGCCGGCCGGGGTTACGGCAGGAAGCGCAGGGCCCAGTCGGCGCGGTTGGCCACGGTCAGGTCGTCGTCGCCGGTCAGCGGGCGCAGGACCTTCTCGGCGGTCTTCGGGTCGGCCTGGACCAGGTCGACGATCTCCGCCGCCAGGCCGTCCTGGTCGTCGCCGAGGTCGACCGCGGAGGCGCGGACGAGGACCGGGAGGGTGGTGGGGCCGCCGAGCGCGGCCACGAGCCCGCCGAGGAGTTCGCGGGCGTAGCCGTTGCGCTCGTCGACGGCCCGGTCCAGCTCGGACTCCAGGCGCGGCAGCAGCGCCCGGTCGCCGCCGGCCGCGATCTCGTCGGCGAGGTCGATCGTGGCGTCGACGTCCGCGTCGAGGTCGTCCAGCATCGCGAGGAGCCGGGTCACGCTGTCGTCGGTCATGGTGCCTCCTGGAATGCGCCGTCCCCGTCCCGCGGACGGCCGTACGCGTACAGTTCACGACCCGGTCCGCCGCCGTGCAAGGCGGCGGCCGGGTCCTCCGTGGCCGACCGCGGCGTGGCCGCCGCGGTCGCCTCCGGGGTCGGGGGGAGCCCCGGCGCGAGGGCGCGCGGGGCGTCGGGGACCGCACCGGGCCCGGGCGGGGCCTCCGGGGCGGGGCGCGGGAAGCCGTCGGGCCGCCGCCCGCCGGGGGCGGCCACGGCGGGCGGACGCTCCTCGACGGGGCCCCGCCCGGGGGCGGCGCCCATCAGACTTCGGTGACCTTGCCGTCGGCGACCTCGACGCGGCGGTTGACGCGGATCGCGTCGAGCATGCGGCGGTCGTGTGTCACCAGGAGCAGGGTGCCCTCGTAGGCGTCGAGGGCGGACTCCAGCTGTTCGATGGCGGGCAGGTCGAGGTGGTTGGTCGGCTCGTCGAGGACGAGGAGGTTGACGCCCCGGCCCTGGAGGAGGGCGAGCGCGGCGCGGGTCCGCTCGCCCGGGGAGAGGGTGGTGGCGGGGCGCAGCACGTGGTCGGCCTTGAGGCCGAACTTGGCGAGCAGGGTGCGGACGTCGGCCGGTTCGGTGTCCGGGACGGCGGCGCAGAAGGCGTCGAGGAGGGTCTCGGTGCCGTGGAAGAGCCTGCGGGCCTGGTCGACCTCGCCGACGACGACGCCGGAGCCGAGGGCGGCGTGGCCGGAGTCGAGCGGGAGGCGGCCGAGGAGGGCGGCGAGCAGGGTGGACTTGCCGGCGCCGTTCGCGCCGGTGACGGCGACCCGGTCGGCCCAGTCGATCTGGAGGGTGACGGGGCCGAAGGAGAAGTCGCCGCGGCGGACCTCGCCGTCGCGGAGGGTGGCGACGACGGCGCCGGAGCGGGGGGCGGCGGCGATCTCCATCCGCAGCTCCCACTCCTTGCGGGGCTCCTCGACCACGTCCAGGCGCTCGATCATGCGCTGGGTCTGGCGGGCCTTCGCGGCCTGCTTCTCGCTGGACTCGCCGCGCAGCTTGCGGCCGATCTTGTCGTTGTCGGTGGCCTTGCGGCGGGCGTTGCGGACGCCCTTGTCCATCCAGTTGCGCTGCATGAGCGCGCGGCTCTCCAGGGCGGACTTCTTGTCGGCGTACTCCTCGTACTCCTCGCGGGCGTGCCGGCGGGCGGTGGCCCGCTCCTCCAGGTAGGCGTCGTAGCCGCCGCCGTAGAGGGTGATCTGCTGCTGGGCGAGGTCGAGTTCGAGGACCTTGGTGACCGTGCGGGTGAGGAACTCGCGGTCGTGGCTGACGACGACGGTGCCCGCCCGCAGCCCCTTCACGAAGGCCTCCAGCCGCTCCAGGCCGTCGAGGTCGAGGTCGTTGGTCGGCTCGTCCAGGAGGAAGACGTCGTAGCGGGAGAGGAGGAGGGAGGCGAGGCCGGCCCGGGCGGCCTGGCCGCCGGAGAGGCCGGTCATCGGCTGGTCGAGCCCGACGGTGAGGCCGAGGGAGGCGGCGACCTCCTCGGCGCGCTCGTCGAGGTCGGCGCCGCCGAGGTCCAGCCAGCGCTCCAGGGTGGTGGCGTACGCGTCGTCCGCACCGGGGGTGCCGTCGACGAGGCCCTGGGTGGCCTCGTCCATCGCGGCCTGGGCGGCGGCGACGCCGGTGCGGCGGGCCAGGAACTCCCGCACGGTCTCGCCGTCACGCCGCTCGGGCTCCTGCGGGAGGTGCCCGACGGTGGCGGTGGGCGGCGAGAGCCGGACCTCGCCCTCCTCCGGGGCGTCGAGCCCGGCGAGCAGCCGCAGCAGGCTGGACTTGCCGGCGCCGTTGACGCCGACGAGGCCGATGACGTCGCCGGGGGCGACGACGAGGTCGAGCCCGGCGAAGAGGGTGCGTTCGCCGTGGCCGGCGGCGAGGTCCTTGGCGACGAGAGTGGCAGTCATCAGACCACGCATCCTACGTGGGCGGCGGGGGCCGCACGGGTACGGTCCCGGGCATGGACAGCGACGTGATCGTGGTGGGCGGCGGGGTCGTCGGGCTGACGACGGCGGTGGTGCTGGCGGAGCGGGGGCTGCGGGTGCGGGTGTGGTCCCGGGACCCGGCGGAGGCGACGACCTCGGCGGTGGCGGGCGCCCTGTGGTGGCCGTACCGGATCGAGCCGGCCGAGGATACGGGGGTCTGGGCGCTGGAGTCGCTGCGGGTGTACGGGGAGCTGGCCGGCGCGCCGGAGCGGACCGGGGTGCGGTGGGTGGCGGGCGTCCACGCGGACACGGCCCTGGACGGGCTCGGGGCGTGGGCGGCCGGGGTGGAGGGGCTGCGGCAGCTGCCGCCCGGGGAGGTGCCGGGCCCGTACGCGACGGGGCTGGCGGCCCGGCTGCCGCTGATCGACATGCCGGTCCACCTGGCGTGGCTGCGGGCCCGGCTGGAGGCGGCCGGCGGGGTGGTCGAGCGGCGGGCGGTGACGGGCTGGGAGGAGCCGGCCGCGGCGGCGCCGGTGGTCGTGAACTGCGCGGGGCTCGCGGCGCGGGAGCTGGCCGGGGACGGCGGAGTGCGGCCGGTGCGGGGGCAGTTGGTGCTGGTGGAGAACCCGGGGGTCGAGGAGTGGTTCACGGCGGCGGACCCGGGCGCCGCGGAGACCACGTACTTCTTCCCGCAGCCGGGGCGGCTGGTGCTGGGCGGGACCGCCGAGGAGGGGGCGGAGGGCCTGGTGCCCGATCCGGCGACGGCGGCGGGGATCGTGGCGCGGTGCGCCCGGGTCCGGCCGGAGATCGCGGGGGCGCGGGTGCTGGGCCACCGGGTGGGGCTGCGTCCGGCCCGGGAGGGCGGGGTGCGCGTCGAGGCGGAGCGGCTGCCGGGCGGCGGGCTGCTGGTGCACCACTACGGGCACGGGGGCGCCGGGGTCACGGTGGCGTGGGGGTGCGCGCGGCGGGCGGCGGAGCTGGTGACGGGCTGAGGGGCCCGCCCTGGAGCGGGAGGGGGGAGGAGGCGGGCGAAGGCGGAAGGCGGGGAGGCGGAAGGCCCCCGCCCCGGGGCGGGGCGGGGGCCTTCCGGTGCCGGACGGGCGTCAGGTGCCCGGTCGGGTCACGGGCGCGATCACCTCGGGAACGGCGGGGCCACCACGTCGTCGGCGTGGGCGCACTGCTTGGCGCGGCGCTCCAGGGCCTCGGCGCGGGCGTAGGCGCGGCGGGACTCCTCGCGGGCGCCGAGACGCTTGAGCTGGGCCGCGCGGTCGCGCTCGTCGCGGGCCTGCTTCTGGAGCTGGCTGACGTTGCAGGTGCCGGTGCGGGCCGCCTCGGCGGCCGGGGCGGCGGCGGTCTGCCCGAGCAGCAGGCCCCCGGCCAGCAGCATCGTGGCGAACAGGGCGGGCAGGGCGCGGCGCGCGGGCGTCGCGTGGGTCATGTGGTTCTCCAAGTCCGGGCCGTGGGGGCCCGTGTGAGGCATGGTCAGTACCGACCGGTAACTTTACGTGCCCCGCGGGGACCGGCCGGACGCGACCCACCGGTTCCACCCGATCGTCAACACTCCTCCACGGGAAGCCCACTGACGAGGTGGTGGGTCGCCCGGGCGTCCAGGAGCAGCGGGACCAGGAGCCGCTGCTCCTGGCGCAGCGGGACGTACGCCCCGCCCCCTGGCTCGCGCACCACCGTCACGCCGTGCAGGGCGAGTTCGTCGCCGGCCTCGGCGTACCGGGCGGCGTCGAGGCGGTAGCCGCAGGGCGGGTCGGCGAGGATCTCGGCGGGCTCCGGCGGGTCGTTGTCGGCGCCGCCGAGGTGGACGGGGCCGCGGTCGGCGAGACCGGCGAGCCGGGCGGCCGCGGTGCTAGCGGCGAGCGGGCCGCCGCGCTCGGAGACGTACGCGAAGACGTCCCCGATCGCGGTGAGGTGGGTGGCGACCCTGCGCCACCGCACCAGCGCGGGGTCGCGCTCCTCGGCGGCGCCGAGCGGGTCCTCGCGGGTCTCGGCGAGGAGGGCGACCATGTGCTTGATCCCGGCCGTGTTGCGCAGGATCCGCTCCTGGCCGTCGCCGGCGACCTGGCGGACCGGCCGTCCGGTGAAGGGGTCGGTCCAGATGCCGTAGACGCCGTGGGTGCGGCCGGCGAGGGCGGCGCCGGGGCGGACGTACTCCTCCACGAGGGTGCGGGACTCGGCGCGGACGCGGGCGTCGGCGTCGAGGCTGCGCGGCCAGAGCGCGAGGAGGTCCTTGTCGTAGGAGCCGGGGGTGGCCTCGTACTCGTGGAGGTCGTGGACGAGGTCGGGCCGGCGGTCGCGGAGCACGGCGGCGAGGGCGCGGGCCTCCGCGGTGCGCAGCGCGAGGTGGTCGCGGTTGACGTCGATGCCGGCGGCGTTGCCGCGGGTGCCGGCCTCGCGCCCGTCGGGGTTGGCGTCGGGCACGACGAGGACGGTGGTGCGGGCGAGCAGGCGCAGGAGCCCGGGGTCGCGGGGGCGGGCGAGGTCGCGGACGGTGGTCAGGCACGCCTCGCGGCCGGCGGGCTCGTCGCCGTGCTGGCCGCAGACGAGCAGCACCGTGAGGGCGCCGCGCCGGGGGCCGAGGGCGACGAGCCGCAGCGGCCGGCCCTGCTCGGTGGTGCCGATGGTGGTGACGGTGACCCGGTCGCCGTCCCGGGCGACGGCGGCCAGGAAGTCCCGCTCCTCCGCCCCGGTGGTCCAGCGGGCGCCGCCGCTCGCCTCGAACCCGGTCCGGGGCGGGGCCGGCCGGCCGGCGGGGGCCGCCTTCGCCGGGACGGCGGCGAGGGGCAGGCCGAGCAGGGCGGTTCCGGCGGCGAGGGCCAGGGCACGGCGCGCGGCGCGCAGACGCATCGGCATGGCCCGGAAGGTACCCGCCGGGTCCGGCGGGACGGAAGACCGTGTGCGGGAAACGGGTGAACCGGTGCTTCGTGTCGGCCGAATGGCGATCGTGTGACGGAAGGCGCCCTTTACGTGACGCTCCGTCGCGTGGTTCATAGAGTCCGAACTAAGGACCGACGCCCACCCACGCGTCTTACTCCGTTGACGACTTGGAGAGCATCCGTGCACCGCAGAATGATCGTTCCGAGCGCCCTCGCGGCTTCCCTGCTGCTGGCGATCCCGGCATCGGCGGCCGACTACGTCCCGGGCGCGCCGGGCATCGGCGACTCCTACTACCCCGCCAGCGGCAACGGCGGCTACGACGTCTCCCACTACGACCTGCGCCTGAAGTACCAGCCGGCGACGGACCTCCTGGAGGGGACCGCGACGATCCTGGCGACGACCACGCAGAACCTCTCGCGCTTCAACCTGGACCTGGGGCTGAGGGCGAGCGAGGTGCGGGTCGACGGCCGGCTCGCGAAGTTCGCCGCCACCGGCGACCACGAGCTGGAGATCGTCCCGGCCGTACCGCTGCCGAAGAACAAGCAGGTCACGGTGGTGGTGCGGTACGCGGGCAAGCCCTCCGAGTTCAAGGTCGACGGCTGGTCGGCCTGGCACCGCACCCCGGACGGCGGCGTCGCCGCGCAGGAGCCGGACTCGGCCGCCTGGTGGTTCCCCTCCAACGACCACCCGCGCGACAAGGCGACCTTCGACGTGTCGGTCTCGGTGCCGGACGGCACCCAGGCGATCAGCAACGGCGTGCTCCAGTCGCAGTCGTCCCGGCTCGGCTGGACGCGCTTCAACTGGCGCTCGAACAAGCCGCAGGCGACGTATCTGGCCACGCTCGCGGTCGGGAAGTTCGACATCACGACGGGCACGACCGCCAACGGGCTCCCCGTCCTCAACGCGTACAGCAAGGACCTCGGCGACAACGCGGGCGCGGCCCGCGCCTCGATCGAGCGGACCGCCGAGGTCGCGGAGTGGCTGGAGGGGGTCTTCGGCCCGTACCCGTTCAACGCGCTCGGCGGCTACGTTCCCAACGTGACCAGCGGTTACGCGCTGGAGACGCAGACCCGGCCGTTCTACAGCCCGCGCCAGTTCGCGAACGGCGCGAACGTGTCCGTCGTCGTGCACGAGCTGGCCCACCAGTGGTACGGCGACAGCGTCTCGGTGCGCGACTGGAAGGACATCTGGGTCAACGAGGGCTTCGCCCGCTACAGCCAGTGGCTGTGGTCGGAGAAGGAGGGCGAGGGCACGGCCCAGGAGCTGGCGGACTACGTGTACGCCACGCGCACGGCCGAGGACCCGTTCTGGACGGTGCGGCCGGGCGACCCGGGCCCGGACAACCAGTTCCACATCGCCGTCTACGACCGGGGCGCGCTGGCGCTCCAGGCGCTGCGCAACGAGATCGGCGACGAGGACTTCTTCGCGGTCCTGAAGGGCTGGCCGCAGCGGTTCGCGCACCGCAACGCGCGGGTCGCGGACTTCGTGCGGTACGCGGAGGAGGTTTCCGGCCGGCCGCTGGCGGCGCTCTTCGACACCTGGCTGTACGAGCCCGCCAAGCCGGCCGCCGGGCCCTCGCCCGCCACCGGGGCGGCCCTGGCGGCCCCGTCGGCCGGGGCGGCCCGGACCGCGGCGAAGCCCGTCCCGCCGAAGTCCTGGAAGAAGATCGCGGCGACGAACACGGTCCACGAGCACGGGGACCACTGAGCCACCGCCCGGGAGGCCGTCCGTCAGCGCCCGGCGCGGCGGGCGGCCTCCCGGGCGCGGCGGGCGAGCGGCAGGTAGCGCAGCCGCTCGGGGAGGACCGGGACGACGGCGCGGACGATCCGGGCGAGGCGGCGCAGCCGGCGCTCCTGCTCCGGCGTCCACTCCAGGCCGATCGCGGCGCGGGCGTCCGGCGGCATCAGGCCGACGGTGAGGAAGGCGCGGATCCGCTGGAAGGGGCGGCGGAGCAGCGGCCACAGGGGGCGGAGGACGATCCGGAGGAGCAGCGGGCACCGGTCGGGGGCGGGCACCGGCGCGTCCGGGTCGAGGAGCTCGCGGACGACCGCGGTGGCCTCCAGCTCCTCGGCGAGGACCGTGCGGTAGTAGGGCCAGAACTCCTCGACGGTCTGCGGCATGTCCCGGTCGTGGATGCCGAGGATCCGGCCGACCTGGAGCCACTCGGCGTACAGCCGGCGGTCCTGGGCCTCGGTGAGGGGCCGGTGGAGCAGGGCCAGGCCGTGCCGGTAGACGGGGTAGCCGGTGGCGTGGACCCAGGAGTAGTAGGCGGGCGTGAGGGCGTGGTAGCGGCGTCCGCGGGCGTCGGTGCCCCGGATGTCCCGGTGCAGCGCGCGCAGCCGGCGTCCCTCGGCGGCGGCGTCCTCCCCTCCGTACACCCAGAGCTGGACGGAGCGCAGCGAGCGCTCGCCGCGGCCCCAGGGGTCGGTGCGGAAGACCGAGTGCTCGTCGACGCCGGCGCCGATCGCGGGGTGGGCGACCTGCATGGTGAGGGCGGCGGGCAGCATGAGCAGCGCACGGACGTCCCCGGCGACGCTCCACAGCACGCCGCCGACGGGCGGCGGAGCGGGATCGGCCGGTCCGGGGCGGCCGGCGGGGCCGGGGCGGCCGGCGGGGCCGGGGCGGCCGGCCGGGGTGCCGGCGGTGGCCTCGCTGCGGGTGCTCATACGGGGGTCCCCCTGCCTCTCGCGTCGGTGACCGCCCCTCCAGGGTGCACCCCCGGGGGCGGTACGACGACGCCGGGGCCGCTCCGGGGGCTCTCGCCCCGGGAACGGCCCCGGCGTGGTGTCGTGCGGGTCGGTCGCGGTCAGGCGCGGTCGGCGCCGACCGGCTCGCCGACGATGCGGCCGGCGAGGGCGCGGGCCCAGGCGTCGACGTCGGCGTTGAGCTCGCGCTCGGCGGCGTCGCGCTCGGCGGCGATCTTCGCGCTGCCGGCGGCGAGGATGGAGTCGCGCTCGGCCTGGCCCTCGGCGCGGGCGGCGGCGATGGCGGCGGAGCCCTCCTCGACGGCCTTGGAGCGGATCCGGGCGGCCTCGTGGCGGGCCTCGGCCAGCTCGGCCTCGTACTGGGCGCGGATGTCGGCGGCCTCGGCACGCAGGTCGTCGGCACGGCCGGTGGCGCCCTCGGTGGCGTCCTCGCGGAGCTCCAGCGTGCGCTTGATCTTCGGGAGGATCACCTTCGCCAGGAAGAAGAAGGTCAGGAAGAACACGGCGAAGCCGAGGATGAGCTCGGCCCAGACCGGGTTGAGCGGGCCGAGGTCCATGTCGAAGATCTTGGCGTTGGAGGCGAGGGTCGTCATGGCGCGCATCCTACCTGGTCCCGGGAGCGGCGGATCGTACACCCCCGTGATCGTTGGCGCGCTCGTACGACGCGGGCAAGATTCCCGGCACCTGAAGGCTACCGGAAGGTAACTACGACTGGTTGTATGGCCCGCGCCGAGTCCAACCCCCCACCCATCGTCGGGAGTTCACGTGTCCCTCAGCACGCTCCGCCGCATCCCCGGGGCCGCCGTGTCCCTCGCGCTCGCCACCGCCACCCTGGCGGCGACCGCGCCCGCGGCCTCCGCCGCCCCCGAGGCCGCGACGCCGCGCCTGAAGGTGCTCACCTACAACACCTTCCTCTTCTCGAAGACCCTCTACCCGAACTGGGGACAGGACCACCGGGCCCGGGCGATCCCCGCCGCCCCGTACTTCCAGGGCCAGGACGTCGTGGTGCTCCAGGAGGCCTTCGACAACTCCTCCTCCGACGCGCTCAAGGCGAACGCGGCGGCGGCCTACCCGCACCAGACGCCCGTCGTGGGCCGCTCGAAGACCGGCTGGGACGCCACCGGCGGGGCCTACTCGGCCACCACCCCGGAGGACGGCGGGGTGACGATCCTCAGCAAGTGGCCGATCGTCCGCAAGGAGCAGTACGTCTACAAGGACGCCTGCGGCGCCGACTGGTACTCGAACAAGGGCTTCGCCTACGCGGTCCTCGACGTGAACGGCAGCCGGGTGCACGTCGTCGGCACCCACGCCCAGTCCACCGACCCGGGCTGCTCGGCGGGCGAGGCGGCGCAGATGCGCAGCCGCCAGTTCAAGGCGCTGGACGCCTTCCTCGACGCGAAGAACATCCCGGCGGACGAGCAGGTGATCGTCGCGGGCGACATGAACGTCGACTCCCGCACGCCCGAGTACGCCACGATGCTCGCCGACGCGGGCCTCGCCGGGGCGGACGCCCGCACCGGCCACCCGTACTCCTTCGACACCGAGCTGAACTCGATCGCGGCGGAGCGCTACCCGGACGACCCGCGCGAGGACCTGGACCACGTCCTCTACCGGGCCGGCAACGCCCGCCCGGCGAACTGGACGAACCACGTGGTCCTGGAGTCGACCGCGCCGTGGACGGTCTCCAGCTGGGGCGTGAAGTACACCTACACCAACCTCTCGGACCACTACCCGGTGACCGCCTTCTGACCTTCCGGGTCAGAAGGCGGGTCCGCCGAAGACGCCGTACGCCCAGGCGGCCACGGCGATCCCGACGAGCACCAGCACCACCCAGGAGCCGGCACCCGTGTGCCGGCTCCTGGGCTTGGGGGCCTTGGGTTCCCTGGGGGTCTTGGGTTGCTTGCGCGCCCCGCGTCCCGCCCGCCCCCTGCCCGGCCGTCCGGCCCGGGACGGGCCCGCGTCCGGCCCGGGGGCCGGGCCGGCCGACGCGGCGACCTCGGCGAGCATCCGCCGGCAGACCGTGGCCAGCTCGGCGACCGGCGCCGTCAGGTCGACGACGACCTCGGTGCGGGCCGGGGCCGTCGTCCCCCCGTCGAGGATCCGACCGGCCCGCAGCAGCGCCCGGTCCTTGCCGCCCGTCGGCGCGAGGCTGATCCACCGCCGCACGTGCTCGCCGCGGATCACGACGCCCCCGCCCCGCTCCCGGTACACCGTGTGCTCCCGCCACAGGACCTCGGCCAATTCCGCTGCCGTCTCCCTGAGTTGCGCGTACATCCCACTCCCCTGTTCCCGCCCGCCGACGCGGACCGGCCGCCGACTCTAACCCCCGCGCCGCCGCCCGGCCGGGCCGCCCCTGAGACCCGCCCCTTACGCGCCGAAGTCGTACACGGTGACCGGTATCCCCCGCCCCGCCAGCCGCTCCCGCACCAGCGGCTCCACCCGCTCCCACTTCCCGCCCGCGAGCCCGCAGCCGATCCGCGGCATGTGGACCGAGGCGTCCAGCTCGACGGCCTTCTCCGCGAGGAGTCCCAGGGCCCGGTCGATCGCCTCGTACCGCACCGGGACGCCGGTGCTCCGGCCGGTGCGGATCCCCCGCTGGCCCACCAGGTTCGCCACCCAGAGCTGCGGCGAGACCTGGACGAACTGCGCGGCGCCGAGGCCGAAGTCGTTGGCCGCGCGCTCCCGGTGCCAGCGGCGGAAGGCCGCCTCCGGCTCCGGCCAGCGGCGCGAGACGGCGAGCACGAAGCCCTTGCCCCAGCCGCCCAGGTCGTTGCAGACGTGGGCGACGATCCGGACGCCCTTGCCGTGCGGCGCGGTGGCGTCGCCGCGTACGTACTCGATCTCGGTCATGGGGTCACCGTAGGAGCAGGGTCCGACACCGCCGCATGTCAACCATGGTTGACAGTCTTCGCGTGTCAACCTACATTGACAGCATGACCGATGCGACCGATCTCGCCGCGCGGGCCGGTGACCGTGATCCCCGGGTGGGGCTGCGGGCCGTGGCCGCCCTGCGGCGGCTGCTGGAACAGCTGGAGGCCGTCCAGGTGCGCAGTGCGCGCGCCCGGGGGTGGTCCTGGCAGGAGATCGCCACCGAGCTGGGGGTCAGCCGGCAGGCCGTTCACAAGAAACACGGGAGGCATTGATGTTCGAGCGGTTCACGAAGGCGGCGCGGAGCGTGGTGAAGGGGGCGGTCGAGCACGCGGAGCGCGGCGGGGCCGAGGCCGTGACCCCCGAGCACCTGCTGCTGGCGCTGCTCGACCGGGAGGACACCCGCGCGGCGGCGGTGCTGGCCCGGCTGTGCCCGCGGGACCGCCGCCCGTCCCTGGTCTCCGCGCTCTCCGACGCGCGGCGGCGGGCCGGGCTGTCCCGGGCCGAGACGGAGGCCCTCGCCGGCCTGGGCATCGACGTCGACGCGATCGTCGCGCGCGTCGAGGAGACCCACGGGACCGGGGCCCTCTCCGGCGGCCGCAGGGCGCTCGGCCGGCGCCCCTTCTCCCGCGAGGCGAAGACCGTCCTGGAGAAGTCCCTCCGGGTGGCCCTGGCCCGCAAGGACCGGGAGATCGGCGACGAGCACCTGCTCCTGGCGCTCACCACCACCGGCGGCGCCGTCGCCGAGACGCTGGCCGACCACGGCGTCACCTTCGCCTCCGTCGAAACCGCGCTCTGAGGGGCCCGAGGGCTTTTACAGTGCTGGTGAGACAGCAATACTGTTGAACCATGGAGGACGAGAGCGACGAGGGACGGCTGCCCGGCTACACCGTCGACGAGCTGGCCGCCCGCGCCGGGGTCACGGTGCGGACCGTGCGGTTCTACGGGACGCGGGGGCTGCTGCCGCCGCCGGTGATCGGGCCGCGGCGGGTCGGGCGGTACGGCCCCGAGCACCTGGCGCGGCTGGCGCTCATCGAGGAGCTCCAGCGGCAGGGCATGACGCTCGCCGCGATCGAGCGGTACCTGGAGCAGCTGCCGCCCGACCTGAGCGCGCAGGACCTCGCGGTGCACCGGGCGCTGGTGGCCTCGTGGGCGCCGGAGTCCGCCGAGACCATCACCCGGCGGGAGCTGGAGCGGCGCGCCGGGCGGGAGCTGGCCGACCGTGACGTCGAACGGCTCGCCGCGATGGGGGTGCTGGAGGCGGGCGAGGACCCGGCGGTGTTCCGGCTCGACGGGTCGCTGCTGCGGCTCGGGGTCGAGATGCTCGACGTGCCGATCGAGCACGACACCATCCTCGCCTCCCGGACCGTGCTGCTCGACCACGCCCGGTCCGCCGCCCAGGAGCTGGCCCGGCTCTTCCAGGAGGAGGTGTGGAACCCGTACCGGGAGAGCGGGGAGGACCCGGACCACCTGACCGCCATGAAGTCGCTGTCCGCGCACATGCAGCCGATCGTGGTCCAGGCCCTCGTCACCGCGTTTCAGCGGTCGCTGAGCGAGGAGTTGCGCTCCGCCTTCAGGAGTCCGTGAAGGTCTCGCCCCGCTCGGCCTTCTCCACCAGGAGGGCCGGCGGGTCGAAGCGCTCGCCGTACGTCTCCGCCAGCTCGCGGGCGCGGGCGACGAAGCCGGCCACGCCGCCCTCGTAGCCGTTGACGTACTGGAGGATGCCGCCGGTCCAGGCCGGGAAGCCGATGCCCATGATGGAGCCGATGTTGGCGTCGGCGACCGAGGTCAGGACGCCCTCCTCCAGGAGCCGGACGGTGTCCAGGGCCTCGGAGAAGAGCATCCGCTCCTGCATGTCGCGGAAGGGGATCTCGTACCCGGGCTTGGTGAAGTGCTCGCGCAGGCCCGGCCAGAGCCTGCCGCGCTTGCCGGACTCGTCGTAGTCGTAGAAGCCGGCGCCGCCGCTGCGGCCGGGGCGGCCGAACTCGTCGACCATGCGGTCGATGACGGTCTCGCCCGGGTGGGTGACCCAGGTGCCGCCGGCCTCCTCGATCGCCTTCTTCGTCTCGTTGCGGATCTTGCGCGGGAGGGTGAGCGTCAGCTCGTCCATGAGGGAGAGGACCTTCGCCGGGTAGCCGGCCTGGGCGGCGGCCTGCTCGACGGAGGCGGGCTCGATGCCCTCGCCGACCATCGCCACGCCCTCGTTGATGAAGTGGCCGATGACGCGGGAGGTGAAGAAGCCGCGCGAGTCGTTGACGACGATCGGCGTCTTGTTGATCTGGCGGACCAGGTCGAAGGCGCGGGCCAGGGCCTCGTCGCCGGTGCGCTCGCCCTTGATGATCTCGACCAGCGGCATCTTGTCGACCGGGGAGAAGAAGTGCAGGCCGATGAAGTCGGCCTGGCGCTCGACGCCTTCGGCGAGGACGGTGATCGGGAGGGTGGAGGTGTTGGAGCAGAGCAGCGCGTCGGCGTCGACGACGTGCTGGATCTCCTGGAACACCTTGTGCTTGAGCGCGGTGTCCTCGAAGACGGCCTCGATGACGGCGTCGCAGCCGGCCAGGGCCTGCGGGTCGGCGGTCGGGGTGATCCGGGCGAGGAGGGCGTCGGCCTTCTCCTGGGTGGTGCGGCCCCGGGAGACGGCCTTGGCGCAGAGCTTCTCCGAGTACGCCTTGCCCTTGGCGGCGGCCTCGTCGGTGACGTCCTTGAGGACGACCTCGATGCCGGCGCGGGCGCAGGAGTAGGCGATGCCGGCGCCCATCATGCCGGCGCCGAGCACGGCCACCTTGCGGACCTGGCGCTTCTCGACGCCCTTGGGGCGGCTGGCGCCGGAGTTGACGGCCTGGAGGTCGAAGAAGAACGCCTGGATCATGTTCTTCGCGGTCTGGCCGGTGACCAGCTCGGTGAAGTAGCGGGACTCGATGACCTGCGCGGTCTCGAAGTCGACCTGGGAGCCTTCGACGGCGGCGGCCATGATGTTGCGCGGGGCCGGGTAGGGGGCGCCGTTCAGCTGCTTGCGCAGGTTGGCGGGGAAGGCCGGCAGGTTCGCGGCGAACTTCGGGTTCGACGGGGTGCCGCCGGGGATCCGGTACCCGGGGACGTCCCAGGGCTGGGCGGACTCCGGGTGCGTGTCGATGAAGGCGATGGCCTTGGCCATCATCTCCTCGGGCGTGGACGCCAGTTCGTGGATCAGGCCGCTGTCGAGGGCGCGCTTCGGCGTGTACTGGGTGCCCTGGAGGAGCACCTTCAGGAGGGCGTCGGTGATGCCCATGAGGCGGACGGTGCGGGTGACGCCGCCACCGCCGGGCAGCAGGCCGAGGGTGACCTCGGGCAGGCCGATCTTGGAGCCGGGCGCGTCGAGCGCGATCCGGTGGTGGGAGGCGAGCGCGATCTCGTAACCGCCGCCCAGGGCGGCGCCGTTGAGGGCGGCGACGACCGGCTTGCCGAGGGTCTCGATGCGGCGCAGGGCGCGCTTCATGTCCATCGCGGCGTCGAAGATGTCCTGGGCGTGCTCGGGGCCCGCCTGGATCATGTCCTTGAGGTCGCCGCCGGCGAAGAAGGTCTTCTTCGCGGAGGTGTAGATGACGCCCCGGATCGAGTCCTTCTCGGCCTCCAGACGGTCGGCGACGGCCGCGATCGACGCGCGGAACGCCTGGTTCATGGTGTTGGCGGACTGGTTCGGGTCGTCGAGGACGAGGGTGACGATCCCCGTGTCGTCCTGCTCCCAGCGGATGGTGGTGCTCTCGCTCATGCTGATGCTTCTCCGGTTGAGGGGTGCGGACGGGGAGGTCAGACGCGCTCGACGATGGTGGCGATGCCCATGCCGCCGCCGACGCAGAGGGTGGCCAGGCCGTAGCGCTTGTCCTGGCGCTCCAGCTCGTCGACGAGGGTGCCCAGGATGATCGCTCCGGTGGCGCCCAGCGGGTGGCCGAGCGCGATGGCGCCGCCGTTGACGTTGACCTTGTCCAGGGAGACGCCCATGTCCTTGACGAAGCGCAGGACGACCGCGGCGAAGGCCTCGTTGATCTCGATCAGGTCGATGTCGTCGATGGTCAGGCCGGCCTTGGCGAGCGCCTTGCGGGCGGCCGGGGCGGGGCCGGTGAGCATGATGGTGGGCTCGGAGCCCGAGACGGCCGCCGCGACGATCCGGGCGCGGGGCGTGAGCCCGTACCGCTCGCCGATCTCCTTCGAGCCGACGGCGACGAGGGAGGCGCCGTCGACGATGCCGGAGGAGTTGCCGGCGTGGTGGACGTGGTCGATCTCCTCGACCCAGTGGTACTTCTGGAGCGCGACCGCGTCGAAGCCGCCCAGCTCGCCGATGTCCTTGAAGGACGGCTTGAGCTTCGCGAGGGAGTCGGCGGTGGTGCCGGGGCGCATGAACTCGTCGTGGTCGAGGACGGTCAGCCCGGCCCGGTCGACGACGGGCACGACCGAGCGGGCGAAGCGGCCCTCCTTCCAGGCGGTCGCGGCGCGCTCCTGGGAGAGGGCGGCGTACTCGTCGACGTCGCGGCGGCTGAAGCCCTCGATGGTGGCGATGAGGTCGGCGCCGATGCCCTGGGGGACGAAGTTGGTCTCCAGGTTGGTCATCGGGTCGGCGAACCAGGCGCCGCCGTCGGAGGCCATCGGGACCCGGGACATCGACTCGACGCCGCCGGCCAGGACCAGGTCCTCCCAGCCGGAGCGGACCTTCATCGCGGCCATATTGACCGCTTCGAGGCCCGAGGCGCAGAAGCGGTTCTCCTGGACGCCGGCGACGGTCTCGGGGAGGCCGGCGGCGATGGCGGCGATCCGGGCGATGTCGGAGCCCTGGTCGCCGACCGGGCCGACGACGCCGAGGACGATGTCGTCGACGGCGGCCGGGTCGAGGCCGGGGTTGCGGGTCTGGATCTCGCGGATCAGGCCGGTGACGAGGTCGATGGGCTTGGTGCCGTGCAGGGCGCCGTTGGCCTTGCCGCGTCCGCGCGGGGTGCGGATCGCGTCGTACACGTACGCTTCGGTGCTCACGGGAAGCCTTTCGCGGTGAGGGTTTTCTCGGAAGGGTGCGGGGGGCGGGAGTCAGCCGAGGAGGGAGCGGCCGATGATCTCCTTCATGATCTCCGTCGTGCCGCCGTAGATGGTCTGGATGCGGCCGTCGGTGAAGGCCCTGGCCACCGGGAATTCGCTCATGTAGCCGTATCCGCCGTGCAGTTGCAGGCAGCGGTCGGCGACCCTCTTCTGGAGTTCGGTGGCCCACCACTTGGCCATGGAGGCGTTGACGGGGTCGAGACCGAGGCCGGTCGGGTCGGCGTGCTCGGCGATGCAGCGGTCGACGAAGGCGCGGGTGACGGCGCACTCGGTGGCCATCTCCGCGATCTCGAAGCGCACGTGCTGGAGCTTGGCCAGCGGCCGGCCGAAGGCCTCGCGCTCCTTGACGTAGCGGGTGGTGAGCTCCAGCAGGTGCTCGGCGCCCGCGATGCCGGCGACGGCGATGGCGAGCCGCTCCTGGGCGAGGTTGGTCATGAGGTGGACGAAGGCGCCGTTCAGCTCGCCGAGGAGGTTCTCCTTGGGGACGCGGACGTCCTCGAAGAAGAGTTCGGCGGTGTCCTGCGCCTTCTGGCCGATCTTGTCGAGGTTCCGGCCGCGCTCGAAGCCCTCCATGCCCCGCTCGACCACGAGCAGGGAGAGGCCGTGGGCGCCGCCCTCGGGGGTGGTCCTCGCGACGACGATCACCAGGTCGGCGAGGATGCCGTTGGAGATGAAGGTCTTGGAGCCGTTGAGGACCCAGTGGTCGCCGCGGTCCTCGGCGGTGGTGCGGATGCCCTGGAGGTCGGAGCCCGCGCCGGGCTCGGTCATCGCGATGGCGGTGACGATCTCCCCGGAGCAGAAGCCGGGCAGCCAGCGGCGGCGCTGCTCCTCGGTGGCGAGCTTGGTGAGGTAGGGGCCGATGATGTCGTTGTGCAGGCCGATGGCGAGGCCCGGGGCGGCGGCCTTGGTGAACTCCTCGGCGAGGACGGAGGCGTACCGGAAGTCGGGGTTGCCCCCGCCGCCGTGCTCCTCCTCGACGGCGATGCCGAGGAGGCCCTGGCGGCCGGCGGCGCGCCAGGCCTCGCGGGAGACGATGCCGTCCTTCTCCCACTGCTCGTAGTGGGGCAGCACCTCCTTCTCCAGGAAGGTGCGGACGACCGCCCGGAAGGCTTCGTGGTCCTCGGTGTAGAGCGTGCGCTTCATGCGGTCCTCGACTCCTGGGTGGGCGGGGCGTCCTGGGCGGTGAGCAGGGCGGGAACGGCCCAGTCGCGGGCGACCTCGTCGGTGTCGGCGCCGGGCAGGGCGGGTCCGGTACGGAGCGTGCCGGGGGTGGCGGAGAAACGGGGCGCGGGGGCCGGCTGGACCAGTCCGCCGTGCTCGGCGAAGGTGGCGCGGGCCGCGAGGTGCGGGTGGGAGGGGGCCTCGCGGAGCGAGAGGACGGGGGCGACGCAGGAGTCGGTGCCCTCGAAGACCGCGGTCCACTCGTCGCGGGTACGGCTCCGGAAGCGCGCGGCGACGGCCTCGCGCAGCTCGGGCCAGCGGGCGAGGTCGCCCCGCAGGCCGTCGGCGTCGGGGAGGCCGAGGAGGCGGGCGAACTCGGCGTAGAAGCGCTGCTCCAGGGCGCCGACCGCCATGTGGCCGCCGTCGGAGGTCTCGTACACGCCGTAGAAGGGGCAGCCGCCGTCGAGGAGGTTCGACCCGCGCCGGTCCTGCCAGCCGCCGGCCGCGAGCATGGCGTGGATCATGCTGGTGAGGTGGGCGGTGCCGTCCACGATGGCCGCGTCGACGACCTGGCCCTCGCCGTGCGTCCGCGCGTGCTGGAGGGCGGCGAGGACACCGACGACCAGGTAGAGCGAGCCGCCCGCGTAGTCGCCGACCAGGTTGGCGGGGACGGTCGGCGGGCCGTCCGGGTCGGGGCCGATCATGCCGAGGGCGCCGGTGACGGCGATGTAGCCGATGTCGTGGCCCGCCGTGTGGGCGAGCGGGCCGTCCTGGCCCCAGCCGGTCATCCGGCCGTAGACGAGCCGGGGGTTGCGGGCCAGGCAGGCGTCGGGGCCGACGCCGAGGCGTTCGGCGACGCCGGGGCGGTACCCCTCGACCAGGAGGTCGGCGCGCTCGACGAGGTCGAGGACGGCGGCGCGGCCCCCGGGGGTCTTGAGGTCGAGGAGGACCGAGCGCTTGTTGCGGTTGGTGAGGTCCTTGGCGGGGTCGACGCCGAGGCCGGCGCCGCCGGGGCGGTCGACGCGGACGACGTCGGCGCCGAGGTCGGCGAGGAGCATGGCGGCGAAGGGGCCGGGGCCGATGCCGGCGAGCTCCACGACCCGGACACCGGCGAGCGGGCCCGTCCGCTCGGTCTGCCTCGTCTTCATCGAGCCCCCAGAAGTGTGTGACACCAATGATGTAACACCGGAGATGCTAGGAACGTGTTCCACTCGGCACAAGCCCCCCGGCCGAGCAAGCGCTTGGAAATTCGGCGGGGCGGCCGGGTCCGCTATCCTCCGCCGACGACGACGCCGAGGGACGGGAGTGGGGCTCGATGGAGACAGGGGCGGGCGCGGGGCGGGAGACCGGCCGGGAGACGGCGGAGCGGCCGTACGACGTGGTGCTCTACGGGGCGACCGGGTTCGTCGGCGAACTGACCGCGGAGTACCTGGCCGAGCACGCCCCCACCGGGTGCCGCTGGGCCCTCGCCGGGCGCTCG
This sequence comes from Streptomyces sp. NPDC058758, assembly GCF_042746075.1. Taxonomy (NCBI): domain Bacteria; kingdom Bacillati; phylum Actinomycetota; class Actinomycetes; order Kitasatosporales; family Streptomycetaceae; genus Streptomyces; species Streptomyces sp. NPDC058758. The sequence goes on along the minus strand of NZ_JBHYPS010000006.1, from coordinate 248,772 downwards.
CCCGCCAAGCTGGCGGCGCTGCGGGACCGGCTCGCCGCCGGCCGGCCGCACCTCGCGGACCTCCCGCTGCTGGTCGCCGACTCGGGCGACCCCGCCTCCCTGCGCGCACTCGCCGGCGCGGCGCGGGTGGTGGCCTCCACCGTCGGCCCGTACGTCTGGTACGGCGAGGGCCTGGTCGCTGCCTGCGCGGACGCCGGAACCGACTACCTCGACCTGACCGGCGAGGCCGAGTTCGTCGACCTCGTGTACGTCCGCCACGACGCCCGCGCCCGGGAGACCGGCGCCCGGATCGTGCACGCCTGCGGCTTCGACTCGGTGCCGCACGACCTCGGCGTGCTCTTCACGGTGGAACAGCTGCCGGAGGGCGTGCCGCTGCGGGTCGACGGCTTCGTCCGGGCCGGCGCGGTCTTCTCCGGCGGCACCTTCGCCTCCGCGCTGACCGCCTTCGGACGCGGCCGGCAGATGCTGCGGGCGGCCCGCGAGCGCCGGCTGCACGCGCCCCGGCTGGTCGGCCGGCGGGCCCGCGCGCCGCTGGGCGCGCCCCGGTTCAGCACCGAGACGGGCACCTGGGCGCTGCCGCTGCCCACCCTGGACCCGCAGGTGGTGGCCCGGTCGGCCGCCGCCCTGGAGCGGTACGGCCCCGACTTCCGCTACCGCCACTACGCCTCGGTGAAGACGCTGCCGATGGCCCTCGGCGGCACGGCGGCGCTCGGCGCGGCCGTCGCGGCGGCCCAGGTCCCCGCCGCGCGCCGGTGGATGATGGACCGGTACGAGGCGGGCAGCGGCCCCTCGGCCGAGCGGCGCGCCCGCAGCTGGTTCACGGTCCGCTTCGTCGGCGAGGGCGGCGGACGCCGGGTCCTCACCGAGGTGGCGGGCGGCGACCCCGGCTACGACGAGACGGCGAAGATGCTGGCCGAGTCGGCGCTCTGCCTCGCCCTGGACCCGCTGCCGAAGACGGCGGGCCAGGTCACGACGGCGGTCGCGATGGGCGACGCGCTCATCGCCCGGCTGCGGGCGGCGGGGCTCCGCTTCCGGGTGGCGCACGCGGAGTAGCGGGCGGCCCGGGGCGCGCGGGCCGCCGGCTTCACCAGCCGATCATGTCGGCGGGGGCGGTGCGGTCGTCGACGATCGCGTCGATCTCGATCTCGACCAGCCAGGCGGGGTCGATGAACCGGGACACCTCGACGAAGGTGCAGGCGGGACGGACCCCGGCGAACCGCTCCCCGTGGGCGCGGGCCGCCTCCCGCCAGGTGGTGGCGTCGGTGAGCATGACCCGGGTGCGGACGACGTCGGCGAGGCGGGCGCCCGCCTCGCGGAGGGCCGCCTCGGCGATGTCGAGGCAGCGCACGGTCTGGGCGTAGACGTCGCCGGGCGCGGTGGCGGTGCCGTCGGGCGCGATCGGGGCCGTACCGGCGACGGAGACGTACGGGCCGTGCCGTACCGCGCGGGAGAAGCCGATCTCCGGTTCGAGCGGCGAGCCGGAGGAGACGAGCCGGCGGGAAGTCGTGTGCAGGTCCATCCGCTCATCCTGCCCACCGCGCGCGCCGGCCAAAGCCGGGACGGGGACGGGCTTCAGGGCCCCATGAGGCGGAAGGGGTGCCCGGCCGGATCCGCGTAGACCCGCCACAGCGGCGCCCCGTCGGGCCCGTCCGCGTCGCCCAGCGGTACGGCACCGAGGGCGAGCACGGCCCCGTGGGCGGCGGCCGGGTCCGGGACCCGGACGTCCAGCAGGAACTGCTGCTCGGGGGCGCCCCAGACGGGCGGCCGGTGGTCGGCCACCTCCTGGAAGGCGAGGACGGGTCCGCGCGCGTCGCGCAGCACGGCCGAGCCGGCGCCGACGGCGAGCCCCGGATCGGGCGCGTCGACCTCGCCGCCCAGCAACTCCCGGTAGAACCGGGCGAGTCCGAAGGCGTCGGGGCAGTCGAGCACGACGCAGCGCAGCCGCCCGTTCACCCGGTGGTCCAGTCGGCGAGCACGTACAGGATGGCGCAGGTCCAGGCGAGCGCGGAGAGCGCGGCGACGGCGAGGACGGCGGGCAGCGCGCGGCCGCCGGAGCGGCGGCGGGGGCCCGTGGTGGCGGGGGAGGTCATGGAGGCCACTGTGCCGTGCGGGTCTGACAGCGGGCATCCGTACGGCTACTCAGCCGCTACTCAGCTCCTCCTCGGACGCCCTGCCGCGCGCCTCGGCGAGGGCCCGCCGGCAGAGCGCGTCGGCGCGCCGGGTGGTCTCGGGGATCCGGTAGCGCGGGGTGAGCGCGAGGGTGTGCGCACAGGCGTTGTCGAGGGAGGTCCCGTGCCCGACGGAGACGAAGACGGGCTTGACCCCGCGCCGGGTGCGCAACGCCCGCCCGACCTCCTCCTCCTGGGCGAGGAGGGGCGTGAAGTCGCCGCGCTCGGGGCCGGGTTGCCCGTACGAGAAGGTGAAGGGGTTCTTGGCGACGCCGATCGAGGCGCGGCCGGTGAGCACGCCGAGGTGGGCGGCGAGGCCGAACCGGCGCGGGTGGGCGAGGCCGTAGCCGTCGCAGACCAGGAGGCCCGGGTCGGCGGCGAGCGCGTCCAGGGCGGCGAGCACGGTGGGGATCTCTCGGAAGGCCAGCAGCCCCGGCACGTAGGGGAAGGAGACCCGTCCCACGGCGGTGGCCTCCTCGACCACCTCCAGCGTCGCGGCGTCGAGCACCACGGCCGCCGCGGCGACGAGGTCGCGCTCGTCGTCGTAGGCGACGTCGAGCCCGGTGACGTGTCCCTCCCCCGCCGGCGGCCCGGTCTCGTCCAGCACGAGCCGCCCGCGCAGCGCGTGCTGGACGGCCAGTGCCGCCGCCTCGTCGGCGGGCCAGTCCGCCGGAACCCCGATGATCGCCATCCCGCCACCCTACGGCGCCCTGCGGTAGCCTCCCCGCCGTGACCGCGATCGACGACCTCGTGCGCCTCTGCCCGCCGCCCGCCGAACCGCCGCCCGCCGTGGACTGGGCGGAGGTCGAGCGCGCCCTCGGGGTGCCGCTCCCCGCCGACTACAAGCTGCTGGTCGAGACGTACGGCGCGGGGATCTTCGACTCCACGGTGTGGCTGCTCGCCCCGGAGTCGGCGCGCGCGGACTGCGCGTTGCTCGCGCAGGCGGCCGAACGGGACGAGATCCTGGCCTCGTTGTGGTACGACGTCGGCGAGGAGCGGCCCGAGGAGCTGGAGGAGCCCGGCGCGCGGGTGGTGCCGTGGGCGTTCGAGGAGGGGTCGGGGGCGTTCCTCTACTGGCTGGTGCGGCCCGGCAGCCCGCCGGAGGAGTGGCCGGTCCTCTACAACGAGGGGCGCGGCCCGCTCTGGGAGCACCACGGGCCGGGCTGTGCCGCCTTCCTCCACGCGGTGCTCACGGGCACGGCGGAGACCTCGTACTTCGGCTACCTGTACGAGGTGCTGAAGCCGGTCGAGCACCGTTTCAGGACCGCCGCCGAGACCCTCGGGGGCTGATCGGCGCGGCGGGCCCCGCCGGTAGCCTTGCCCGCATGTTCGTACTGGAATTGACCTACACCGCGCCCGTCGAGCGGGCGGACGCCCTCATGGACGCGCACATCGCCTGGCTGGACGAGCAGTACGCCGCCGGGGTGTTCCTCGCGTCCGGGCGGAAGAACCCGCGCGACGGCGGGGTGATCCTGGCCGCCGGGGTCGACCGGGCCGCGATCGAGCGGATCGCGGCGGCCGACCCCTTCAGCTCCGAGGGCGTGTGCGCGTACCGGATCACCGAGTTCTACGCGTCGAAGACCGTCGAGGGCCTGGCCGGCTACCGCGAGCAGCCGCCGGCCTGACCCCCTGCGGACCTCAGGGGCGGGCGAGCCGCGCGATCCTGCCCTTCTCGCCCGAGGCCCAGCAGCCGCCGTCCGGGGCGCAGTCCACGGTGTCGTACGAGCCGGTGTCCACGGTCCGCCAGGTGCGGCCGCCGTCGCGGGTGAGGTCGGTGCCGGTCGGGCCGACGGCGAGGGCGGCGGTCCCGGAGTGCGGGAGCCAGGCGACGCCGGAGCGGTACGCGGGCGGGGGCGTCCCGGCCGGGGTCCAGCCGCGCCCGCCGTCGGCGGTGACGGCGGCGGCCGCCGGCGAGGGCTGCCCGGCGCGGTAGTCGCCGCCGACCGCGAGGCCGTGGCGGCGGTCGCGGAAGGCGAGTCCGAAGACGCCCCGGGCCGGGTCGCCGGCCGGGACCGGGCTGTCGGTGACGGTCCAGGTGCGGCCCCCGTCGGCGGAGTGGAAGACGCGGGCGGTGGCGCCGCCGCCGGTCGCGAACCAGACGTCCCCACCCGGTCCCCGGTCCGCCGTGACGAGGCACTGCCCGCTCGCGGCGAAACCGGCCTCGCCGGGCAGCGCGGCCGGCATGCCGGCGTCCGGCAGGACCTCCCACGAGCGGCCGCCGTCCCGGGTGGACAGGATCCGGAACCTCCCGTCGACCGGATCGCTCAGGGCGAGGCCGTGGCGGCGGTCGAGGAAGGTCACGCAGTCGTAGAAGGCGCGCGGGTCGGTGTTGCGGAAGGCCTCGGTCCAGGTGGCGCCGCCGTCCTCGGTGCGCAGCAGGCGGGACGCCTCGCCCTCGCCGATCGCGAGGACGACGGCCCGGCGGGCGTCGAGGGCCTCGACGTCGCGGAGTTCCAGGCCCTCCCCGCCGGGCGGCGAGACGTTCCGCCAGGTCCGTCCGGCGTCGGTGGTGCGCAGGACGGTGCCGCGGGAGCCGGCGGTCCAGGCGGTGCGGTGGTCCACCGCCGCCAGGCCCCGGAAGCGGACGTCGGTCCCGGTGGGGGTGAGCCGCCAGCCGGGCGCGGGGGCCGGGGCGGCAGCGGACTCCGCCGGGGCGGTGGGGGACGCGGGGGTCCGGGGGGCCGCGGGGGCCGTGGGGATCGCCCCGGCCCGCGCGGGGGCCGCGAGGGTCAGCGCCAGCGCCGCCCCCAGCAGGCCCGTCAGCCCCGTCAGGGCCGCCCGTCCCGTCCGTCCCGCTGTCATCGTGCGTCGCGTCGTTCGCATCTTTCGCACAGGTGTCATGGCGCCGGAAGCTAGCGGCGGCGGCCCGGGCCCGTCCAGAGGGCGTCCCCGGGGCGGCGGCCCCGGCAGGCGGCCCTCCGGGGCGCCGGGGTGCGGGACGCACGGGGCGTTCCTAGGCTGGGCGCATGACCGAGGGAACAGCGGAGACGGGCGCGGAGTCCCCGCTCGCCGAGAAGCCGCGGCTCAAGGAGTACGACGGCGAGGGCATCACCGTGACGTTCGAGCCGCGCCGCTGTCTGCACGCGGCCGAGTGCGTCCACGGCCTGCCCGAGGTCTTCGACCTGTCCCGCCGCCCGTGGGTGCTGCCGGACGGCGCCGAGCCGGAGCGGGTCGCCGAGGTGATCCGGCGCTGTCCCTCGGGCGCGCTCCGGTACCTCCCGGCGGGGGACGGCGCGGGCGAGGAGCCGGACGTCCCCACCACCGTGCGCCGCTCGCCCTCCGGGCAGCTGGTGGTCCGCGGCGACCTGCTGGTGTCGGGCGGGGCGGGGGCCCGGCGCGAGACGCGGGCCGTGCTCTGCGGCTGCGGCGCCTCGGGGAACCAGCCGTACTGCGACCACTCGGGGCCCTGCGCGCAGCCCGGCGGGGACGCCGACGACGCGGCCGGGGACCGCCGGTGAGCCCCTCGGCCGTCCGCTCCGCCGCCCCGTCCCCCGCCCGTGGCGCCGTCCCTTTCGTCCCGCGGTGACGCACCTCACGTAGGGGGCGAGTGCACGTTCCGGCGGTTCCGCTCGTCTTCACAAGTGTCAGGTGCCCTGGTGTCGGGGAGACGCTCAGGATCGCAACCGCGCGAGAGGAGTTTGCCGTGTCCGCCGTGATAGAGCAGCCCGTCCAGGCCCGTATGGTCGCTTCCGCCCCCCGGATGGAGACCGTCCCCGCCACCCTCCGCTACGACCGCGAGGATCCGTACGCGGTCAGCATGGCCTTCCCGCCGCCGGCGACCCTGGAGGGCGTGGAGGTCTCCTGGGCCTTCGCCCGGGAGCTGCTGGTGCAGGGGGTCGAACGGCCCGCGGGCGACGGGGACGTCCGGCTCCGGCCGTACGGCTACGACCGGACGGTCGTCGAGTTCCACGCCCCGGAGGGCGTGGCCATGGTCCACGTCCGCACCTCGGAGCTGCGCCGCTTCCTGGAGCGCTCGCAGCACCTGGTGCCGGCCGGGCGCGAGCACCAGTACCTGGACTGGGACCGGGACCTGGCCGAGCTGCTGGGCGGCCTGCCGTAGGGCCGGCCCCTCCTCGGCGGTCCCCGGGCCGCCGTAAACCGTTTGCCTCCGCTCCGGGCGGGACCTAGCGTCGACGGGGTCGCATCGCCTCCCGATCGGAGAAGGAACGTTGTTCATCTGAGGTCCTGAGACACCGTGCCGCGCGTGGCCCCCGTGCCGTGCGCGCCGTTCTCGACCTCGGTGGACGAGCCGTTCCCCACGCCGCCCGCGCACCGGTGTCTCACGCGTCGCACCCCATCCACGCTCACACCGTGCTCGCGGCACCGGAGGCCCTCGTGTCCCATCGACCCGTCTTCCTCTCCACCACCTCGCTCTCCTTCTCCTGGCCCGACGGCACCGAGGTCTTCGACGACCTCGGGGTCACAATCGGCCCGGGCCGTACCGGCCTGGTCGGCACGAACGGTTCGGGAAAGTCCACCCTGCTCCGGCTCCTCGCCGGGGAACTCGACCCCACCGCCGGCTCGGTGACGGCCTCCGGCGCGGTCGGCCACCTGCCGCAGAACCTGGTGCTGGACACCGGCCTGCGGGTCGACGCGATCCTCGGGATCGACCGGAAACGGGCGGCGCTGCACGCCGTCGAGGCGGGCGACGCGGCCGAGGAGCACTTCGCCGTGATCGGCGACGACTGGGACGTGGAGGAGCGGGCCCGGGCCGCGCTCGACCAGCTCGGCCTCGGCTCCGTCGGCCTGGACCGCACGGTCGGCGAGGTGTCGGGCGGCGAGTCGGTGCTGCTGCGGCTGGCGGCGCTGCTGTTGGCCCGGCCGGACGTGCTGCTCCTCGACGAGCCCACCAACAACCTGGACCTGTACGCCCGTTCGCGGCTGTACGCGGCGGTGGAGAGCTGGCCCGGGGTGCTGGTGGTGGTCAGCCACGACCGGGAGCTCCTGGAGCGGGTCGACCGGATCGCCGACCTCCACGAGGGCGGGCTGAGCTGGTACGGCGGCCCCTACTCGGCCTACGAGGAGGCGCTCGCCGCCGAACAGGAGGCGGCGGAGCGGACGGTGCGGGCCGCCGCGGCGGACGTCCAGCGCCAGCGGCGCGAACTGTCCGAGGCACAGATGAAGTTGGCGCGCCGCAGGCGGTACGCGCAGAAGAGCTTCGAGAACAAGGCGGTGCCGAAGGTGGTGGCGCGCGCCCGGCAGAGCACGGCGCAGGTGTCGGCGGGCAAGCACCGCGCCCTGCACGCGGACCGGCTGGCGGAGGCCCGGCAGCGGCTGGACGTGGCGGTGGAGGCGGTGCGGGACGACGACGAGATCCGCGTCGAACTGCCGCACACCTCGGTGCCGCCGGGGCGGGAGGTGCTGCGGCTGCGGGACCTGGAGCTGCGGTACGGGGCCCGGGTCGAGGGCGCGTTCGAACTGCGGGGGCCGGAGCGGATCGCACTGGTGGGCCGCAACGGGGCGGGCAAGACGACGCTGCTGAGGACGCTCGCCGGGGAGCTGGAGCCGGTGTCCGGGGAGGTGGAGGCGCTGGTGCCGCTCCGTTTCCTGCCGCAGCGGCTCGACATCCTCGACGACGGGCTCAGCGTCGTGGAGAACGTGGCCCGCTTCGCTCCCGCGTCGTCGGGGAACGCGATCAGGGCCCGGCTCGCGCGGTTCCTGTTCCGCGGGGCCCGGGCGGACCGGCTCGCGGGCACCCTGTCGGGCGGGGAGCGGTTCCGGGCGGCGCTCGCGGCGCTGCTCCTGGCGGAGCCCGCTCCGCAACTGCTGCTGCTGGACGAGCCGACGAACAACCTGGACGTGGCGTCGGTGCGGAAACTGACGGCGGCCCTCCGCGCGTACGAGGGGGCACTGGTCGTGGCCAGTCACGACCTGACATTCCTGGAGTCGCTGAGGGTCACCGGCCGGCTGCTCCTCGACGGCCGCCTGCGGCCGACGTCGGCGGAGGAGCTCCGGGCGATGACGGGATCAACGGTGCAGTAACGCCCAGGACTTGGTGCCGCCCTCGGGAGTGAGGGCGGGCGCCAGGCCCCAGTCGCCGCCCCACTCCTCGACCGCCGCGGCCAGCAGCCACATGCTGCGGCTGCGGCGGTCGCGGCAGCGCTCGGCGTCGTCCGGTTCGCGGTGGGCGGGATGCTGGTCGTAGACGACGATCCGCAGGGCGTCGTACTGCCAGCGGACGCGCAGGGCCATCTCGCGGTCGGGGGTGAACCGGTAGGCGGCGGCGACGAGTTCGGAGGCGGCGAGGGACGCGGTGTCGCGGAGCTCGGCGAGGCCGTGGCGGGCGAGGAGGCCATCGACGGCCCGGCGGGCGAGGCCCGCGCAGTAGGCGCCACCGGGGAGCAGCATCGAATAGCTGAGGTTCTCCGCGGCGGGGGGTAGGGGTCCGGCCGCCGGGACGGCGGCCGGAAGGCAACGCAGGGCGCCCTTCATCGGATTGCTCACATTTCCTGTACATGGGGGTGCTCTGCACACGGTCACGGTCGCCCCGTGTGAGACTTGCGCTACCGACCGTAGCGCAGAAGCGGAGCACAGTGCTACTACTTGCACGTAGTGGCGCTGTTTCCGGACAGAGAGCGACCAGCGGCACGGGAAAGGGCGGCAGGGGGCCGCCCGGCAGGACGAGGGAGAACGACGTGCCACCCAGGAGCAGCCCCACCGCGCGCCAGCAGCGACTCGGCGCGGAACTGCGCAAACTGCGCGAACAGTCGGGGATGTCGGCCCAGCAGGCCGCCGCCCTCCTGGGCGTCGACCGCACCCGGATCCCCAACGTGGAGTCCGGCCGCTTCGGCATCAGCCCCGAGCGGGTGCGGACCCTGGCCTTCAACTACGGCTGCCCCGACACCGCCCTGGTCGACCTGCTCGCCGCCATGGCGCAGGAGCGGGACCGCGGCTGGTGGGAGGAGCACCGCGGGCTCCTGCCGCCCGCCCTCCTCGACATCGCCGAACTCGAATACCACGCGGCCGAGTTGGCCACCGCCGTGACCACCCACGTCCCGGGACTCCTGCAGACCGAGGAGCAGGCGCGGGCGGTCTTCGACACCGCCGTGCCCCCGCTGCCCCGCCCCGACCTGGAGGCCCGGCTCGCCCTGCGGCTGCGCCGCCAGGAGACCCTGGACCGGCCGGTGCCGTACGAGGCCGTGATCCACGAGGCGGCGCTGCGCATGCAGTTCGGCGGCCCCAAGGTCGCCCGCCCCCAGCTGGAGCACATCCTGGACCAGTCCGAGCGGGCCACCGTCACGGTGCGGGTCATCCCGTTCGCCGCGGGGGGTTTCCCGGGGGCGGGACAGTCGTTCACCTATGTGTCCGCGCCCGTGCCCCAGCTCGACACCGTGCAGCTCGACTCCTCGCACGGCTCGACGCTCCTCGACGCCGACATGAAGCTGCGCCGGTACCAGGGGCTGCTGGAACGGCTGCGCGGACTCGCCCTGTCCACCGCCGACTCCCGCGCGTTCATCCGCTCGATAGCCCAGGACCTGTGAAGGACCCCCACACCATGGACGTCACCCTCTCCCCCGCCCCTTCCGCCTCCCCCGCCGCGCGCACCGACATCGCCTGGGGCGACGCCTTCTGCAGCGAGGGCGCCAACTGCTTCCGCTTCGGCCTCGACGACGCCGGCCGGGCCTACATCGGCTCGACCCTCGCCCCCGGCGAGTACGTCAGCGACTCGGTGGAGGCGCTGCGCGCACTGATCTCCGCGGTGAAGTCCGGCGCGGCCGACCACCTGCTCTGAGTAGCCGATCAGTTGTTCACGGGTGACCACCGGCGACGTGACCTGCGTCTCTTTTGCCCGCGCGAGCTGCGCACATAACGGAACGTAGCCGGACAAGCCCCGAGAGGGGCTTGGTCACCGCCTTACGGAGCCTTAACCTACGGTCTCGTAACCTACGAGTCCGTAGGTAGTTCCGTTTGCCCTTCTCCGTCCCCAGGAGTCCCCGTGACGCTCACCTCTCCCCACCTCGGCAGCTCGGCAGGGTGGACCGACGCGCGCTTGCTGTACGCGTTGGAAGAGGTGGTGGAGAAGGAGCTCGACCGGCACCTCAAGGTCGCCAAGGACTGGATGCCGCACGAGTACGTGCCGTGGTCGGACGCCCGGAACTTCCCGGGCTTCTTCGAGGACGGCGAGGCCTGGGACCCGTCGCAGTCCAAGGTCACGGACATAGGGAAGACCGCGCTCGTGGTCAACCTCCTGACCGAGGACAACCTGCCGAGCTACCACCACGAGATCGCCAGCCTCTTCGGCCGCGACGGCGCCTGGGGCACCTGGGTGCACCGCTGGACCGCGGAGGAGGGCCGGCACGGCATCGTCATGCGCGACTACCTGCTCGCCTCCCGCGCCGTCGACCCGGACAAGCTGGAGCAGTTCCGGATGGCGCACATGAGCGAGGGCTTCGAGTCGGACAACCGCCACTCGATGCTGCACTCCGTGGCGTACGTGTCCTTCCAGGAGCTCGCCACCCGCATCTCGCACCGCAACACCGGCCACCAGTCCGGCGACCCCGTCTGCGACCGGATGCTCGCCCGCATCGCGCTCGACGAGAACCTGCACATGATCTTCTACCGCAACCTGCTGAAGGCCGCGCTGGAGATCGCCCCCGACCTGGCCATGCAGGCCGTGCGGGACGTGGTCGTCGGCTTCCGGATGCCGGGCCACGGCATCCCCGGCTTCGAGCGGGCCGCCGCGCAGATGGCGATCGGCGAGATCTACAACATGCGCATCCACCACGACGACGTCCTGGAGCCGGTGCTGCGGCACCTGAAGGTCCTGGAGATCTCCGGTCTCGGCCCCGACGGGCTGCGCGCCCAGGAGGAGCTGGGCCTGTTCATGAACGGGCTGGACGCGGAGGCGTCGAAGTTCGACGAGAAGCTCGCCGCCCGCAAGGCCCGGATGGCCGCCCGCGCCGCGGGCTGACGGCCCCGCCGTGGCCGGGGCCGTCAGCCCCGGCCACCGTCGCGCCGGAGCCGGAGCCGCTCCTTCTCCGAGAGCCCGCCCCACACGCCGAACCGCTCGTCGTGCGCGAGCGCGTACTCCAGGCAGGCGACGCGCCCCTCGCAGGCGCCGCAGAGCTGCTTGGCCTCGCGGGTCGAGGAGCCCGGGGCGGGGAAGAAGAACTCCGGACCGGCCTGGGCGCACAGGGCGCTCTCGCGCCAGGAGAGGTCGGGGGCGGTGAGAACGTCGGTATCCGTCTGCATGCCCCTACCGTGCCGTGCGGGCGTAAACACGCCCTCAACGTTCGATCAATGGCGCACGCCCAGCGCCGGCAGCACCGTCTCCGCGACCCGGTACGCCTCCTCCAGGAGGGGGTTGCCGGACAGGATGAAGGTGTCCGCGCCCAGCTCCCGGAACTCCTGGAGCCGCTCCACGACCTGGGCCGTGGAGCCGACGACCGCGGTGCCCGGCCCCGGCCGGAAGAGGCTCATGCCCGGCCAGAGGTTGGGGTACGTCTCCAGCTCCCGCGCGCGGGCCGGGACCCGGCCGCCGTGCTGGCGGAACTGCCGCTGCCAGCCCACGCCGTCCTCCCCCGCCCGCTCGCCGAGCTGACGGGCGTACGTCGCCGCGCTGGTCACGTCGAGGAGCCGGTCGGCCGCCGCCCACGCCTCGTCCTCGGTGTCGCGGACGATGAGGTGCAGGCGCAGGCCGATGCGCAGGGTGCGGCCGTACGCGGCCGCCCGGGCCCGCACGTGGTCGAGCTTCTCCTTCAGCAGGTGCGGCGGCTCGCCCCAGGTGAGGTAGACGTCGACGTGCTCGGCGGCCATCTCGACCCCGGGGGCCGAGGAGCCGCCGAACCAGAGCGGGACGTGCGGCGCCTGCACCGGGCGCAGGTCCCGGAAGGAGGCGCCCGCGTTCCTGAGGTCGTAGAAGCGCCCCTTGTGGTCGAAGACCTCGCCGGCCGTGAGCCGCTTCACGATCGACCAGTACTCGGCGCTCAGCTCGTACCGCTCGTCGTGGCCGACGTGCAGCCCGTACTCCTGGAGGGAGGCGGTCGAGCCGTTGACGACGTTGAAGCGGAGCCGGCCGCCGAAGAGGTTGTCGAAGGTGAGCGCCGTCTTGGCGAGCAGGGTCGGCGAGATCAGGCCGGGGTGGACGGCGAGCAGCGGCTTGAAGCGGGTGCTGGTGGAGGCCGCGAGCGCCGAGCCGAGCGGCCAGACGTCGTAGAGGTCGGTGGCCAGCAGCGCGCCGGTGTAGCCGAGGCGTTCGACGGTGCCGGCCAGCTGCTGGAGGTAGCCGAGGTCGACGGGCCTGCGGCCCTCCGGCTCCCAGGGGTAGGCGCCTTCGCGCGGGATGACGTACCAGAGGACTTCCGGTGCCGGGAGGGTCATGGGTCAGGCCTTCCGGGGCAGCGCGTCCGCGACGGTGACCGCGCGCTCGATGAATCCGGTGCGGTGGAAGACGTCGGCGGCCCGCTGCTGCTCGGCGATGAACTCCTCGCCGACCTCCTCGATCGTCCACGGCAGGGCGCGCAGGGCCGTCTCCCAGTCCTCGGCGGTGCCGCCCTGGTCGGCGGCGGCGATCGCGGCCGCCTCGCCGGGGTGGGCGGCGGCCCAGGCGTCGGCCCGGCGGAGCGCCCGGACCAGCGCCTCGACCAGCTCGGGCCGCCGCTCGGCCAGGTCGCGGCGGGTGAAGAAGACGGACCGGTCGGTGATGACGTCACCGGTGCGGATCAGGATGCGCAGACCGCCCGTGCGGCGGGCCGCGGCCAGTTCGGCGCCCTGCGCGACCCAGGCGGTGATCTCGCCCGAGCGGAGCTTCGCCTCGCTGCCGGAGTCGCCGCGCACCGGCGTGATGTCGGTGGCGTAGGAGAGGCCGGCGTCGTCCAGGGCCTGGGCGACGAGGTGGGTCTGCCAGGAGCCGACGGCGAGGTGGACGGTGCCGCCCTTCAGGTCGGCGACGGTACGGACCGGGCTGTCCTCGGGGACGAGGAGGGCGCCGTGGTCGGGGCGGGGCGCCGAGATCGCGGCGTAGACGATGTCGTGGCCGGCGGCCTGGGCGGTGACGGGCGGGGTGGAGCCGGTGCCGCCGAAGTCGATGGTGCCGTCGGCGAGGAGGGCGCCGGTGCGCACGCCGTCGGTGTACGCGTGCCAGCGCACGGTCTCGCCGAGGGCGGCGAGCTCCTCCTCCGCGTAGCCGAGGCGGGAGAGGTGGTAGAGGGAGGGGTTGCTGCGGTGGACGCCGAGGGTGACGGTCATGCGGAGAACTCCTTCTGCGGGGCGGGCACCGGTGCGGGTTCGGGTGCGGGTGCCGGGGTGGCGGTGGAGGTGGTCGGGGTGCGGTCGGGGCGGTCCTCGGCGGCGTGGACGCCGAGGTCGGCGAGGAGGCGGCGGCGCAGGGCGACGGCCTCGGGGTCGCCGGGATCACGGGGGTGGGGGACGGTCACGGGTTCGTCGGTGACCAGCCGGCCGTCGCGCAGGACGGCGACCCGGTCGGCGAGCCGCACCGCCTCGTCGACGTCGTGGGTGACGAGCAGGACCGCGGGCCGGTGGATCCGGCGCAGTTCGCCGACGAGGTCCTGCATCCGGAGCCGGGTCAGCGCGTCGAGGGCGGCGAACGGCTCGTCGAGCAGCAGCAGTTCCGGCTCGCGGACCAACGCCCTGGCCAGCGCGACCCGTTGGGCCTCGCCGCCGGAGAGGGTGGCCGGCCAGGCGTCGGCGTGCCGCTCCAGGCCGACCTCGGCGAGGGCCCGCAGGCCCGTCGCCCGGGTGGCGGCGCCGCGCGGCAGCCCGACGGTCACATTGGGGAGGACCTTCTTGGAGGGGATGAGCCGGGGCTCCTGGAAGACGATCGTGCGGGCCTCGGGGACGAGGACCTCGCCCCCGTCGGCCCCGTCGAGGGCGCCCAGGATGCGCAGCAGGGTGGTCTTCCCGCTGCCGCTGGCGCCGAGCAGGGCGACGAACTCGCCCCGCCCGAGGGTGAGGTCGAGGCCGTCGATGACGGCGCGGTCGCCGAAGACCCGGCGCAGTCCCCGTACGCGTACGGCGGTCATCGTGTCGTCCCTCCGGGTCCGGCGGTGCGCCAGGGCATGAGGATCCGCTCCAGGCCGCGGACGAGGACGTCGGCGGTGAGGCCGAGGAGCCCGTAGACGAGGATGCAGACCGCGAGGATGTCGGTGCGGGCGTAGCTCTGGGCCTGCGACATCAGATAGCCGATGCCGGCGGTGGCGTTGATCTCCTCGGCGGCGATGAGCGCGATGACGCTGAGGGTCGTCGAGAGGCGCAGGCCGGCGAGGAGCGAGGGCAGGGCGCCGGGGAGGACGACCTGGCGGACGATCGCGAGCCGGCCGAGGCCGAAGCCGCGCATGGCCTCGACGAGCTTGCGGTCGGTGTTGCGGACGCCGCCGCTGGTGGAGACGTACATGGGGAAGGTGGTGGCGACGGCGATGAGCAGGATCTTCGCCGTCTCGTTGATGCCGAACCAGACCATGAAGAGCGGCACCAGGGAGAGGAAGGGGATGGTGCGCAGGGTCTGGAGGGAGGAGTCGAGGAGTTCGTCGCCGAGCCGGGTGAAGCCGGTGGTGATCCCGAGGACGAGGCCGGCCGCGAGACCGATGACGAGTCCGGTCCCGGAGCGGGTGAGGGAGGTGGCGAGGGCGTCGGGCAGCTGCCCGTTCCCCCACAGCTCCCCCACCGCGTCCAGGACCTGGGCGGGAGAGGCGAGGACGTCGGGGGTCAGGAGGCCGGTGGCGGAGGAGACCCACCAGAGCACGAGCAGGGCGACCGGGCCGAGGGCGCGGACGGTGACCGCGTACGCACGGGGGCGGGGGCGGCGGACGGGCGGGCGGGGGACGACGAGGCCGGTGGCAGCCGGGGGCGCCGTCACGAGAGGGACTCGACGTCGAGGAGGTGGGCGGCGATGTCGACCGTGGTGGGCGTGACCTTCCGGTCGGCGTAGAACCGGGCGACGGTCTCGAAGCGCGCGACGTCCTCGGGGCCGATGGGGTCGACGGTCCCGCCCTGGCGGGTGAAGTCGATCTGGACCTCCCTGGCCCTGCCGGTGACGGCGGTGGGGCCGGCGTCGGTGAAGACGTTGAGGTAGGCGGCCGGGTCCTTCCGCTCCTTGGCGCTGTTCTCGTGGAGGTAGGCGTAGAGCGCCTTCACGATCGCCGGGTGGTCCTTCGCGAAGCCCGAACGGACCGCGTTGAGGCTGTAGTTGTCGGAGCCGATGGCCTTGCCGTCGGCGAGGAAGTGCGCCTTGCCGCTGCCGATCTCGGCGACGGCGTAGGTGGACCAGACGGCCCAGGCGTCGACCTGGCCGGCGTTGAAGACGGCGGCGGTCTGGTCGGGCCGCAGGTAGACGCGCTCCACCTTGTCGGCCGGGATGCCCTCCTTCGCGAGGGCCTTGAGGAGGAGGTACTCGCCGGTGCCGCCCTTGTTGACGGCGACCTTGCGGCCCACGAGGTCCTGGACGGAGGTGATGTCGGAGCCCTCGCGGACGAGGATGCCCTCGCCGACCGGGTCGGGGTCGGTGGCGGTGAAGAAGGCGAAGCCGGGGTTCTGGGCGAGGGAGGTGATGCCGGAGGTGATGGAGCCGGTGGCGAAGTCGAGCTGGTCCGCGTTCATCGCCTGGGCGGCGGGGGCGAAGGGCCCGGCGCTGCCGGTCCACGCGACCTTGGCGCCGACGGCGGCGAGGGCCCGGTCGAGGCTGCCGTCCTGCTTGCCCTTGGCGAGGACCCCGGAGTTGCCGGGGTCGGGGATGCGGACGGTGACCGTGCCGCCCTTCTCCCCGCCGCTCCGGCCGGAGGCGGAGTCGGCCGCCGGGTCGGCGCCGCAGGCGGTCAGGGTGGCGAGGGCGGCGAGGGCCGCCAGAGCGGTGAGGGGGGCGAGTGGGCGCATGGCGGTCGTCCTTGGGGAGCGGAGGGCGGGGTACGGGTGACGGCGGGGGCGCGGGCCGCGCGGAAGGGCGCCGGTCATGCGGCCGGGTCCGGTGTCGGCGTGGCCGGGCTCGGTGACGGTGCTGCCGGACCCGGTGACGGCGTGGCCGCGAGGAGCCGGTGGGCCGCGCGCAGCGGCTCGGGGTCGGCCCAGGCCCGGACGTCCACGGCCTCGGGGAGGAAGCCGTGGGCGCGCAGGGCCGCCTCCTGCCGGGCGAGCAAGTCGAGCCGGGTGTCGGAGAGGTCGGGGTGCAGGGTGCGGTGGGTGCCGGCGCGATAGGCGCCCGCGACGCCCTCCGCGCCCGCGCCGGTCTCCGCGCCGAGGATGCGGGCGACCTCGTCCGGCTCGCCGGCCGCCCAGTCGGCGGCGCGCAGCAGGACGGCGAGGAAGCGGGCCACCACCTCGGGCCGCCGGTCGAGGAGCTCCCGGTGCACGGTGAGGGGGCGGGGGGTGCCGTTGTTGACGCGGTGCGCCGGGTCGGGCAGCGCGTCGAGCTCGACGGCCACCTCGGCGCCGGCGCGCCGGGCCGACTCGACGGCGAGGGCGCCCTTCACGTACACGGCGTCGACCTCGCCCCGGCGCAGCGCGTCGAGCTCGGCGGCCCACTGCCCGGTGTGCCCGGTCGCGGGGACGTCGACGAGCCGGGCGTCGTCGAGCCCGAGGCCGGCCGAGGCGAGGGCTCCCTCGAAGCCGCGCAGGGCCATGGCCCGCCAGAAGTCGATGGGCACGTCGTGCCGGGGCAGGGCGAGGCGGAGTCCGCGCAGGGCGGCGGCGCCGCGGACCGGCGAGCCGGGGGCGACGAGCACCACCTGGCGCTCCTCGATCCAGGTGAGGCCGACGAGCCGGGTGTCCTGCCCGCGGGAACGGGCCCACAGGGCCGGGACGTTGCCGCCCTCGCGGAAGAGGCCGGGAAGGTCGTGGGTGTAGTGGGTGGCGCGGTCGGCGCCGGGGTCGGCGTCCTGGAGCGAGCGGACGGCGATGCCGTCCGGCGCGAACTCGGCGGCCAGCCAGCCGCGGTCGGCGGCCACGCCGGTGGCGGTGGGGACGGGGCAGCGGGTGAACCAGAGGGTGTCGGGCACCAGGGTGTCGGTCATGGGGGCGTCCAGGGGTGAGGGGGACGGGGAGGGCGAACGGGGAGGAGCGCGAGGAGGGACCGCGCCGGGGCGCGGCGGCACCTCCGGCGAACGCGGCGGGCCTCCGGCGGACGCGGAGCCCACGGCGGGCGCGGCGGCCCACGGTCGGCGCCGGGAGCGCCGGGAGCGAAGGGCGCGGCGGTGCGGCGCGAAGGGGTTCGGTCAACCGCCGTGGAGGCGCGGGAAACCCGGTGCGGCGACCGGCGCGATGGCCGGTGCGGCGCCCGGTGCGGCGCTGCCGTCAGCTACGGCGACAGGCGGTGCCGGTGACCCGCGCCAGGTCGATGTGGCGGCGCCGGGTGAGCCCGGGGGCGGCGGGGGGCACGGCGGAGGCGGCGGACATCGCCGTACGGCACGTGGTCATGGCGGTCCTGCTCCCTCCGGTGTCGTGTCCCGCGGTGCGGTGCTCCGCGGTGTGCTGGCCGGAACCATGGCACGGCGGTCCGGCCCGCCACAACTCGCTTCCCATCATGTGGGATTGCACGTGAACGGCGTGTTTCCTCCCGCCTCGGGGCGTCGTTCCCGCTCCCGTCATGTGGGAACGTGGGGCGACGATCACCCGAGGGGGAGCGAGCGCCATGACCACCGAGGCCGACGCCGTCCGGGCTCCGGCGGGCGCGCGGGCGGTCCGCCGCGCGCTCGACGTGCTGCACAGTTTCCACGACAACCGGCCCGACCTGAGCGTCTCCGACCTGGCGCGCCGACTGGACCTCTCCACGTCGACCGCCCACCGGCTGGTGCGGACCCTGCTCTCGGCGGACTTCCTGGAGCAGGACGCCCGCACGGCCCGTTACCGGCTGGGGCCCGCGGTGACGGAGCTGGGCCGGCTCTCGTACCACCAGCGGGGGCTACACCTCGCCGCGCCCGAACTGGCCGATCTGGCCGAGCGGACCGGCGCCACCGCCGACCTGGCCCTGCGCAGCGGGCCGTACGCGGTGATCGTGGCGGGCGGGTCGGTGACGCCGAAGGTGGGGCTGCGGCGCCCGCTGCACTCGACGGCGCTGGGCAAGGTGCTCCTCGCCTGGCCCCGGGCGGGCGAGGCAGGCCCGCTCGCGCTGCCGCCGCTGCCCGCCTTCACGGACCGGACGATCGTCGAACCGGCCGCCCTGGCGGCGGAGCTGGCGAAGGTGCGGGAGGCGGGCCACGCCCTCAACGACGAGGAGTCGGCGCGCGGGGTGCGGACCGTGGCGGTGCCGGTCCTGGAGCGGGCGGGGCACGCGCGGTTTGCGCTCGCGGTCCGGGCGACGCCGGAGGTGATCACGGACGCGCGGCTCGACTGGTTCCTGGCGCAGGCGCGGTCGTGTGCGCGGGCCCTGGAGGTGCTGCTGCTGTCCCCGGCGGAGCGCCGGGGCCCCGAGGCGTGACCACCGGACCCCTCCCCCTCTCCCCCGGCCGAGCCGACCGCGTCCCGGAGCCGTGCGGTCACGCACCGCTCGACGGGCCCGTCCCGTACGACCCGGCGGGCGTGCGCGGCCGACCGGCGAAGCCGACGATCTTCCCGGTCCCGGCGCCGCGGCGCCACGTGATTTCCTTCACACCGGCGGTGTCGTCCAGGGGCTTGCGCGGCGTCCGCCCGGCCCCGCCGCCGCCCCCGCGCGGCGGCGATACGCAGGGACCCTGCACCCGCCCGGGCCGCCGCCGCGCCCCGTACCTGCGAGAACGCCGGCGCGCGCGATCACCGGGGCGGGAGGGTGCCGGAGGGGTGCGCCCGCGCGTCCGGGGACGGCCGGGCGCCCCCGGGACGCACCGGCGCCGGAACCGTGCCGGAACCGCTCCCGCCATCCGGTACGTATGGAGGTGAGAGCCCTTCCCGTCCACCCCCACGAACCGCTAGGACTGACCCGTGATCGCCTCGCCCTCTCCCCTCGTGCCCGTCCCGATCCCCGACCGCGTGGCCGCCCTCATCGGCTCCTGTCTGCCCGCGCACGTCCTCCAGGCGGAGATCGAGGCGGACTGCGCGGCGCGCGAGGTCTACCGCTTCCGCGGGCCGCTCTGCGCGGAGGACCGGGCCGACCGCGAGCACGCGCTGTCCGCGCTCGCCCGGGCCAACAAGATCCTGGCCAGGCACCACCCGACGCTGCCGGTACGGCCCTGAGACCACTGCCGGTAGGCCCCTGAGGCCACCAACGGCACGGCCCTGAGGCCACCCGCGGCACGGCCCTGAGGCCTCGCCCGTTCGGCCGCCTCCCACGGGCAGCGGCGGCGGCGCGGTGTGACGCTGCGAGGGTGACCACGACCACCGACGCAAGCCCGGCGGCCCCGGCCGCTCCCGCGCCGCTCGACGGCCGCCGCCGCAACATCGTCTTCGGCACGATCATGCTCGGGGTGCTCCTGGCCGCGCTCGACCAGACGATCGTGGGCACCGCCCTGCCCACGATCGTCTCGGACCTCGGCGGCGCGGCCCACATGTCGTGGGTCGTCACCTCCTACCTGCTCGCGGAGACCGTGGCGACGGTCCTGGTCGGCAAGTTCGGCGACCTCTTCGGCCGCAAGCTGATCTTCCAGATCTCCGCGGTCGTCTTCATCACCGGCTCCTTCCTCTGCGGCCTCGCCACCAACATGACGCTGCTGATCGTCTGGCGCGGCCTCCAGGGCGTCGGCGCAGGCGGTCTGATGGTCACCTCGATGGCACTGATCGCCGACGTGATCCCGCTGCGCGAACGCGGCAAGTACCAGGGCGCGATCGGCGCCGTGTTCGGCGTCTCGACGGTCATCGGGCCGCTGCTCGGCGGCCTGTTCACCGACCACGCCAGCTGGCGCTGGGCGTTCTACGTCAACGTGCCGATCGCGATCCTCGTCGTCATCGCCGCCGCCCGGACGATCCCCTCGGTCCGCTCGGCCAGCCGGCCCGTCATCGACTACCTGGGCATCGCGCTGGTCGCGATCGGCTCCAGCGCCCTGATCCTGGCCACCAGCTGGGGCGGCAACGAGTACGCGTGGGGCTCCGGCGTCATCATCGGGCTCTTCGCCGGCGGCCTCGTCGCCCTCGGCCTCTTCTGCTGGGTGGAGGTCCGGGCGGCGGAACCCATGCTGCCCATGCGGCTGTTCCGCAACCCGGTCTTCACGGTCTGCTCGGTGCTGAGCTTCGTCGTCGGCTTCGCGATGCTCGGCGCGATGACCTTCCTGCCGACGTACCTCCAGTACGTGGACGGCGACTCGGCGACGATCTCCGGCATCCGGACGCTGCCGATGGTCGTCGGCCTGCTCATCGCCTCGATCTACAGCGGCAACGTGGTCTCCAAGACCGGGCACTACCGGATCTTCCCCGTCGTCGGCTGCGCCGTCATGGGCCTCGGGCTCTACCTGCTCTCGCTGATGGACGAGAACACCGGCACCTGGCTGGAGTCGCTGTACATGTTCGTGCTCGGCGTCGGCATCGGCCTGTGCATGCAGGTCCTCACGATCGCCGTGCAGAACACCGTCGACTACGCCGACCTCGGCACCGCCACCTCCGGCGTCACCTTCTTCCGCACGCTGGGCAGCTCCTTCGGCACCGCCGTCTTCGGCACGATCTACGCCAACTCCCTGAAGCCCAACCTCACCACCGGGATCGCCGAGGCGTCCGTCCTCGGCGGCCCGGTCGGCATCCCCCCGGAGACGGTCGCGAAGGCCGCGCAGAGCCCGGCCGGCCTCCACGCCCTGCCCGGCGGCGTCGCCGACCCGATCGTGCGGGCCTACGCCGAGACCCTGCACACCGTCTTCCTGTGGACCGTGCCGGTCGCCGTCGTCGGCTTCGTCGTCGCCCTCTTCCTCAAGCAGGTGAAGCTGCGCGACTCGGTCCGGGAGGCCGCCCCCGACATGGGCGAGGGCTTCGCCTCCCCCACCGGCAGCGGCGACTCGGCGAAGCTCCTCGAACTCGCCGTGGGACGGCTGCTGCGCCGGGTCGACATGGACACCGCGCGCCGGATCGTCGCCGGCTCCGACACCCGCCTCGACACGGCCGGCGCCTGGGCGGTCATGCAGGTGGAACTGCACACCCGGACGGTCGGGCACGCGAGCCTCGGGCTGATCGCGGCGAGCCGGCGGCTGCCGCCCGAGGTGATCTTCCCGGTCTTCGACCGGATGGTCGACGAGGGCTTCCTCACCCGGGACGGCAACCTCCTCTCCCACACCCCGGCCGGCGCCCGCGAGGCCGAGGTCATCACCCGCGCCTGGGGCGACTGGCTCGCTGACCGCCTGGAGCGGGAGCGCGGCCGGCCCAGCGGCCCCGAACTGCGCGCCGCCGCCGACGCCATCGCGAAGAAGGCCGTGGCGGAGGACCTCTCCACGGGGCTGCCGACGGGCGGCGCGGAGGACCGGACGGCGGTCACGGCGGGGCGCTGAGCCCAAAGGGCGAAAACGACTGGTCCGGACGGCGCCCCTCGCCGAGGATCGGGCCATGAGCCTTCTCGTCCACACTTTCGTCCTGACCGCCGACGGCACCGAGGAACTCCTGGAGGACCCGCCGGACGGCCGGGACCTCGCCGGTTTCGAACGGAGCCGCACCAAGCTGTGGGGGTCCTCCGCGATGCGGGCCCTCGGCGCGCGGTTCTTCCCGCTCCTCGACGGCTACGACCTGCGCGTCCAGCCCGGGGAACTGGCGGACTTCCTCGCCGAGTGCGACGCGGTCCGCCCCCATCTGGCCGCCCTCGCCGAGCACAGCGGCTACACCGAGCAGTACGTCACCGCGCGCTTCGACAACATCGTCGCCGCCGCCCGCCGCGCCGAGCGGGTCGGCGGCGGCGTCCTCGTCTGGTAGGCCGCAGGGCCGGGGTCAGGCGCCGGGGAAGTCGCCGTCGACGTAGACCCAGGCGCCGTCGTGGCGGGTGAAGCGGCTGTGCTCGTGGAGCGATCCGGCCTCGCCGTCGTGGACGTAGCGGGCGGTGAAGGTGACGGTGCCACGCTGGTGGAAGGCGGTGCCGTCGGTGACGGCCTCGATCTCCAGGCCCGTCCACCGCGTGCCGGGGTCCAGGTCGAGGGTGCCGGGACGGGTCTCGGGGGCCCAGGTGCGCAGCAGGTAGGGGGCGTCCCCGACCACGAAGGCGGCGTAGCGGGAGCGCATCAGGAGCACGGCGGTGGGGGCGGTGGCCGGGCCGGCGTGGAAGCGCCCGCAGCAGGCGCCGTACGGGGCGTCGAGCCCGCAGGGGCAGGGCGTGCCGGCGGTGACGGCCGGGGCGGGGGCGGGCGTGCGGGGGCGGGGCTTGCGTCGGGACATGCGGTCATTCTCCCCCGGCGCCGCCTGCCCGGGATGCGGACGCCGGCGTGGACGCCGGGGCCGGTCAGGGCCGTCCGGCGGGGACGGCCGAGTAGCGTACGGGCCATGCGACTGACGATTCTCGGAGGCGGCGGGTTCCGGGTGCCGCTGGTGTACGGCGCGCTGCTCGGCGACCACGCCGAGGGGCGGATCACCCACGTCACCCTGCACGACCTGGACTCCGGCCGGCTGACGGCCGTCGCCCGGGTCCTCGCCGAACAGGCCGAGGGGGTGCCCGACGCGCCCGCCGTGACGGCCACCACCGATCTCGACGAGGCCCTGCGCGGCGCGGACTTCATCTTCTCCGCGATCCGGGTCGGCGGCCTGGAGGGCCGGGCCGCCGACGAGCGGGTGGCGCTGGCCGAGGGGGTGCTCGGCCAGGAGACGGTGGGCGCGGGCGGGATCGCGTACGGCCTGCGGACCGTGCCGGTCGCCGTCGCCCTCGCCCGCCGGATCGCCGCGCTCGCCCCCGACGCCTGGGTCATCAACTTCACCAACCCGGCCGGGATGGTGACGGAGGCGATGTCCCGGATCCTCGGCGACCGGGTCGTCGGCATCTGCGACTCCCCCGTGGGCCTCGGGCGCCGGGTCGCCCGGGTCCTCGGCGCGGACCCGGACCGGGTGTGGATCGACTACGCGGGCCTCAACCACCTGGGCTGGCTGCGCGGGCTGCGGGTGGACGGCCGGGACGAGCTGCCGCGGCTCCTCGCGGACGAGGAGCTGCTCGGCTCCTTCGAGGAGGGCCGGCTCTTCGGCACCGAGTGGCTGCGGTCGCTGGGCGCGGTCCCCAACGAGTACCTGCACTACTACTACTTCAACCGGGAGGCGGTCGCCTCCTACCGGGGCGCCGCGAAGACCCGGGGCGCGTACCTCCTGGACCAGCAGGCCGGCTTCTACGCGGAGGCCGGCAAGCCGCGGGCCCGCGCCCTGGACGCCTGGCGCCGCACGCTCGCCGACCGCGAGGCGACGTACATGGCGCACAACCGGGAGGCGGCCGGAGCCGGGGAACGGTCCGTGGAGGACCTGGAGCCGGGCGGCTACGAGAGGGTGGCGCTCGCGCTGATGCGGGCGATCGCGCGCGGCGAGCGGGCCACGCTGATCCTCAACGTCCGCAACGGCACCGCGCTGCCGGGCCTCGACGCGGACGCGGTGGTCGAGGTGCCGTGCCTGGTGGACGCGGGCGGCGCCCGCCCGGTGGCGGCGGACCCGCTGCCGGACCACGCCATGGGGCTGGTGTCGGCGGTGAAGGCGGTGGAGCGGGAGGTGCTGGCGGCGGCGGAGAGCGGTGCGCGGGCGACCGCGGTGAAGGCCTTCGCGCTGCACCCGCTGGTGGACTCGGTGGGCGTGGCCCGCCGGCTGCTCGACGGCTACGCGGCCGTGCACCCGGGGCTCGCGTACCTGCGGGCATGAGGAACGGGGCGGCCCGCGCGGGCCGCCCCGTCCGTCCCCGTACGGATCAGGGCTTGCGGGCCACGGCGGCCCAGCCCGGGATGGGGTCGTCGCCCTGGACCGGCACCGGCTCGCCCAGCTCGGGGTGCCACTCGGCGGTGAGCGTCACCCCGGGCTCGACGAACTCCAGGCCGTCGAAGAAGGCGGCGAGCTCGTCGCGCGAGCGGGGCCGCAGGGTCAGGCCGCGGGCCTTGTACATGCCGACGGCCTTCGCCGCGCCCTCGGGATCGAAGTCCCCGGTGACGTGCGAGAGGACCAGGTAGCTGCCGGGGGCGAGCTGGTCGACGAGCTTGGCGACGATGGACTGGGCGCCGTCCTCGTCGCCCAGGAAGTGGAGCAGGGCCAGCATCGACAGCGCGATCGGCTTGTCGAAGTCAAGGACCTTTCCGGCCCTTTCGAGGATGGTCTCCGGGTCGCGGGCGTCCGCCTGGATGTACTCGGTGGCCCCCTCGGGGGTCGAGCGCAGCAGGGCGGCCGCGTGCGCGAGCACGATCGGGTCGTTGTCGCAGTAGACGATCCGGGAGTCCGGCGCGGCCGCCTGCGCGATCTGGTGCAGGTTGGGCTCGGTCGGGATCCCGGTGCCGACGTCCAGGTACTGGCGGACGCCGCGGGCGCTGAGCCAGCGGATGGCACGGTGCATGAAGGCGCGGTTGACCCGGGCCATGTCCCGGCCGCGGGCGTCGACGGTGAGGAGCTGGCGGGCCATCTCCTCGTCGACGGGGTAGTTGTCCTTGCCGCCCAGGAACCAGTCGTACATCCGCGCGGGGTGCGGCTTGCTGGTGTCGATCCGCGTCTCGCTCCGCGGGGCAGCGGGTTCCTGGGTCATCGGCTCTCCTGGTAGGGACGAACGGGTGGCGCTGCTACAAGAGTTACGTGACGGTGGTGGTGCGGCGGAAGGGGTCAGGTGAGGAGAAAGTCAGCCTGACCGGATTTGGCCCCCGCGATGAACGCGGCGATCTCCCCGTGGGTGTAGATGAGGGCGGGTCCTTCAGGGTCTGCGGACTGTCGCACGGCGACCCTGCCGTCGGCCAGTTTCATGGCCTCCACGCAGTTGCCCCCGTTCCCGCCGCTCCAGGGCTTGTGCCATCCCTCGGCACCGAGCTCCGCGGCGGGCATGCCGTTGTATATGCGATCCATTCACAGCTCCTTGCGGAGGTCCCGGAGGATCTCCTTCGTGCGTTGTGCAGTCGCGGCCTGCGCCGCCATACGGTCCATGACCTCCAGGTGGGACGCCACCTCGGGACGCGCGTCGAGGTAGACGGCGCCGGTCAGGTACTCGCTGTAGACCATGTCCGGGAGTTCGGGCATGGCGAAGCGGAAGAGGACGAACGGACCGTACGTGCCGGGGTGGTGGCCGGACGCGAACTCCGCGATCTGCAGGGTGACGTTCGGCAGCTCGGACGCTTCGAGCAGCCGGTCGAGCTGGTCGCGCATCACCTCGGGCCCGTCGCCGACCGGCCGGCGGAAGACCGTCTCGTCCATGATCACCCAGAACTTCGGGGCGTCCTCCCTGGTCAGCAGGGACTGGCGCTCCATCCGCAGGGCTACATGCCGATCGATGTCCTCTTCCCTGGCGGCTTCGCCGCCACCGCCGACCGCTCCGCTGCGCAGGATGGCGCGGGCGTACTCCTCGGTCTGGAGCAGACCGGGGACGAACTGGGGTTCGTAGGCCCGGATGAGGCTCGCGGCCCCCTCCAGGCTGACGTACATGGAGAACCAGCCGGGCAGCACGTCGTGGAACCGCTGCCACCAGCCGGGCAGGTTGGCCTCCTCGGCGAGGGCGACGAACGCCTCCGCCTCGGGGTCGGTGATGCCGTACGCGCGCAGCAGCAGCTGGACGTACGGGATCTTCAGCGCGACCTCGGCGGTCTCCATGCGGCGGATGGTGGCCGGGGCGACGTGGAGGACCTTGGCGGCCTCCTCCCGCTTGAGACCCGCGCGCTCGCGCAGATCCTGCAGACGCCGGCCCAGGACGACCTGTCCCACCGTCGGGGCGGACCGCGGCTCGCTCACTCTCAGACCTCCCCGACGCGCTGTTTCGATGAGTGTGCCACGAAGCCCGGCCAGAGAGAACACGGCACTCTGCAATTTTCAGAGTGCCACTTGCCAAGTGTCCGAGTCAGGAGGACAGTGTTCCGGTGAACCAGTACACACTGCCGCCGGTGCGCCCCCGCGCCCCGGCGACAGTGCCGTACGGCAGTCCTGCCCACTGTTGTGAGGAACCGGTCGTGGCTTCTGGTAACGCGCAGCCCTCAGGTCTCATGAGCCCCCGAGTCATGGCCCAGCGCCCCCAGCCCCACCACGACCCCCTGCACCGGGACGCCCACCGCGACCCGCACCGGGACCCCCACCACCGCGAGCCGTACCACCGCGACCCCCTCCACCGCTTCGCCTTCGAGCTGCCCGCCCGCACCGAGTCCGTGGGCCGCGCCCGGCGGCTCACCGAGGAACGGCTGGTCCTCTGGGGCCGCGGACCGGAGATACGCGACACGGCCGCCCTGGTCGTCTCGGAACTGGTCACCAACGCGGTGCTGCACACCGCGAGCAGCCGGATCGTCTGCGAACTCCGCCAGGGCGCCGACGCCCTCCGCATCGCCGTGCGGGACGAGGGCGGCCCCGCCGGCCCCCGGATCCGCGACTGCGGCGCGGACGAGCGCGGCCGCGGACTCCTCATCGTCGACGCGCTGTGCGAGGCCTGGGGCGCCGAGCGCACCGGCCACGGCACGGCGCAGATCGTCTGGGCGGAACTCCCGCACCACCCGGGGGAGCCATGCTGAAGTCGATGGCGACCCTGCTCGCCCCCCGCGCCCGCCGCTCCCCCGCGAGCGGCCCCGCCCTCGCCGCCACCCGCCTCGCGGTCCCCGCCGGCCTGAACGCCGGACTCGGCTGCGACGCCGTCGGCGTCCCCGCCCGCTTCGGCTTCAAGATCCTCTCCCGGCTCCCCGCCAAGGGCTGCGTGTACGCCGACACCGACTGGTGGTGGTGGCTCGTCCCGGCCGGCTCCGACCTCGACCTGGTCTGGCCGCTGCCCTCCTGCTACGCCCCCGGCGCGGAGATCCCCGACCGCACCCCGCGGCTGATCCACCACCCGGACGGCACCTCGCCCTACACCCCGCCGATCCCGCTCTACCTGCTGACCTGCCAGCTCACCGGCATCGCCCCGGCCTGGCCGGCGCCGCAGGTGCGCAGCGCCCTGTGACGGTCCGGGCCCCCGGCTGCGTAGAGTCGGCCCCATGTTCACCCCGCAGGGCCCGACCCTCCGCGAACTGACCGTCCAGGCGCTCTCCTCCGTCGAGCACGGTTACGACCTGCTCGCCCCGAAGTTCGACGCGACGCCCTTCCGCACCTCCGACCGGATCCTCTCCTCGGTGACCCGCGCCCTGGAGGGGCTGGGCCCCTTCGACGCGGGCCTGGACGTCTGCTGCGGCACCGGGGCGGGCCTCCCCGTCCTCCGCTCGGTCTGCGCGGGCCGGGTCACGGGCGTCGACTTCAGCGCCAACATGCTGGCCGAGGCCCGCCGCCGCCACCCCGCCGCGACCCTGGTCCGCGCCGACGCCCTCGCCCTCCCCTTCACCGCCTCCTTCGACCTGGCGGTCAGCTTCGGCGCCTTCGGGCACTTCCTGCCCGACGCCCAGCGCACCCTCTTCGCCCAGGTCCACGCCGCGCTGCGCCCCGGCGGCCTCCTCGCCTTCCCGCTCCCGGCCCCGCCCCCGGTCGGCTCCCGCGCCTACTGGACCCTGTGGGCCTTCGACGCGGCCATGCGCGTCCGCAACGCCGTCCTGCGCCCCCCGTTCGTCATGTACTACCGCACCTTCCGCCTGCCCGACGTCCGCACCCGCCTGGAGGAGGCGGGCTACGAGGTCGCCCACCGGCCCCTCCCCGAATTCGGCACCCGCGAGGACGGCAGCCCGCGCTGCCGGCTGGTGCTGGCGCGGAAGGCCGGAGAGTCCGCAGCCGAAGAGGCCGGAGAGGTCAGGGAAGGGGACCGCCCCACTGCGCCTCGTCGCCGGTGAAGCCGACGGTCACGCCCACCTCCAGCACGTCCCCGGCGTGGGGCGGGATGTCGAAGGCGTAGGCGGCCACGGCCCTGCGCCCGGGCAGCAGGTCCCCGTCGAACGACAGGATCCCCTGCTCCGCGTCGAACACCCCGACGGCCTCCCGGCCGTCGCCGTCCCGCCCCTGCACCGTCACCAGCTTGAGCCGTTCGCCGGAGCCGTTGCGGACGGTCACGTCCACCTTCACCGGGGTGTTCCCCGCTTTGTGCCCGGCCGCGCCCTCGGCCGGCGTGAACCGCTCCGGCGCCGACACCGTCACCTCGACCCCGTCGCCGTACCGGTGGGTCGCGCCGAAGGGCAGCAGGCCCTCGGCGGCGGGCTCGGCGGACGGCGGGCGGGCGGGGGTCTCGCGCGGGGCGGACGCGGTGGGCGTGGACGCCGCGGGCGCGGGCGGCGTCGCGGAGGGCGCGCCCCCGCCCCCGTCGTCGTCCCCGAAGGCGCCCGTGCCGACCAGGAGACCGGCGACGCCGACGGCGAGGACCAGCACCCCGACCAGGGCGAGCAGCCAGGTGCGGCGGCGGTGCGACGGCGTGGAGGACGGCCCGCTCAGGGGACCGGGCGGAGGGCCGCCGGGAGGGCCGGCGTCCTGGGAGGACCGTCCGGGACCGGAACCGTTCGCGTCGCGCATGGCACGCCTCCGCCGTCCCCGAGGGGTTTTCCTCAGCGTAGGCGCGGCATGCGGAAAGCGCCGGTCGAAGAGATCGACCGGCGCTTCCGTGTGGTGTCCGAGGGGGGACTTGAACCCCCACGCCCGATAAAGGGCACTAGCACCTCAAGCTAGCGCGTCTGCCATTCCGCCACCCGGACAGGGTGTGTGTCGCGGGTGTTCCCCGCGGCGACATGGATAACTCTACCAGGGGTTCGCGGGGGCTTTCACCGGCGTTTTCCGTGGTCAGTCACGGGGTGGTGGGTGGGGCGGTCCCGTGCGCCGGTGGACCCCCGGTCGTGACCGGGCGCACGGGGACCGCCCGTCCCCGGGGAGGCCGCCGTGGCGGCCGGGAGCTGGGCGCCCCCCGACGCCTGCTCCGGGGGACACGATGGCCCCGGGGGGTTGGTCCAGGCCAGTCGGTGTCCGGAATCCGTCAGGTCAGCGGACGGCGGTGAGGCGGGCGGAGACGACGACGTTGCCGGTGTAGCCGGTGGCGCGGCTGTAGGGGCCGCCGCAGGTGATCACGCGGAGTTCGGGGGTGCGGGTGGAGGCGTAGACGCGGGCGGCGGGGAAGCCGTCCTTGGGGACGACCTCGACGGCGTGGACGGTGAAGACGGCGGTGCGGCCGTCGGCGCGGCGGACCTCGACGGCGCGGCCGCGGGTCAGGGCGCCGAGGGCGTGGAAGACGGCGGGGCCCGCGGGGGTGTCGACGTGGCCGGCGAGGACGGCGGTGCCGGGTTCGCCGGGGGTGACCGAGCCCGCGTACCAGCCGGCCCGGCCGGGGTGCTCCGGCGGCGGGGCCTCCAGCCAGCCGTCCGCGTCCAGGCCGACCCGGGTGAGGGGGGCGTCCACGCCGATGGCCGGGATGGCGACGGAGAGCGGGGCGGAGGCCGGGAGCGGCGCGCGCGCCGGGGGCGGGGGCGCCGCCGGGGCCGGGGCGTCCGCCGCGAGGGGCCGGGGCGGGCCGGTGGCGGCGAGTTCCTGCGCACCGCCGCGGACGAGGTGCACGCCGACGAGGAGGAGGATCGCGACGACGCCCCAGGCGCCGCGCCGGCCGTGCGCGCTCTCCACCGCCTCGGGCCCTCCTGCCTCGTCTCGGTCGTACGCGGGTGGTCGCCCCTCCGCCCCGGACCTCGTCACACCGGGGCGGAGGGGCCGTCTCAGGGGCGGCCGCCGGCCCGGCCGCGGCGGCGGGTGAGGGCGACGGCGGCGCCGGCCGCGGCGGCGATGAGGACGGCGCCGGCGGCCAGTTCGGCCGTGCCGAGCGCGTCGGAGCCGGTGGAGCCGCCGAAGCCCGCCTTGACGCCCCTGTGCGGGGGCCGCGGGGGGTGCGGGGTGACCGGGGCCGGCGGCGGGGCGGTGCCGTGGTCGACGGTGAGGGTGGTGGTGCCGCGCTCGCCCTTGCAGTCGAAGGCGATCTCGTACTCGGCGCCGGCCTTCGCGTCGATGTCGACGGTCGCGCGGCCGGGGCGGCCCTCGGTGAGGGTCACGGTGTCGAAGATCCCCGAGGTGACGGTCACGGACGGCACCTCGCAGCCCTCGGAGGTCAGCGTGACGGTGCCGCCGGGGGCGACGGTCCGGGGGGTGACGGAGAAGCCGAAGGAGGTGATGTCCCGGCCGGTTCCGGTGCCGTCGTCGGCAGGGGCCGCGGGGGCGGACAGCGCCACGGCCGCGGTGGCGAGCAGGGCGGCGGAAGCGGTACGTATCGCGCGCATGCGGTCCTCCGGTTCGCGGCGGGGCGGGGACGCCCCCACCGCGACCGAAGCTAGGCGCGCCCGGGGGACGCCGCCACCGGGCTCCCGCCGTGCTCCGCCGTACGGGGCACGCGGTGGTGCGATCAGGGGATGCGGACGACCTGGCCGGCGTAGGAGAGGTTGCCGCCGAAGCCGAAGAGGAGGACGGGGGCGCCGGAGGGGAGCTCGCCGCGCTCGACGAGCTTGGCGAGGGCGAGCGGCACGGAGGCGGCGGAGGTGTTGCCGGAGTCGACGACGTCCCGGGCGACGACGGCGTTGACGGCGCCGATCTTCGCGGCGAGGGGTTCGATGATCCGCAGGTTGGCCTGGTGGAGGACGACGCCGGCGAGGTCCTCGGGGGCGATGCCGGAGCGGGCGCACGCCTCGCGGGCGAGGGCGGGGAGCTTCGTGGTGGCCCAGCGGTAGACGCTCTGGCCCTCCTGGGCGAAGCGGGGCGGGGTGCCCTCGATGCGGACGGCGTGGCCCATCTCGGGGACCGAGCCCCACAGGACGGGGCCGATGGCGCCGGTGTCGGTCTCGGTGGCCTCGACGATCACGGCGCCGGCGCCGTCGCCGGTGAGCACGCAGGTGGTCCGGTCGGACCAGTCGGTGATCTCGGTCATCTTGTCGGCGCCGATGACCAGGGCGCGGCGGGCGGCGCCCGCGCGGACCGCGTGGTCGGCGGTGGCGAGCGCGTGGGTGAAGCCGGCGCAGACCACGTTGAGGTCGAGGGTGGCGGGCGAGCCCATGCCGAGGCGGGCGGCGACCCGGGCGGCGGTGTTGGGCGAGCGGTCGATCGCGGTGGAGGTGGCGACGATGACGTAGTCGATGTCTCCGGGGGCGAGCCCGGCGGCGGCGAGCGCCTTGCCCGCGGCGTGCGCGGCGAGCTCGTCGACCGGCTCCTCGGGCCCGGCGACGTGCCGCGTGCGGATGCCGACCCGGCTGAGGATCCACTCGTCGCTCGTGTCGACCAGCTCGGCCAGGTCGTGGTTGGTCAGCACCTTGGCGGGCTGGTAGTGCCCGAGCGCGGCGATGCGAGTGCCCGTCATCCCGGGACCCCCTCGATGGTTCGTTCAGCGGCAGGAACCACCCAGTCTTGCCAGCGACTGATGGGTAACCGGTGACGTAAACCACCAAGATTCGCCCGAGTCGCTTGGCCGACCGTGACAAGGGGTCGGGCGGCGCACCGGTCCGGGCGCGGAATCCGGGGATGGCGGAGAATGACGGGGTCAGGGGCAGGAACACCGGAAGAATCGAAGGCGGCGGGGATGGGACGGGTCACCGAGCGGCGGCGGGTCACGCGGATCCGGGGCGGGGCGGTGAACGCGCGTCCGGACACCCTGGTGGCGGAGGAGCCGCTGGAGATCCGGCTGGACGGGCGGCCGATCGCGATCACCATGCGGACGCCGGGCAACGACTTCGCGCTGGCCGCGGGCTTCCTGGTGAGCGAGGGGGTGCTGGCCTCGGCGGCCGACGTGCGGTCCATCGTGTACTGCGCGGGGGCGAAGGAGGACGGCACCAACACGTACAACGTGGTGGACGTGAAGCTCGCGCCCGGGGTCGTCGTCCCGGACATCACGCTGGAGCGGAACGTCTACACGACCTCGTCGTGCGGGCTGTGCGGGAAGGCGAGCCTGGACGCGGTGCGGACCACGGCCCGCTTCCCGATCGCCGACGCTCCCCCGGTGCGCGTCTCCCCCGCGCTCCTGTCCGCGCTGCCGGACCGGCTGCGGGCGGCGCAGAAGGTCTTCGACACGACGGGCGGGCTGCACGCGGCGGCGCTCTTCTCGGAGGACGGCGAGCTGCTCGACGTACGGGAGGACGTGGGCCGGCACAACGCGGTGGACAAGCTGGTCGGGCGGGCCCTGCGCGAGGACCTGCTGCCGCTGGACCGGGCGGTGCTGCTGGTCTCCGGCCGGGCCTCCTTCGAACTGGCGCAGAAGGCCGTGATGGCGGGGATCCCGGTGCTCGCCGCGGTGTCCGCGCCGTCCTCGCTCGCGGTCGACCTGGCGGCGGAGACGGGCCTGACGCTGGTCGGCTTCCTGCGCGGACCGGACATGAACGTGTACGCCGGCGAGCACCGGATCGTGCTGGAGGGCTAGCTCTCCGGAGGGCTAGTTCTTCGGCGGGTCGATCATCTGGAGGGCCAGGGTGGCCGGGGGCGGGGCGAGGCCGGGGCCGCCGGCCTCGGTCCAGGCGAGGATGTCGTCGAGGCAGTCGTCGTCGAGGGTGAAGCCGATCCAGGCGGCCCGGCCGCCGCGCCTGCGGCCCTCGGTGGAGGGCTGGACGACCACGACGTTCGCCTGGGCGCAGGGCCCGAGGCAGTCGCTGGTGCGGACGGCGAGCCGCCCGCCGGAGGCCGCCGCGGCGGCCCGGAGCCGGTCGAGCTGGGCGGCGTGGTCGGTGCCGGGGTTCTTGCGGGGGTCTCCGCAGCAGCACCCCCGGCAGACGACGAGGGAGCAGGGGCGGGCCCCGTACCGTATCGGGACGCGGTTCGCGCGGGTGCGGCCGGGATCGAGGGAGGGCATGGGAGCACCGTAGCGGCCCCGGCGGTCACCTCGGGGCGGCGGCCGGCGCGACGGCGGGGTCGGGCTCCCGGGGGACGGCGGCCTCCGGGTCGCGGGCGCGGCGCCTGGCGAGGACGGCGCAGACCATGAGCTGCATCTGGTGGAAGAGCATCAGGGGGAGCACGGCGAGCGAGGCGTGGGCGCCGAAGAGGACGCTCGCCATGGGCAGTCCCGCGGCCAGGCTCTTCTTGGAGCCGGCGAACTGGATGGCGATCCGGTCGGCCCGGCCGAAGCCGAGCCGGCCCGCCCCGTACCAGGTCAGGGCCAGCATCAGGGCGAGCAGCACGGCCTCGGCGGCGAGCAGCAGGGCGAGCCGGCCGGGGGTCACCAGGTGCCAGATCCCGGCGACCACGCCCTGGCTGAAGGCGGTGTAGACGACGAGGAGGATCGAGCCCCGGTCGACGTACCCGAGCACCTTCTTGTGGCGGACCAGGAAGCCGGCGACCCAGCGGCGCAGGGCCTGCCCGAGGAGGAAGGGCGCCAGGAGCTGGAGGACGATCCCGAGGACCGCGTCGGCGGAGGGGCCGCCGGTGCCGCCGCCGAGCAGGGCGGCGGCGAGCAGCGGGGTCAGCACGATGCCGGCGAGCGAGGAGAAGGAGCCGGCGCAGATCGCGGCCGGGACGTTGCCCCGGGCGATCGAGGTGAAGGCGATCGAGGACTGGATGGTCGACGGGACCAGGCACAGGAAGAGGAAGCCGCCGTACAGCTGCGGGGTGAGGACCCCCGGCACGAGGCCCCGGGCGGCGAGTCCGAGGAGCGGGAAGACGAGGAAGGTCGCGCCGAGGACGGTGAGGTGGAGCCGCCAGTGCCGCAGGCCGTCGAGCGCCTCGCGGGTGGAGAGCCGGGCGCCGTAGAGGAAGAAGAGCAGCGCGACGACGCCCGTG
The DNA here is from genome assembly GCF_042746075.1 of Streptomyces sp. NPDC058758. NCBI lineage: Bacteria > Bacillati > Actinomycetota > Actinomycetes > Kitasatosporales > Streptomycetaceae > Streptomyces > Streptomyces sp. NPDC058758. The sequence continues at coordinate 215,035 of NZ_JBHYPS010000006.1, read as the reverse complement.
GCGGCGGACCCGGCGGCGGTGGCGGCCGCGCCGGAGGCGGGCAGCAGGGCGGCGAGGCCGACGGTGCCGAGCAGGGCGAGGACGTAGCCGTCGACCGGCAGCCAGGAGGGCAGGAGGGGACGTCGGTTCATGGCTCCACTCGCGGGCGGGGGCGGCCGCCGGGGCGGCCGTGGTCGCTCTCCATCCTGGTCCGCGGGACCGTCATCGGGAATCCGGTACAGCGCACTGACTGTCATCACGTTCCGCGATAGCGTCGCGGTGTGTACGAACCCGCCCAGCTGCGCACCTTCCTCGCCGTCGCCCAGACGCTGTCCTTCACCCGGGCGGCCCGGCGGCTCGGGGTGCGCCAGTCGACCGTCAGCCAGCACGTGCGGCGCCTGGAGGAGGCGACCGGGCGGCCGCTCTTCGTCCGGGACACCCACAGCGTGGAGCTGACCGGGGACGGGGAGGCGATGCTGGGCTTCGCCCGCACGATCCTCCAGGCGCACGAGCGGGCGGCGGCCTTCTTCACCGGGACGCGGCTGCGCGGCCGGCTGCGGTTCGGCGCCTCGGAGGACTTCGTGGCGACCCGGCTGCCGGAGATCCTGGAGTCCTTCCGGCGGGCGCACCCCGAGGTGGACCTGGAGCTGACCGTCGAGCTGTCGGGGACGCTCCAGGCGCGGCTCGCCGCCGGCCGGCTCGACCTGATCCTGGCCAAGCGGGGCGCAGGGGCGGACGGGGACGCCGAGGGCGGGGTGCCGGTGTGGAGCGACGCGCTGGTGTGGATCGGGGCGCCGGGGCTGCGGCTCGACCCGGAGCGGCCGGTGCCGCTGATCCTCTATCCGCCGCCGGGCATCACCCGGGCGCGGGCGCTCGCGGCCCTGGAGGCGGAGGGCCGGGCGTGGCGGATCGCGTGCACGAGCTCCAGTCTGAGCGCCAACGTGGCGGCGGCCCGCGCGGGGCTCGGCGTGATGGCCCACACGCGGGGCCTGGTGCCGCCCGGGCTGGTGCCCGTGTCGCCCCGGTCGGGGCTGCCGGAGCTGGGCGGGGTCGACTTCGTCCTGCGCAAGGGGCGGCGCGGCGGGGCGACGCAGGAGGCGGCGGACGCGCTGGCGGAGGCGATCCTGGAGGGCGGCGACGGGCTGCGGCGCCAGGACTGACGGATACCGGCCGGGGGCGGGAGCGTGCGCGGGCGGTACAGATTCCGTGGAGACTTCGCGGGGCACGGACCTACCGGACGGTACGCAACGGCCCCCTGCCGGCCGCCATTTCCCTCCTCACCTGCCCTGACCTGTGCGAACGGGGAATGTCGCGGCTTGGTGAAGGTCCTGCCGCAGCCGCTCCGGGTGGGGTACGGTCACGGCGCCGCGGCCCACGCAGCGGCCCCTTTCAGCCACCGAGCCGTCGAGGGAGGAGCTGGTCCGTGCGCGAGTTCACCGTGCCGCCCGTCGAGGCGGCCCCGCTCAGCGGCGGGCTGGCGGACGCCGTCTTCACCCGTGCCGCCGAGGCCCCCGACGCGATCGCCTTCGGGCGCAGGACGGCGGACGGCGGCTGGGAGGACGTGAGCCGCGCCCGGTTCCGGGACGAGGTGCTGGCGCTGGCGAAGGGGCTCGTCGCGCACGGGGTGCGGTTCGGCGACCGGGTCGCGATCATGTCCCGCACCCGCTACGAGTGGACGCTCTTCGACTTCGCGCTGTGGACGCTCGGCGCCCAGCCCGTGCCGGTCTACCCGACCTCCTCCGCCGACCAGGTCCACTGGATGCTGTACGACGCCGAGGTCACCGCCTGCGTGGTGGAGCACGAGGACCACGCCATGACCATCGGGTCCGTGGTGGACCGGCTGCCGAGGCTCCGGCGGCTGTGGCAGCTCGACCCCGGCGAGGACGCCGGGCCGGGCGCGGTCGCCGAGCTGACCGCCGCCGGGGAGGGCATCGACGAGGACGTGGTGCAGCGGCACCGCCGGGCGGTGACCCCCGACTCGGTGGCCACGGTCATCTACACCTCGGGCACCACCGGCCGCCCCAAGGGCTGCGTGATCACCCACGGCCACTTCATGTTCGAGACCGACGCCCTGCTCGCCGGCTGGGAGCCGGTCTTCCGCTCCCGCCCCGGCGACCAGGCGTCCACCCTGCTCTTCCTGCCCCTCGCCCACGTCTTCGGGCGGATGGTGGAGGTCGCGGCCGTGCGGGGCGGGGTGAAGCTCGGGCACCAGCCGTCGATGACCGCGTCGGCGCTGCTGCCCGACCTGGTGTCGTTCCGGCCGAGCTTCGTGCTCGCCGTGCCGTACGTCTTCGAGAAGATCTTCCACGCCGCGCGCCGCAGGGCCGAGGCCGACGGCCGGGCCGCCGTCTTCGACAAGGCGGTGGAGGTGGCCGTGAAGTACGCGGAGGCGCTGGAGCACAAGGCCTTCGGCCAGGGCCCCGGCCCGTCGGCGGCGCTGCGGGTGCAGCACCAGTTCTTCGACAAGACCGTCTACGGCCGGGTCCGCGAGGCGCTGGGCGGCCGGATCAGGTACGCGATGTCGGGCGGTTCGGCGATGGACCGCAGGACCGGGCTGTTCTTCGCGGGCGCCGGCGTCACCGTCTTCGAGGGGTACGGCCTGACGGAGTCGACGGCCGCCGCCACCGCGAACCCGCCCGGCCGGGTGCGGTACGGCACGGTGGGCCGGCCGGTGCCGGGCACCACCGTGCACATCGCGGAGGACGGCGAGGTGTGGCTCCACGGCGGGCAGGTCTTCTCCGGCTACCTGGGCGACCCGGCGGCCACGGCGGCGGTGCTCAACGACGGCTGGCTCGCCACCGGCGACCTGGGCGCGCTCGACGCCGAGGGCTACCTGACGATCACCGGGCGGAAGAAGGAGATCCTGGTGACCTCCGGCGGCAAGAGCGTGGCGCCGGCCGGTCTGGAGGAGCGGGTGCGGGCGCACCCGCTGATCGCCCAGTGCCTCGTCGTCGGCAACGACCGGCCGTACGTCGCGGCCCTGGTCACCCTGGACCAGGAGGCGGTGGACCACTGGCTCGCCATCCAGGGCCGGCCGCCGCTCTCCCCCGCGGAACTGGTCCGCGACCCGGACCTGGAGACGGAGATCCGGCGCGGGGTGGTGGCCGCGAACACCCTGGTGTCGCAGGCCGAGTCGATCCGCACCTTCCGGATCCTCGCCCACCCGTTCAGCGAGGAGCACGGGCTGCTCACCCCGTCGCTGAAGCTGAAGCGGAAGGCGATCGAGCGGGCGTACGCCGCGGAGGTCGAGGCGCTGTACGGCTGACGGGGCGCCCGACCGGCGGAATGTTGCGGGCCGGGTGATCGTTGGAGGAAGGGGACGGGCGTTCGCGCGCCCGTCCGCGTACGACCACGACGACGTAAGGATCCATCCCACGTGAGCACGGACAGCAAGGTCCCCTCGGTCATCCTGAACAACGGCGTGGCGATGCCGCAGCTCGGCTTCGGCGTCTGGCAGGTGCCGGACGACGAGGCCGCGAAGGCCGTGGCCACCGCCCTGGAGGCCGGCTACCGCTCCATCGACACGGCGGCGATCTACGAGAACGAGCGGGGCACCGGCCGGGCCGTGACCGCCTCCGGCGTCCCCCGCGAGGAGCTCTTCGTCACCACCAAGCTGTGGAACAGCGAGCAGGGGCACGACTCCGCCCTGCGCGCCTTCGACGCCTCCCTGGAGCGCCTCGGCCTCGACTACGTCGACCTGTACCTGATCCACTGGCCGGTGCCGGCGAAGGACGCGTACGTCGACACCTACCGGGCCCTCGAGAAGATCCTCGCCGACGGCCGCGCCAAGGCGATCGGCGTCTCGAACTTCCTCCCGGAGCACCTGGAGCGGCTGACGGCCGAGACCGGCGTCGTCCCCGCCGTGAACCAGATCGAGCTGCACCCGCAGCTGGCGCAGGCCGAGTCCCGCGCGGCGCACGCCCGGCTGGGCATCGCGACCGAGGCGTGGTCGCCGCTCGGCCAGGGCCGGGGGCTGCTCGACGTCCCGGCGCTGATCGCCATCGCCCGCAAGCACGGGCGGACCCCCGCGCAGGTGGTGCTCCGCTGGCACCTCCAGCTGGGGAACGTGGTCATCCCGAAGTCGGTGACCCCGTCCCGCATCCGCGAGAACATCGACGTCTTCGACTTCGAGCTGGACGCCGAGGACATGGCGGCGATCGCCGCGCTCGACGAGGGCACGCGCCTCGGGCCGAACCCGGCCGAGTTCGACGCCGGCGCCTGAGGCTCCGGGTGAAGGGGAGGGAGGACGGGGGCCCCGCCCCCGTCCCCGATGGGTTGTACCGGGTGCGGAACGTGGGCAGCGGCCTGCTCCTGGAGGTGTACGCGGGCTCGCGGCGCGGCGGCGCCAAGGTCCAGCAGGGGGCCGCCTCGGACTCTCCGGGGCAGCGGTGGCGGGTGTCGGCGGTGCCGAACGGCGGGGGGCTCTACCACCTGGTCAACGCGGCCAGCGGGAAGCGGCTGGACGTCGTGAACGCCTCCACGGAGCCGGGCGCGCTCGTCCAGCAGTGGCGGGCGAACAACTTCGGCGCCCAGGAGTGGATCATCGAGCAGGACGTCCAGGCGCCCGGCACGGTCGCGCTGGTGAGCTTCGTCAGCGGACTGCTCCTGGAGGTGGCGGACGGCTCGGCGGCCGAGGGCGCCGACATCCGGCAGGGGGAGGACACCGACTCGCCGTTCCAGTGGTGGCGGCTGGAGCCGGTGGCCCCCTGAGCACGGCGGCGGCCCGCGCGGTTCAGCCCTTGCGGGCGGTGTGGACCGTGTGGGCCGTCAGGTGGAAGAGGTCCGTGCGGTGGTGCAGGGACCGCGCGTCGGCCGGGTCGAGCAGCCGGTCGAGGGTCGCGCGGTCCTCGGCGCCCAGGTGCTCGCCGAGGCCCTCGCGGAGCCGCTCGAAGTGGCGGACGGCGAACTCGCGGACGGCCTGGGGGACGGGCGCGGGCACGTCCACGAGGAAGGTGCGGGTGCCGGCCGGGGTGAGCCCGGCGGCGGTGAACAGGGCGCGCCAGTCGTCCGGTTCGCGCACGGCGCCGGGCAGCTCGGAGCGCATCCGGGCGAACCGGTCGGCGTGCTCGGCGTCGAGGCGGGCCTCCAGGCCGGGGCGGCCGATGCCGATGTCCCGGGGCAGGTGACGGGGCGGCAGCCCGCCCTCGACGAGGGCGATCAGGCCGCCGGGGCGGAGCAGCTTCGCGAAGCCGGCGAGCGCGGCGCCCTGGTCGCCGATGTGGTGCAGCGCGTTGCCGGCCCACAGCAGGTCCGTCTCGCCCAGGCTGCCGGTCTCCTCGGGGAGTTCGGCGCGCAGGGTGCTGATCCTGGCGCCGAGCCCCCGCGCCTCGGCGCGGGCGCGGGCGCGCTCCAGGAGTTCGGGGGTGCCGTCGACGGCGACGGCCTCGGCGTACGGGAACGCCTCCGCGAGCACCGCGGTGATGACGCCGGGGCCGCTGCCGACGTCGAGCAGGCGGCGCACGCCGCCGGCCGGGACGAGGGTGCCGAGCCAGGCGGCGGCCTCGCGGTAGGCGGTGCCGGCGATCTCGGCCTGGCTCTCCAGGAGCGGGGCGAGCCGGCCCCAGTCGTACTCGGTGCCGTCGCCGTGGGCGTGGCCGTGGTGGGCGTGGCCCGGGCCGGGCTCGTGGTGGTCGTGCGGGGCGTGGGACGCGCGATGCTGGGTCATGGCACCAGCGTGCGCCGGACCGCGCCGAAAACGCGAGAAAAGTTGCCGGTACGGCAAACGTGTCGCGGGCCCCGCGTGCCGCCCGCCGTAAGCCGACCGCCCGGCGACCCGGTGTCCCCACGGGCCGGGGCCGGACGGGCCGGGGTGGGGCGGAGCGGGCCGGGGCGGGCCCGCCGGCCGGGCCGGGGCGGGGCGTTCCGGGATGGCGCGGGCCGGGGTGGGACGGGCCGGGGTGGGGCGGGGCGGAATTCCCGGGGCCCCGTGCGGCCGGGCTGTTAGCCTGGGCGCATGGGTACGTTCCACTACTTCCTCTGATTCCGGGTACCGGTCCGGCCGCGGGTGCGGCCACGGGCCGGTTTCGTGTGCCCTCCTTCCACGAACCCCGCAGAGGAATCCACCCATGCGCGAGCGCGCCCAGCTCTCCCTCCGTCACGTCGGCGTCTCCTTCGGGGACCGCCGCGTCCTCGACCAGGTCTCGTTCACCGTCCGCCCCGGCGAGAAGGCCGTCGTCGTCGGCGAGAACGGCTCCGGCAAGTCCACCCTGCTCCGGCTGCTCGACGGCGGCCTGACCCCCGACGAGGGCGAGGTCCTCGTCCGCTTCCCCGGCTCCGTCGCCCGGCTCGCCCAGACGCTGCCGGAGACCTATCCGGTCGGCCCGGACGACACCGTCCAGGACGCCGTCGACCTCGCCCTCGCCGAACTGCGCGGGCTGGAGGCCGGGTTGCGGGCGGCCGAGGCGGACCTCGGCACGGCGGGCGCGGAGGAGCTGGCCGCGTACGGCGCGCTCCTCGACCGCTTCGAGGAGCGCGGCGGCTACACCGCGGACGCCGGGGTCGCCGCCTCCCTGCACGCCCTCGGCCTCGGGCACGTCACCGGAGACCGGCGGCTCGCCACCCTCTCCGGCGGCGAGCAGGCGCGGCTCGCGCTCGCCTGCGTGCTCTCCTCCGGCGCCGAGCTCCTGCTGTTCGACGAGCCGACGAACCACCTCGACCGCGACGCCGTCGACTGGCTGCGCGGCCGGCTCGCCGCGCACCGGGGCACGGCCCTGGTCGTCACCCACGACCGGGCCTTCCTGGAGGGCTTCGCGACGACGGTCCTGGAAGTCGACCGGGACCGGCGGACCGTGCTGCGGTACGGGGACGGCTGGGCCGGCTACCGGTCCGCGAAGGCCGCCGAGCGCCGGCGCCGGGTCCAGGAGCACCTGGAGTGGCGGGAGGAGGTGGCCCGTACCGAGGAGCTGGTCGCGGCGGCGGGGCAGCGGCTCGCCGTGACCGGCCGGGATCCCCGCCAGGGCTTCGGCAAGCACCGCCGCTCCAGCGAGAACAAGCTGTCGGGGCAGGTGCGGACGGCCCGGCGGCGGCTGGAGGAGCTGCTGCGCGATCCGGTGGCCGCGCCGCCCGAACCGCTGCGGTTCGGCGGGCGGTTCGCCGGCGCCGGGCCCCTCGCGGAGGTGCTGGTGGAGCTGGAGGGGGTCCGCTGCGGCGACCGGCTCGCCGTGGACGGGCTGCGGATCGGGGCCGGCGAGCGCGTGCTGGTGTCGGGGCCCAACGGGGCCGGGAAGACGACCCTGCTGCGCCTCCTCGCCGGTGAACTGGCCCCGGAGGAAGGGGTGGTGCGCCGGACGGGCCGGGTCGGCTACCTCGCGCAGGAGCTGGCGCACTCCCCCGCCCGCGGGACCGCCCTGGCGGTCTGGGCGGAGGGCAGGCCCGGGGCGCCCGAGGAGCACGCCGGGGAGCTGCTGGCGCTGGGCCTGCTGCGCGAGGAGGACCTGGCGGTCCCCGTGGCGGCGCTCTCCGCCGGTCAGCGCCGCCGCCTCGAACTGGCCCTGCTGGTCTCCCGCCCCGCCGACCTGCTGGTCCTGGACGAGCCCACGAACCACCTCGCGCCCGCGCTGGTGGAGGAGCTGGAGGAGGCCGTCGCCGCGTTCCCCGGGACGGTGGTCGCGGTCTCCCACGACCGGGAGTTCCGCAAGCGCTTCGCCGGGCGTCCGCTGGAGCTGGCCGGGGGCCGGGTGGCGGTCTAGGCGACGGGCGGCTTCACGTACGCGGCGAGGGGGTACTCGGGGGCCGGGCGGGGGCGGTCCTGGTCCGGGAGGGCCGCCAGGGCGGCGGCAAGGGCGTCGGTGGCGGCCGGGCCGCCGCGGAACCAGGAGGCGTAGTACCCGGCGCGGAGCCGGCGGGCGGTGGCGGCCGGGGTCGCGCCCTGGCCGTGGCCGGTGAAGGTGGTGGTGCCGGCCGGGGCCAGGCCGTGGGCGGCGGCGAGGGCGTCGACGCGGCCGGCCAGGTCGTGGGCGGCGCCGGTCGCACGGTGCGGCCGCAGCAGGGCGTCGATGTCGCTGCCGACGTCGTGGGCGGCGTCCTTGTCGACGGTGACGGCGAGGACGCCGCCGGGGCGCAGCACCCGCGCGGCCTCGGCGACGATCTCCCCGGTGAACGGCACCAGATGGAGCAGCCACACCGCGCAGACCGCGTCGAGGCTCCCGTCGGCGAAGGGCAGCCGGCGGGCGTCGGCGCGGACCGTCCGGCCGGGGAGCCGCCCGGCGGCGGTCCGGAGCATGGCGTGGGCGGCGTCGGCGCCGAGCACCCGCAGCCCGGGGCGGCCGAGCCGTTCGGTGACGAGGCCGGTGCCGCAGGCGAGGTCGAGCAGGGTGCGGGCGCCGGCCGGCACGAGCCGCAGCACGGCCCGGGCAGCCGCCTCGGCCCGGGGCACGCCGCCTCGGGTCTCGTCGTAGTGGGCCGCCTGGGTCTCGTAGTCGAGCAGGGTGTCCGCCATGCCCGGGATGCTACGGGGCGGCCCGGGGGGGGTGACGGTGGGTCAGCGGGCGCCGTGGCCGGGGGCGATGGACTCGACGCGTTCGGCGAGGTCGAAGTCCTTCCCGGTGAGGGCTCCGCCCGCGGAGTGGGTGTGGACGGCGAGGGCGACCGAGTCGTAGCCGAGCGTCAGGTCGGAGTGGTGGTTCAGCTCCTGCTGGATCTGGGCGACGTGGACGACGAGCGCGGTGGCGGCGAAGTGGTCGGGGAGCCGGTAGGAGCGGACCAGCCGGGCGTCCTCGACGGCCCAGCCGGGAAGCTCCCGCAGACGGTCCTCGATCTCCTTCTGCGACAGCGGCTGTGTGGGCACGGGGGTGCTCCCTCCGGTCGGTGGTGCGCGGGGCGGGGTACGTGGTGCGGGCGTCGCTCCCCGGGGGAACGTACCCGGGTCGCCCCTCTGGGATACCGTCTGCGCATGACAACGGTGGTGAGCGACACGGGTGTCGGACCGCTGCTGCGCGACTGGCGCGAGCGGCGGCGGCTCAGCCAGCTGCAGCTGGCGCTGCGCGCGGACTCCTCCGCGCGGCACATCTCCTTCGTCGAGACGGGCCGCTCGCGGCCGAGCGAGGAGATGATCCTCAAGCTCGCCGAGCACCTGGACGTGCCGGTGCGGGACCGCAACGCACTGCTCCTGGCGGCGGGTTACGCGCCCCGCTACGCGGAGTCGACGCTCGACGCGCCGGAGCTGGGGCCGCTGCGGGACGGCATCGCGCGGCTGCTCCAGGGGTACGAGCCGTATCCGGCGCTCGTCGTGGACGGCTCGTACACGGTGGTGGCGGCCAACCGGGCGATCGCCCTGCTGCTCGACGGGCTGCCCGGGCACCTGCTGACGCCCCCGATGAACGCCATGCGGATCACCCTGCACCCGGAGGGACTGGCACCCCGGATCCGCAACCTGCGGGAGTGGCGGGGGCACCTGCTGGCCCAGATGGAGCGTCAGATCGCCTTCGCCCGCTCGGACGCGCTGCGCGCGGTGTACGAGGAGGTGACGGCGTATCCGCTGCCGGAGCCGCCCCGGGCGGCGGCCGTCGAGGACCCGGAGCCGTACCCGTACTTCGCGCTGCCGCTGCGGATCGAGCACGACGGGCGGGTGCTGTCCTTCGTGTCGTCGATCTCGACCTTCAACACGCCGATGGACGTGACCGTCGCCGAGCTGGCCATCGAGACGCTGCTCCCGGCCGACCCGGCGACGGTGGAGTACCTGCACTCCCCCCGTTCCTGACGGGCCCTCAGCGGGTGGCGGCGCGCAGCGCGCCCCACTGGAGGAGCGCGAAGCCCGCGACGGTGCCGGCCTGCATCGGGGTCCAGACGAGTCCGGCGGTGGTGGGGTCCAGCCAGGCGGCGAGGGCGACCAGGCTGAGGACGGCCCACAGCAGGTTGGCGTCCACGACGAGCTTCACGGCGAGCGCCGGGGGCTGCGGGCGGCTCGCCAGCCAGGCGACGCCGGCGGCGAAGGCCGTGAGGAAGAGGCCGAGTCCGAGGAGCAGGGCGGGGTCCACGCCGAGGAGTTCGCCGAGCGGGCCGGAGGCCAGGGCGTAGGCGAGCCCGTTGGCCCCGGTGACGACGGCGTCGAGGGCGAGGAAGCGGCGGACCATGGAGTGCGGCCGGGTGGTGCGGGCGAGACCGGCGAGCAGGGTCTGGGACATGGCGGATCACCCTCCAGAAGGGGTCGTTCGTGCGGTGGGGACCCGGCGCCCGGGCGGAGTGCGCCGCCCGGGTTCCGGTGCTCCAGAGCTTGCCGACCGGGGCGGGTCCGGGTCGATTACCCCCGAGGTCATGCCGGAACCCGGGCGGAGCCGGCGGAGGCGTAGGCGGAACCGGCGGAGGCGTAGGGGGGAGCCGGCGGGGCGTCAGTAGGCGGCCCGGCGGTGGCCGATGTGGGCGCGCAGCCGGGCGGTGTCGGCTTCGGTCCAGCCTTCGGGCGGGACGACGGCGGCCCAGCCGTCGACGGCTCCGGCGCCGTAGCGGTGCCCGTGCGGGGCATCGACGCCGTACGAGACGGCCATGTCGACCGAGGTCTGCCAGAAGGTGACGAAGGGGAACCAGCGGATCTCGGGGGTGATGTCCGGGCCGAGCGGCCGAGAGAGCCAGCGGGGCCGGTCGAGCAGGAGGTCGGGCGACCACCAGACGACGGGGTCGGAGGCGTTCTGGAGGTAGACGACGCGCGGGTGTTCCCAGGGGGCGGCCGGGCGGGCGAGGTCGACGGCCGGGAACTGGCCGAACCTCACCCGTCGGCCGCCCTCGTACTCGGGGCGCCAGACGGGGCTGCCCGGGTCGCGGTCGCGGCGCAGCTCGCGGGAGATCGGCGAGAAGTCGGGCGGGCCCATGAGGAGGGCGCCGTCGGTGCCGGCGAGGAGGGCGTCGACGGTGCCGAAGGAGGCTTCGACGGCGTAGGCGCCGAGGCTCTCGCCGGTGACCACGAGCCGGGGCCTGCGGTCGTCGGGCAGGGTGGCGATCCGGGCCCGGACGGCGTCGACGAGGGCGCGGGTGGCCCGGCCCGCCTTCTCCTTGTCGACGAGGAAGGAGACCCAGCTCGGCAGGTACGAGTACTGGACGGCGACGATCGCGGTGTCGCCCCGGTACATGTACTCCAGGGCCTCGGCGACGTTCGGGTCGACCCAGCCGGTGCCGGTGGTGCCGGCGACGGCGAGGACGGCCCGGTCGAAGGCGCCGGTGCGGTCGAGTTCGCGGACGGCGAGCGCGGCCTGGGCGGCGAAGGGGCGGTCGTCGGCGAAGGCGACGGGCGGGGTGGAGGGGACGTAGACCCGGACGGGGTCGCGGGAGGGGCGTCCGCTCCAGGCGGTGAGCGCGGCCCGGGTGGGGGCGGAGCCGGTGAAGTTGCGGCCCTCGTAGCCGAGGGAGTCCCAGTCGAGGAGGGAGCCGGGGCCGCCGGAGACGAAGCGGGAGACGGGGCGCTCGATGCCCGCCCTGGTGCCGCCGTTGGTGGCGGCGGCGATGCGGTCGGCGACGTCGACGATCCCCCGGTCGTAGACGATGTCGCGGACGCCGACGAGGACGGCGAGGGCGGTGAGCAGCGCGCCGGTGGCGTAGGCGAGGGGCCGGGGCAGGAGCCGGCCGAGCAGCCGGATCAGGGTGACGGCGCCGAGCCGCACGAGCCGGGCCAGGAGCAGGGCGAGGGCGAGGAGCGCGAGGGCGATCAGCGCGATCATCGGGGTGTGCCAGGTCAGCGAGGGCGGCAGGTCCTGGAGGACCCTCAGCCGGCGCTGCATCCGCGCGGACTCGGAGATGAGCCAGACGCTCGCGAGCGGGGCGAGCAGCCAGTACGCCTGCCAGCAGCGGGCGCGGACCCGCTCGCCCGGATGCCGGGGGACGACGGCCCGGAAGAGCCAGGCGAGGGTGGAGCCGAGGGCGTAGCCGATGGCGGCGGTGATGCCGCCGACGATGCCCTGGAGGTACCAGGGGCGGGGCACCAGCGAGGGGCTGAGGCTCGACCAGAAGAAGACGGTGGCCAGGAAGAGCGCGGTGAGGTCGGGCCACCGCCGGACCCGGTACGCGGCGTCCGGCCGGTCCCAGTAGGGCCGCCGCGCGAAGGAGGCCCCCCGGCGGACGGCCCGCCGCACGAGAACGACGGGGGCACGGGGACCACTGCCACTGCCGTCGCCGCTGCCCGGGGCGGGGGCGGGGGTGGACACCGGGCCGCTGCCCGGGCCGGGGTCCGGGGACCGAGCGGGCTGGGGGGTCCGGTCGGTCGAGGTCATCCGGTCAGCCTCGTACGGACCGGTGGGCGGCCGCAAACGGGATTCCCCGGCGACCGGACGGATCCGGCCGCCCTGCGGGGGGGGGCGGGGCGGCCGGATCCCGTGGCCGGCGGACCGCCGTCAGCGGGCCGGGGCTCGCCGTCAGTGGGCCAAGAGCTCGCCGTCAGCGGGCCGGGGGCTCGCCGTCAGGGGAACGGCGGGCGTCGTCAGCGGGGCGGGGCCTCGCGGTGGGGGGCGGGGCCGGAGGGGGCGGGGGTCGGTTCCGCCGTCGGTTCGGGGGCCGGTGCGGAGGGGGGCTCGGCGGTACGGCGGGCCCGGGAGGCCTCGGCGCGCAGCAGGGCCTGGAGGACGGCGTACGGGTCGGTGGGCATGACGGTGCTCCTCGCGGGTGCGGGGTGGGTGGGAAGGGGCTGCTGGGGCGGGGCCCGTCAGCAGCGCATCACCACCCGCCGGTGCGAGGACGGGCGCGGCGCCGGCACGGGGGCGGGGGCGCCGGTCCGCGGGGCGCGACGGGACCGGAGGGGGCGCGGGAGTGCCGGGACGGGCCGGACGCGGGTCCTGCGGTGCCGGGCCCGGCCGGGGAGACCCGCCTCCGCGGGGCCGGGTTCGTGGGTCTCGCCGGCCGGATCCGGGGCGGTGGACGCGGCGGCCGGCCGGGGTTCGGCACCGGCGGGGCCGGCCGCCCCGCCGAGGGCGGCCAGGACCAGGAGCGCGCCGCAGAGCAGGGCGAGGAACCGCCGGAGGCGCGCCGTACGGCCCGCCGGGGCGGCGGGCGCGCGGGGCGGCCGGGGTGCGGGGCTCACGGTGATCCGTACTGCCCCGCCGGGGCGTCCGGCGCTCCGCCCGGGCGGGAGAACCGCCCTCCTGGACTACGCCTCCGGGGCCCGGTTCACCGTCACGGGGGCCCCGGTGCCGTCGGCCGGGCCCTCCTCCGGAGCCGCCGGCGGGGCGAGCGGCACCTGCGGGCCGTCGTCCTCGCGCAGCCAGCGCCGCAGCACCCGGTGCACCTGCTCGGCGCCCACCAGCTCCTCCCCCTCCGCGACCGGGGGCGACAGCTCCGGCGGGGAGAGCAGGAAGGGGTGGGACTGCTCGCCGCCGAGGCCGCCGTGCGAGCCGATCTGCTCCTCGAAGGCGTGCACGGTGCCGGTCGCCGGGTCGTACATCGAGTTGACCATCACGTCGGCGACGTGCGGGAAGCCGTCGGTGCGCCGGACCGCGTCCGCCGCGCCCCGGCCGAAGACCGCCAGCGGCCCGTCGTCGGCCAGCTCCGCCACCGGCACCTCCACCCCGTCCCGGGCCATCACCACCGAGCCGTGCTCGGCGCTCGCCACCAGCAGGAAGCCGATCCCCGGGTGCTGGGCGAGGGTGCGCAGCAGCGCCGGATGGCGCCGGTCGATCTCCTCCTTCGTCATCCGGTGCGGCACGTCGGGGAAGGAGATCAGGCCGAGGTTGCCCGAGGCGAGGACGACCGGCTCGGAGGGACGGGCGGGCAGCTCGCGCCGCGTCTCCTCACCGGTCTCCACCGGCCGGTGCAGGGCGCTGCGCAGCGCGTCCCTGGCCGCGTCCCCGGCCTCCGCGCCGCTGCGGGTCCGGCCGACCCGCCGGGACACCGGCAGTCCGCAGCCCGCCCGCACCAGGTCCTTCAGCGTCAGCCCGTACGCGCCGGCGAAGGTCTCCCCCGGGCTCTGCCCGTGGTCGGAGAGGAGCACGATCCGGTACGGCCGCGGGGCGTGCTCGGCCACCCTGGCGACCAGCGCGAGCGAACGGTCCAGGCGGCGCAGCACCTGGTCGGTGTCCCGCCCCCGGGGGCCCGAGTGGTGCGCCACCTCGTCGTAGGCGACCAGGTCGGCGTAGACGGCGGTGCGGCCGGCGAGCACGTCGCCCATCACCGCCGCGACCACCACGTCCCGCTCGACCACCGTCGCGAAGGCCCGCACGAAGGGGTAGGTGCCGCCGCGCCGGATCCGGGGCGTCTCGCGGCGCAGCCGCGCCCGGGTGGACTGCGCCAGCTCGCGCACGACCTCGTTGACGAGCGAGCCGGCGGTGCGCACCGCGTTGGCCGGGTCCGCGAAGTACGCGACGTAGCCGGCCCGCGAGCGGTTGCGGCGGCCCCGGCGGGCCGCCGCGGTCAGCACCAGCGCCACCTGGTCGGCGCCGCCGCTGAAGAGGTTGCCCCGGGAGGCGCCGTCCAGGCTGAGCAGCCCGCCGTCGCCGGTGCGGCGCACCGCCCGGCGCTGGAGCTCCACCGCGCTCGCCGGCCGGTTGGACACCATGAGCCGGCCGGTGTCCTTCTCGTACCAGCGGAAGGCGGGCACGTCCTCGTTGCTGCCGTGCAGGATGCCGAGCTGGCTGGCGCCGGTCTGGCTCGACCAGTCCGTCCGCCACGGGGTGAGCCGGTGGCCGGCGTCCAGCCAGCCCGCCACCGTCGGCATCAGCCCGTCGGCCACGGCCCGGCGCAGCGTCCGGTGGCCGACGCCGTCGAGCTGGAGGAAGACGGTGCCGGGCGCGGGGGCCGGGACGGAGCGGGGGTCGCGGGGGCGGGTGCGGCCGGTCTGCCGGTACAGGCGGCGGCGGTAGGCGTCGTCGTCGCGCACGGCGAGCGCGGTGGAGGTGGCGGAGGCGACCGCGGACATCACGGCCGCGACGACGACGGCGGTCTCGGGGTCGGCGGCGCCCCGCCCGTCCGGGATCAGCCAGAGCGCGACGAGCAGCAGCGAGCCGTTGAGGAAGAACACCAGCAGGCCGAGGACGAGCGCCGGGACCAGCAGGAAGGCGCGGACGACGAGCGGCCAGACGAGCGCGGTCAGCAGGCCGAAGGCGCCGGCGGCCCAGGCGGCGGTCAGGGCCGTGCGGGTGAGGCTGTCGCCGTCGGGGGACTGCAGCTGGAAGTCCGGCAGCAGTCCCGCGAGCACGAGCAGGGTGAGCGTCGAGACGCCCCACACGCTGAGCACCCGCACCGCCGTCCGCCCCGCGCCCCGCCACCGCCGGTCGCGCCCTCGCCCGTCGCCCACGCCGCCCGCACCTTCCACCCAAACGTCCCCCCACCCTGACATACCTCCCCACCCGGGGCGTTCCCCAGTGGTGCGGCCGGGCGCGGGTCGCGGGACGGGGGCGGGGGGTCAGGTGCCGTCGTAGCCGGCGGTGGGCATGGAGAGGCGGCGGTGGACGGCGGCCCTGGCGGCGGAGTCGTAGGGCGGCGGCGGCGCGTCGGCCGTCTCGACCCGCACGCCGCGCCGCGCGCACTCCGCCCGGAAGCCCGGCACCGAGGTGAGGGCCCGGGCCAGGACGCGCTCGTTCGCCGCGACGAAGACGTCGACCTCGCCGGACTCGACGTCGGCCCAGAGTTCGTCGTGGTCGGGCCGGACGCCGTAGAAGAGGAGCCGGCGCACGAGGACGTATCCGCGTTCGACCGCCCAGCGGGCGCACATCGCGTGCTGGCCGCGCGTGTCGACGAGGAAGGGCTCGGAATCGAGTTCTTCGAGCGGGGTGAGGCTGGCGATCGCCGCGACCCGGACGTCGTTCATGGACCGACCCTACTGCCCGGCGGAGCCGCACGGGAGGCCCGCCGGGCCTCTACCCTCGTGAGGGAGCGCGGATCGCGAGGGAAGGGCGGCATGCCGGTGGAGGTCACCTGGTGGGGGCACGCGACCTGCACGGTCGAGGACTCCGGGGTCCGGTTCCTCACCGATCCGCTGTTCGCCCGGCGCCTCGCGCACCTGCGCCGCCGCCGCGGCGCCCCGCCGCCGCCCGAGGCGGCGGTCGCGGAGGCGGTCCTCGTCTCGCACCTGCACTCCGACCACCTGCACCTGCCGTCGCTGGCCCGGCTCGCGCCGGGGACCCGCGTCCTGGTGCCGTCGGGCGCGGCCGACGCGGTGCCGGGGCTGCGCCGGCTGGCCGCGGCGGGGCTGCGGCTGACGGAGGTGGCGCCCGGGGACGAGGTGGTGGTGGAGGGCGTGACGGTACGGGCCGTACCGGCGCTGCACGACGGCCGGCGGCTGCCGTTCGGCCCGCACCGCTCCCCCGCGCTCGGCTACGTCGTCGAGGGCGAGGCGCGGACCTACTTCGCCGGGGACACCGGGCTCTTCGACTCCATGGCGGAGGCGGTCGGGCCGGTGGACGTGGCGCTGCTGCCGGTGGGCGGCTGGGGCCCCTTCCTGGGGCAGGGGCACCTGGACGCGGGGCGCGCGGCGCGGGCGCTGGCGGAGCTGTCGCCGGCGGCGGCGGTGCCGGTGCACTACGGCACGTACTGGCCGATCGGCATGGACGGGGTCCGGCCGCACGAGTTCCACGCGCCGGGCGTCGAGTTCGCGCGGCAGGCGGCCCTGCTGGCGCCGAAGGTGGCGGTGCACCCGCTGGGGCACGGCGAGCGGGTGCGGCCCGAGGTCGCCCGGTGACCGGTGGGCTGCTGGCCGCGGTGCGGGACCTGCCGCCGGAGTCGACGCAGCAGGCGGTGGGCTACCCCTCGCTGTTCCTGCTGGTGGCGCTGGGGGCGCTGGTGCCGGTGGTGCCGACGGGGGCGATCGTCAGCTCGGCCGCGGTGGTCGCCCTGCACCAGTCCTCGGCGGTGTCGCCCTTCCCGCTGCTCCTCGTCTTCCTGGTGGCCTCGGCGGCCGCCTTCCTCGGCGATCTGGCGCTGTACTGGCTGGGGCGGCGCGGGGTCCGGTCGCGGAACGGCTCGCGGTGGCTGGCGGCGCTGCGCTCGCGGGTGACGCCGGACCGGCTGGCGCACGCGCAGGAGCGGCTCGACAGTCACCAGGTGTCGGTGCTGGTGCTGTCCCGGCTGGTGCCGGCCGGGCGGATCCCGGTGATGCTGGCCTGTCTGCTGGCCCGGATGCCGCTGCGCCGGTTCGCGCGGGGCGACGCGGCGGCGTGCCTGGCCTGGGCGGCGACGTACCAGCTGATCGGGATCCTGGGCGGTTCGCTCTTCCCGGAGCCCTGGCAGGGCGTGGTGGCGGCGGTGGGTCTGACGCTGCTGGTCAGCGCGGTCCCGGCGCTGTGGCGGCGGGTCCGGGGCGGCGGGCGCGACGCGCTACGGCACGAGGACGCGTGAACCGCCGACGGGGAGGTCCCACAGGTCCTCGCGGGGAAGTCCGGCGTGGGCCCAGGCGGCCCGGACCCGGGTGAGGGGTTCGAGGACGGGTTCGGAGGAGAGCACGAAGGTGGCCCAGTGCATGGGGGCCATCCGGCGGGCGCCCAGGTCCTGGTGGGCGCGGACGGCCTCCTCGGGGTCGGTGTGGACGTCGCTGAGCCACCAGCGCGGGTCGTAGGCGCCGATGGGCAGGAGTGCCAGGTCGATGCCGGGGTGGCGGCGGCCGATCTCGGCGAACCAGTGGCCGTATCCGGTGTCCCCGGCGAAGTAGACGCGGTGCCCGGCGGTGTCGGTGAGCACCCAGCCGCCCCACAGGGAGCGGCAGGTGTCCAGGAGGGTCCGCTTGGACCAGTGGTGGGCGGGGACGAAGTCGAAGCGGACGCCGCCGAGTTCGGCCGCCTCCCACCAGTCGAGCTCGGTGACCCGGGTGAAGCCGCGCCGGACGAACCAGCGGCCGAGGCCAGCCGGGACGAGGACCGGGGTGGTGCGCGGGAGGCGCCGGAGGGTGGGGGCGTCGAGGTGGTCGAAGTGGTTGTGGCTGATGACGACGGCGTCGACCGGCGGCAGGTCCTCCCAGCGGACCCCGACCGGGGTGAGCCGGGCGGGGGTGCCGAAGATGCGGCGGGACCAGACCGGGTCGGTGAGGACGGTGAGGCCGCCGAGGCGGAGGATCCAGCTGGCGTGCCCGGCCCAGGTGACCGCGACGGTGCCGGGCCCGGCGGGCGGCAGCGGACCGGGCGCGAAGGGCAGCAGCGGCACGTCCCGCAGGCCCTCGGGCCGGGGGCGTACGGCTCCTTCGCGGGCGAGCCGGGCGAGGGCGCGGACGCCGGGCAGGGGCGCGGTGAGCCGGTCGGCGAAGGTGCGGGGCCAGTCCGCGCGCAGCCGGCCGAGGGGCTGGAGCACGGAGGTGGGGAGCGCGGCGGGCGCGGCCCGGTGCGGGGCCCCGGCGGGGCGGGCCGTCCGTTCGGTCATCAGCGGGCTCCGTTCTGCGCGGTGGGGTCGGCCGGCGGCCGGGCCAGGTCTTCCAGGGCGGCGGTCAGCCGGGCCAGGGCCCGTACCGCCTGGGGCAGTTCCTCGGGGGCGCGGGCGGCGAGGGTCTCGGCGCGTTCGGGCGGGGTGGTGCCGAGCAGGGGGCCGGTGTCGAGGCGGACCCGCAGCGCGACGGGTTCGTCGCCGAAGCGGTGGCCGCCGGGGACGGGCCGGCCGAGGCGGGCGGTGAGGTGCTGCTCCAGTTCCGGGGAGTCGGTGACGCCGTGGGCGGCGAGTTCGGCGCGGAGCGGTCCGAGGTCGGCGTAGAGGTGGCGGCCGGCCCGCGGGGGCCGGGCGAGGCCGCCGGCGGCGAGGACGGCGCGGTGCGCGGCGGCGGCGAGCCGGCCGTGGACGGCGGCGGCGCGCAGGGCCGGTACGAGGACGTCCTCGGGTTCGTCGAGGGCGTGGGCGACGGCGGGGGCGACGGGGGCGGGGAGCACGGCGCCGAGGACGGTGAGGACGTCGAGGGCGCGGGCCCGGGGGTCGCCGTAGCGGTCGGCGCGGGCGGCGCAGGCGGGCGGGAAGCGGGCGATGGCGCAGGGCCAGGAGGCGGGGACGAGTCCGCCGCCGGCGAGGTCGGCGAGGACGGTGACGTCGTCGGGGCACATCTCGGCGGGGCTGACCAGGACGGTGTCCCGGGGGTGGTGGAGGGTGTCGCGCCAGGTCTCGTCGCTGATCACGTGGAGGCCCTCGGCGACGGCGGCCTCGCAGCTCTCGCGGACCAGTTCGGGCGGGGCGACGGTGGCGGTGGGGTCGTCGGCGACGGAGAGGAGCAGGACGCGGGGGTCGCCGCCCTCGGCGCGGACCCGGCGGACGGTCTCCAGGAGGGCGTACGGGTCGGGGACGCCGCCGGCCTCGGGGGTGGTGGGCACGTGGTAGGCGGGCCGGCCGAGGAGCCGGACCTGCGGGGTCCACCAGGCGGGGCAGGGGCGGGGCAGCAGCACGTCGCCGCCGTGGGCGGCGAGGAGGGCGAGGAGCAGGGCGGGGGCGCCGGGGGCGACGAGGGCGTCCTCGGCGTGGCCGCGCAGGCCCCGCCGCCACCAGTAGCCGGCGGCGGCCTCGCGCACGACGGGTCCGCCGCCGGGCGGTTCGGGGTCGGTCCGGCCGGCGGCGGCCGCGAGGAGGGCGGCGAGCCCCGGGGGGACGGGGCGGCCGCTCCCGGGTGCCGGGGGTCCGTAGCGCACCGGGCCGCGGCCTTCCGGAGCCGTCTCCCGCATGTCCCGTACCTCCTGAGCGCGGGGGGGCGCCGGCACGGCGTCCCCGTGCCCTTTATAAGGGCGAACGCCCCGGCCCGCCCGTTCAGACGACGGTGACCGGGTGACGGACGACGGCGTCGAAGAGGTAGCCCTGGGTGTTGTGTACGGCCCGGTCGGGCTGGGTGTTGCCGGCGGCGTCGGTGGTGCGGGAGAGGAGGGTGGCGGGGCCGGGGCGCTCGGGCCGCCAGGGCAGCGACCAGCGGACCCAGGCGCCGCGCCGGGGGCCGTCGTGGAGGCGGGCGGGGCGCCAGGTGGCGCCGCCGTCGGTGGAGACGTCGACGGCGCGGACCGGGGCGTGGGCGGACCAGGCGCGGCCGGTGAGCCGGTGGACCCGGCCGGCCTCCAGGGTGGCGCCGAAGGGCAGGTGGTGGCCGGACTTGAGGGTCTGCCGGGTGAGCGGGGCGCTGCCGCCGGGCGGGTGGGCCTCGCCGAGGAGCCGGTACCAGTCGGTGGACCAGGGGCTGGTGAGGGGCCGGGTGGAGACCTCGATGTCGCCGAGCCACTTGATCGAGGCGATGCCGACCCAGTTCGGCACGATGAGCCGGACGGGGTGCCCGTGGTCGTACGGGAGGGGCTCGCCGTTCATCTCGTAGGCGAGGATCACGTCGTCCAGGGCCTTGGCGACGGGCAGCGGGCGGCGGACCCGGCCGTAGTCGGTGGAGCCGGAGACGTACGGGTCGTCGAGGCCGCGCGGCAGCAGGTCGACGGCGTCGTGGGCGAGTCCGGCGCGGCGCAGCACCTCGCCGAGGCGGACGCCGCGCCAGCGGGCGGCGCCGACGGCGCCGAGGGTCCAGGCGGTGCCGGAGACGGCCTGGCCCTGCTGGGTGGTGTAGAGGCTGCGGGCGTTGCCGGCGCATTCGACGAGGGCCGTCCGGGTGACGGAGGGCAGGTCGCGGAGGTGTCCGTAGGTGAAGTGGACGGGGGCGCGTCCGTGGAGCCCGTCGCCCCAGAGGGTGAGCCGCCAGTCCCGGGCGTCGAGGACGGGGGTGGAGGTGTGGTTGCGGACGAAGAAGCGGTCGGCGGGGGTGAGGAAGCCGGTGTCGGCGAAGGTGTCGAAGCGGGCCTCGGCGTTGGTGCCGCGCACGGTGAAGCGGTCGGCGGGCAGCGGTTTGACGATGCCGGGGGCGGTGGGCGCGGCGGAGGCGCCGGGGGCGGCCGCGGCCGGGGTGGCGGCTCCGGCGAGCGCGGCGGCGGCCGGGGTGGCGGCGAGGGCCTTCAGGAGCGTTCGGCGGGCGGGCGCGGACGGGTGCGGCACGGGACTCCTCGGCACGGTCACGGGGTCGGTCCGCCGGACGGCGGCGGGCCGATCGTAGGGGTGCGCGGGGTGGCCGGGCCGGGATCCGGGGCGCCTGTTCACGAGGCTGTCACAGGAGGCCGCGCCGGGAGGCGTCCGGGGCCGCGGAGGGGGCGGTGCGGGGCCGGCAGGGGGCGGTGCGGGAGGGGGAGGCGCGGTGGCGGCCCGGTTCCCCCACGGTCCGGGCCGCCCCGCGGTACGCGCCCCCCGTCGCGCGTCCCCCCGCACGGAAAGATATAGAAGTCCTTTCTAGAAACCAACTTCAATCCGGAACCTTTCCGGAACGCCCCCGTCACCCCCCTTCCGAACTCCCCTCCTCACCCGCCTCGTTCGCGGGCCCCGACCCCTCCCCTTCGTCCACATGGCAAGACGCCGGTCTCACGATCCGGCGAAGGGGCCTACCGTGGGAGCACGCACCCACACCGAGGGAGTCGGTTCCATGACGCACGCCTCCGAGCGGTCCCAGGCCCACGAGACCGCCGTCTACACCCACGGCCACCACGAGTCGGTCCTCCGCTCGCACAGCTGGCGCACCGCCGCCAACTCCGCGGCCTACCTGCTGGACGAACTGCGCCCCGGACTCGACGTGCTGGACGTCGGCTGCGGGCCCGGCACCATCACCGCCGACCTGGCCGCCCTGGTCGCCCCGGGCCGGGTCACCGGCGTCGACGCCGCCGAGGACGTCCTGGACAAGGCGCGCGCCGTCGTCGCCGAACGGGGCCTGGAGGGCGTGGAGTTCCGCGTGGCGGACGTCCACGCCCTCGACTTCCCCGACGACTCCTTCGACGTCGTCCACGCCCACCAGGTGCTCCAGCACGTGGGCGACCCGGTCCGGGCGCTGCGGGAGATGCGCCGCGTCTGCCGGCCCGGCGGGATCGTCGCGGCCCGCGACAGCGACTACGGCGCCTTCGCCTGGTACCCCGCGGGCCCGGAGCTGGACGGCTGGCTGGACCTCTACCGCCGGGTGGCGCGGGCCAACGGCGGCGAACCGGACGCCGGACGGCGGCTGTTCGCCTGGGCCCGGCAGGCCGGCTTCACCGACGTGACCACCACGGCGACCGCCTGGTGCTTCGCCGCCCCCGACGAGCGGGCCTGGTGGAGCGGCCTGTGGGCGGACCGCACGACGGCCTCCTCCTACGCGGACCTGGCCGTCGGGGGCGGCCACGCCACCCGCGCCGAGCTGGAGGGTATCAGCGCGGCCTGGCGCGCGTGGGGCACCCGGGAGGACGCCTGGTTCATGGTCCCGCACGGCGAGATCCTGTGCCGGGCGTGACCCCGGCCCGCCCTCAGGGCCGCATCCGGAACTCGTAGGCGGCCGGCAGGGGTTCGTCGGTCAGCCGCGCCCAGAGCTCGCCGAGGGTCTCGGCGCCCTCGCGGAGGTCCGGGACCTCGAAGCCCGCGTCGAAGACGGCGCGGGCCTCGGCCGGCCGGCCCTCGGCGAGGAGGATCCGCGCCTCCAGGAGGCGGAAGGCGCCCCGGCCGCGCTCCTCCTCCGGCAGCGCCCGCCACAGCGCGCGGGCCCGCTCGGTCAGGCCGGCCGCGAGCTGGGCCTCGACGGCCTCGCGGGTCAGCGCGGCGGCCGTCGTCACCGCGGCCGGCCCGTCGACCGTCCCGTCCAGCTCCGCGCACGCCTCGGCGAAGCGGTGGGCGGCCCGCTCCGGATGCCCGTCCTCGCGGTCGGCGACGGCCAGGCAGTACAGCAGCGGCCAGCGCACCGCCGCCCCGGCCAGCCCCCGCTCCCAGCTCCGCACCGCCTGGGCCCGGTCGCCGGCGTGCCACTGGGCGAGGCCGAGGTGGTACTCGGTGGACGGGTCGGCGGGGGCGGTCTCCAGCATGTCCCGCCAGGCCGGGCCGGTCTGCGGCGGGAACGGCACGTCGCCCTTGGCGGGCGGCGGCAGGACGCCGGTCCGCAGCAGGTCCCGCCAGGGCAGCTGCCCGGCGCCCAGGGTCGCCTCCGGGAAGGGGGTGCCGGGGAGGTCGAGACCGGCCCGCAGGACCTCCAGGGCGCCCCAGCCGGAGCCCGCCGCCAGGACCGCGTCCGGCTCCGGGTCGGTGTCGGCGGCGCTCTCCCGCCAGGCGGCGTGGGCGGCGTCGACGGCGGTACGGGGGAGGGCCAGGTCGAGGCTCCGCTCGGCCTCCGCGCGGGCCGCGGCCCAGTCGGCGCCGAGCGCGGTGCCCGGATCGGCGGCCAGCGGCCCGTACGCCTCCAGCCAGCTCAGCTCCGACTCCGGGGCGAGTTCCAGGTGTTCGAGCTGGGTGCGGGCGAGTCCGGCCTGGATCTCGGCGTAGCCTTCGGTGCCCGGCGCGGTGAGCCACTCCTGCCAGCGGCGGCCGCCGGGTCCGGTGCCCCAGACGAAGAGCTTGCGGCCGCGCAGCACGTCGGTCGAGGTCTGGACGAGGCCGGTGCCGTCCTCGTCGAGGGCGGCGATCCAGCGGCGCCGGCCGTCCGGCAGATCGTAGAACCAGTCGGCCGCGTGGGTGCTGTGCCCGGGCCGGGAGCGGTCGGTGCCGTCCTCCCCCGCCGGCACCGGGACCTTGCGCAGGCCGCGCTCGTAGCCGTGGTGCCAGGCGGTGTCGGCGGGGGCGAGGACCCGGCGGCGCTCGGGCACGGCGGTGTTGGACCACCAGTAGACGGGCGCGGGCCGCTCGTGCGGGTTGCGGATCCGGACGCCGACGAGGAGGAAGTCGGAGTCCTCGGGCAGCCACAGGTCGACCTGGAAGGGCAGGTCGCGCAGCCGCTCCCACTCCCAGAGCCGGATCATCGGCGTGCCGTCGGGGGCGGGGACGGCAGCGGCGTGCAGCGGGGCGCAGGAGAGGGTGGAGTGGCCGGTGGCGCCGGTGTTCCACTCGATGCCGCCGGAGAACCAGGCGCCGTTGAGGGCGAAGGCGGCGGGCTGGAACACCGGGTTGCGGTGGACGAGTTCACGGCCGGTGGGCTTGTGGTGCAGGGAGTGGACCCGGCCGCCGAGCCCGGGCAGGACGGTGACCCGCAGCCGGTCGTTCTCCAGGACGAGGGCGTCGAGGCCGGTCTCCCTGCGCTCCCGGCCGTAGCCGTCGCGGACCGGGGCGGGCAGCAGGCTGCGCAGCGGCGCCCGGCCGATGCCCCGCGCCATCTCGCGCGGCAGCGCGGCCAGCTCCTCGGGGCCGAGGGCGTGCGCCGGGCCGGGGGTGCGGAGGGCGGGCAGCGGGTTGTCCGGGCCGAGCGGGGCCGCCGGGAGGGTGAGCACGGCACGTCGTACGGTCGTCATCCGCCCATGGAACACGCCGGGGCCCGGACTGAACAGACCGCGTGACCAGGGCCCCGTGCCGCTTTTATTGCCGCGCGCCGGGGGCGGCGCCCTGCCTAGGGTGGAGGGTCGTCCGCCGTCGGGGCGGGCACCGGGAGCACCACGGGAGTACGAGAGATGGGCACGCCACACACCTACCGGGTCATCGTGCGGGGCACCTTCGACGGGCTGTCGGCCGGGAGCCGGGAGCGGCTGCTCGCCGAGGTGGAGGAGCACGGCCTGGCGGCGATGCGCTTCACCGAGGAGGGCTCGCTCACCTACGACCGGGCGCTGAAGCACTTCTCGTACCGGCTGGTCGTCACGTCGGACGCGGAGGACGGCGACGAGATGGCCGGCGCGCTCGCCGAGGAGCGGGTCGAGGCGGCGCTGGCCGCCCTCGGACACGGCCACAAGGGGCTGAAGTCCACGGTGACCGACCTCGACACGATGAAGATCAACCGCAAGGGTCGGTGATCGCCCAGCGCTCGTGGTCCCGCCAGGCCCCGTCGATGAACAGCATCGCGGGCGAGAAGCCCTCCAGGCGGAAGCCGGCCCGGCGGACCAGGGCGCGCGAAGGGGCGTTGCCGGGCTGGATGTTGGCCTCCAGCCGGTGCAGGCCCATCGGGCCGAAGGCGTGCGCGAGGAGGAGGCCGAGCGCCTCCCCCATCAGGCCGCGCCCGGCGGCGTGCGCGAAGGCGCCGTAGCCGAGGGCGCCGCTGCGGAAGGCCCCGTGCACGATGTTGTTGACGGTGAGGAACCCGGCGATGCGGCCCGCCTCGGCCCGCTCGCAGACGAGGAAGCCGGCCCGGGCCGGGTCCTCGTTCAGCGCGCCCGCGTAGGCGGCGTAGTGCTCGGCCGTACGGGGCGGGAACAGCCACGGCCGGTGCAGCGCGACGCTCTCCTCCGCCCGGGCGGTGAACTCCCCCGCGTCGTCGGGGGTGAAGGGACGCAGACCCACGCGGGCCCCCACCGTGAGGAAACCGTCGAGATCGTCGGGCATGCGCCCAGGCTAGCGCGGCGGCGGCACGGGACCGGGCGGCCGCGGGGCCGGGGCGGCGGGGGGGTACTGCTCCGAGGGCGGTCGGGTGCGGGCCGCGCCCCGGTGGGGGTACGGCCCCGGGCCGGCCGGGGCGGCGGCGAGGCGCCGGGGCCGGGGCGGCGGGCGTGGGGTTCAGCGGCGGGCGGTCGTGACCCGGACGGGGCAGGGTTCGCCCTTGCGGAGGACGCCGATGACGACCGTGGTGCGGCGGTCGAGGCCGGTGCCGGCGGAGGGGTACTGGGTGCAGACCCGCCACCGCGGGGGCCACAGGACCCGCCGGTCCCGGCCGCTGGCGTCGTGGACGTCCAGCCGGGTGCGGTGGTCCAGCCGGGTGAAGACCCGCCACAGCCCCCCGCCCCGGAAGTCCGGCATCGGCGGCCACGCGCCGGCCGCCGCCCGCCGGGCCCGGCGGGTGTCCGCGTCCCCGGCCGCGCCGGCCGCCACCGCGGCGAGGGCCAGCGCCGCGCCCGCCCCGATCAGGGCGCCGCGCTTCACCGGCTCCTCCTCGGGCCCCTCCGGGCCGCGTACCAGCCGCAGAGCGCGCCGAGCAGCGCGGTGGCGAGGAGGGCGAGGTAGAGCGGCATCGTCACCTCCGGGATCAGCAGCCGGATCCTGACCTCGCGGGTGTTCTCGAAGATGAAGACGAGCAGGAGGACCCCGACGACCGCCATCCCGATCCGTCCGGGGGTGACGGCTCCGAACCTGTCCCCCCGTTTCGTGCCCGTCGTGTCCTTGGGACTCATGCCCGCCCTCTCCTCCGTCGTCCGTCACGGGCGTACCCGTGGGACCAGAATGGGGGGACCGGCACGTCGACGGGGCGGTGAACGACTCCGTCCGGGTGACTTGTCAGACAACCCGGGGCGGCTACGGTGGGGGCCGGACGACCGGACCAGACGGGAAGAGGAGAGGCCTTGGCGGGCAGCGGGCACCGGCGGCGACCGGTCGTGGCGCTCTACGAGCGGATCGCGGACGCCGTCCACGACGGCACCTACCCGCCCGGCTCGACCCTCCCCTCCGAGCCGAAGCTCGCCGCCGAGCTGGGCGTGAGCCGGCCCGCCCTGCGGGAGGCGCTGCTGCTCCTCCAGGAGGACGGGCTGCTGACCGTGCGGCGGGGGGTGGGCCGGACCGTGAACGCGAGCCCGCCGCGCCGCGGCTTCGAGCACGTCCAGCCGCTGGAGGAGCTGATCGGCGGCGGCACCGGCCCCCGCGTGCGGGCCCTGCTGCGCACCCTGGAGGAGCCCACCGACTTCACCACCCAGCACCTGCTGGCCCCGGCCCGCGCCGAGCTGCGGTTCTGGGAGTCGGTGCTGGCCGGCGAGGCCGGGCCGGCCGCCCTCTGCCACGAGTGGGCGGCGGTGGACGAGGTCCTGGACCGCGTCCACCCCGCCTTCGCCGCCGCGCTGCGGGAGTGCTCCTCCGCGCCGGGGACGCCGGGGACGGCGGGCCCCGCCTCCTCGATGCTCTCGGTGCTGCTCGGAGCCTCGCGGGAGGTCGCCCTGCACGCCCACAGCGGGATCACCGCCACCCTCCTCGGACGGCGCCGCGGCGAGCAGCTGGACCGGCCGGCGGACACCCCGGCGGTCCTGGTCACCCAGGTCGTCCGGGTCGGGGACACCCCCGTCCTGGCCGCCAAGCACATGCTCCCGACCGGCGCGCCCGCCCTGCCGGTCCTCCAGTCCCGCTGAGCCCGCGCCCCCGGCGCCCCGCGCCCCGGGCCGGCGGCCGCGGCGGCCGCCCGGGCCCCCGCCCTCGGAGTCGTACGAAAACGTTCCTCCGGCGCCCGCACGTCCGCCGGGCGGGTCATGACGTACACTTCCCGGCCATGCACTTGTCTGACAACCCTGCCGCGTCCTCCGCCTCCCCCCGGGCCGCCGTCGCCGACTGGATCCGCCGCGCCCCGAAGGCCGTCCTCCACGACCACCTCGACGGCGGGCTGCGCCCGGCCACCATCGTCGAGCTGGCCCGGGAGTGCGGCTACACCGCGCTGCCGACCGAGGACCCGGCCGAGCTCGCGGTCTGGTTCCGGGACGCCGCCGACTCCGGCTCGCTGGAGCGCTACCTGGAGACCTTCGCCCACACCTGCGCCGTCATGCAGACCCGCGAGGCGCTGGTCCGGATCGCGGCCGAGTGCGCCGAGGACCTGGCCGCGGACGGGGTCGTCTACGCCGAGGTGCGGTACGCCCCCGAGCAGCACCTCCAGGCCGGGCTGAGCCTCGACGAGGTCGTCGAGGCGGTCAACGACGGCTTCCGCGAGGGCGAGCGCCGGACCGGCGGCCGCATCACCGTCCGCGCGCTGCTCACCGGCATGCGGCACACCGACCGCTCCCTGGAGATCGCCGAGCTGACCGTCGCCCACCGCGACAACGGCGTCGCCGGCTTCGACATCGCCGGCGGCGAGATCGGCAACCCGCCCGCCCGCCACCTGGCCGCCTTCCAGCACCTGAAGCGGGAGAACTGCCACTTCACCATCCACGCGGGCGAGGCCGTCGGCGCCGAGTCGATCCACGAGGCGGTGCAGGTCTGCGGCACCGAGCGGATCGGGCACGGCGTGCGGATCACCGACGACATCGCCGAGGACGGCACACTGGGCCGGCTGGCCGCCTACGTCCGCGACAACCGGATCGCCCTGGAGGTCTGCCCGACCTCCAACCTCCAGACCGGCGCGGCCAAGGACTACGGCTCGCACCCGATCGACGAGCTGCGCCGCCTCGGCTTCCGCGTCACCCTCAACACCGACAACCGCCTGGTCTCCGGCACCACCATGAGCGAGGAGTTCCAGCACATGGCGGACGCCTTCGGGTACGGCCCCGAGGTCTTCGAGGAGTTCACGGTCGCCGCCCTGGAGGCCGCCTTCCTGCCGCTGCCGGAGCGCCTGCGGCTGATCGAGGACGTCGTGCGCCCGGGGTACGCGGCGCTGTGACCGGCCGGGGAGGGCGGCGGGAGCCGCCCTCCCCGATGGAAGAATGGCGGCCATGACAGCTGCTGAGGAGTTCAAGCCCGAGTCGGAGCGGATCACGCGCACCCTGCGCGACCAGATCATCGACGGGACCCGGGCCCCCGGCAGCCGGCTGGTCGAGCGGGAGATCGCGGCCGAGCTCGACGTGAGCCGGCTGCCGGTCCGCGACGCGCTCCGGGACCTGGTCAACGAGGGGCTCGTGACGCCCCGGCCGCGCACCTGGGCGGTGGTCAGGGAGTTCACCGCGTCGGACATCACCGACCTCATCGAGGTCCGGTCCGCCCTGGAGGTCCTGGCCTTCCGCCTCGCGGCCCAGCGCCGCACCCGCGCGGGCCTCGCCAAGCTGCGCGCCGACCTCGACGCCGAGCGGGCGGCGGCGGAGCGCGGCGACGGCGCGGAGGCGCGCCGGGCGGCGGCCGACTTCCACGAGACGGTCACCGAACTCGCCGACAACGCCCTGCTGACCGAGCTGGAGGGCACGCTGCGGAGCCGGATGCGCTGGCTGCTCGGCCAGCACGACGACTTCACGGTCGTGGCCGAGGAGCACGAGGAGCTGTTCCGGCGGATCGAGGCGCGGGACGTGGAGGGCGTCGAGGAGCTGGCGCTGCGCCACCTGGAGACGAGCCAGAGCAAGGCGACCGAGCACCGGCGGAGGCTGGCGGCGGAGTAGCCCCCTCGGCCACCGCCTGAGGCGGCCGCCCCGCCCCGACCGGAGCGCCTCCGTCCCCTCAGGGGGCGGGGGCGCTCCGGCGTGCGCGCCCCCGGGTCAGAGCAGGGCGGGCACGTCGAGGGTGAGGGTGCCGGCGTCGGCGTCGAGCACCGCCGGCAGGCCGAGGGGGACGGTCAGGGCGGTGGGCCCGTGGCCGAAGCCCAGCTCCCCCACGACCGGTACGCCGAGCCCGCCGAGCCGGTCGGTGAGGACGGCCCGCACCTCCTCGTACGGCCCGCACTCCGCCCAGGAGCCGAGGGCGATCCCGGCGACGCCGTCGAGCAGGCCGGAGCGGAGCAGCTGGGTGAGGATCCGGTCGATGCGGTACGGCTCCTCCCCCACGTCCTCCAGGAGGAGCAGCCCGCCGGCGGCGGAGGGGCGGGCGTGCGGAGTGCCGAGGTCGGCGGCGAGGAGGCTGGCGCAGCCGCCGAGGGTGATCCCGGCGGCGCGGCCCGGCACGAGCGGCCGGGCGGCGGCGAGGCCGAGGACGCGGACGGTCTCGGGCTCGAAGAGGGTGGCCCGCAGCGACTCCCGGGTGGCGGGGTCGCCGGCGAAGACGGAGACGGCGGTCATGGGGCCGTGGAGGGTGGCGAAGCCGGCGCGGACGGCGAGGGCCTCGTGGAGGGCGGTGACGTCGCTGTAGCCGACGAACGCCTTGGGTCCCGCGGCCCGGATCGCGGTCCAGTCGAGGAGGTCGACCATGCGCTGGGCGCCGTAGCCGCCGCGGGCGCAGAACACCCCGGCGACGGTGGGGTCGCACCAGGCCTCGGTGAGGTCGCGGGCGCGGTCCCGGTCGGTGCCGGCGAGGTGGCCGATCTCCGGGTGGACGTCGAGGACGTGCGGGGCGACGACCGGCTCCAGCCCCCAGTCGCGGAGCACGGCGAGTCCGGCGGCGAGCGCGGGCCCGGGCACCGGGCCGCAGGGGGCGACGACGGCGACCCGGTCGCCGGGCCGCAGCCGGACGGGCCGGGCGAGTTCCGGTACGCCGGCGGTCACCCGCGCAGCTCCAGCTCGGGCACGTCGGGCCGGTCGAAGCCGAAGACCCGGGCGTAGAGCGCGAGTTCGGCCTCCAGGGCGCGGATCATGGTGTCGGCGCGCCGGAAGCCGTGCCCCTCGCCGGGGAAGGCGAGGTAGGCGTGGGGGACGCCCCGCCCGGCGACGCGGCTCAGGAGGCGCTCGGCCTGGGCGGGCGGGCAGATGACGTCGTCGAGGCCCTGGAGGAGGAGGAAGGGCGCGGTGATCCGCTCGACGTGCGTGATCGGCGAGCGCTCGGCGTACAGCTCGGGGACCTCGTCGAGGGGGCCGACGAGGCCGTCGAGGTAGCGGGACTCGAAGTCGTGGGTCTCGCCGGCGAAGCCGGTGAGGTCGAGGACGGGGTAGACGATCGTGCCGCAGGCGTAGACGTCGGTGCGGACGAGGGAGGCGGCGCTGGTCCAGCCGCCGGCGCTGCCGCCGCGGATCGCGAGGCGGGCGGGGTCGGCGGTGCCCTCGGCGGCGAGGGCGGTGGCGACGGCGGCGCAGTCCTCGACGTCGACGACGCCCCACTGGCCCCGGAGCCGTTCGCGGTAGGCGCGGCCGTAGCCGGTGGAGCCGCCGTAGTTGACGTCGGCGACGCCGATGCCGCGCGAGGTGAAGTAGGCGGTCTCCAGGTCGAGGGCGAGTGCGGAGTGGCCGGTGGGGCCGCCGTGGGCGCGGATGACGTAGGGCGGGAGCGCGCCGGCCGGCCCGGTGAAGTCGGGGTTGCGGGGCGGGTGGACGTGGGCGTGGATCTCCCGGCCGCCGGGGCCGGTGAAGGTGCGGGTGACGGGGTCGGGGTAGTAAGCGGGGTCGACGGGATCGGTGTGCGGGGAGCCGACGACGCGGGTGCGTCCGGTGCGGGTGTCGAGTTCGACGATCTCGTGGTGGCGGTCGGGTCCGGCGGCGACGCCGAGGACGCGGGTGCCGTGGACGGCGAGGGTGGAGCTCCAGACGGTCCAGGGGCCGGGGGCGTCGACGAGGGTGCCGGTGTCGGGGTCGAGGATGCCGAGGACGGCGTCGCCGCGGCCGTGCAGGACGGCGACGGGACCGGTCTCCAGGGCCTGGAACCAGGTGAGTCCGGTCTGCCAGAGGGGTCCGGCGAACTCCTCCTCGCGCGGGCAGAGGGCCTGGAGCGGGGCGAGGGTGCCGTCGGGGGCGACCTCGGCCCGGTAGAGGTTCCACCAGCCGGTGCGGTCGCTCGCGAGGAGGAGCCGGCCGGCCGCGTCCCAGTCGGCCTGCGGCACCGATTCCCGCGGGCCTCCGGCGACCGTCCTGGCGTCCTTGAGGGTGCCGTCGGCGGTGATGTCGGCGAGCACGGCCTCGGTGCCGTCCCAGGGCATCCGGGGGTGGTCCCAGCCGAGCCAGACGGCCCGTCGTCCGTCCGGCGAGACGCGGGGGCCGGTGACGAAGCGGTGGCGTCCGTCGGAGAGTTCGCGCACGGCGGTCCGGTCCTCGGCGGCGGATCCGTCGAGCGGGACGGCGACGAGGACCCGGCGGACGTCGGTGGGCGCGGGCCCGGTGAACTCCTCCAGGACGCACCAGACCTCGTCCCGGCCGGGCAGGAACACCGGGTCGGTCCAGCGCAGCCCGCCGCCCACCCCGGAGACGGGGGTGAGCGGCCGGGGGGCCGTGCCGGGCTCGGCGTCGGGCTCGTGGAGGTAGAGCCGCTGGTCGGGGAAGTGGCAGAAGACCAGCAGGGGGCCGCCGGCGGGCCGTTCGACGGCGGCCCAGGGGCGGCCGCCGTATTCGAGGACCCGGTTCCGCACGTTCCACGGCGGGGGCAGCGGGGTCTCCTCCGTGCCGTCGGCGCGGCGGCGGACCAGGGTCCGCCGGCCGCCTTCGGTCGGGCGGGGCGCGGTCCACCACACCTCGTCGCCGACGGTGGCCAGGTGGGCGGGCCGTCCGTCGTTGGCCGCCGCGAGCGCGGCTCCGACGGGTGAGGTCCAGCTGCCGTGGGCTGCCTCGGTCTGCATCGTCGCTCCCCCAGGTCCGGGTTCCGGTTCGGTCCTACGCGGTCTTCAGGTAGTGGTCGAGCACCCGCACGCCGAAGTGCAGGGCGTCGACCGGGACGCGTTCGTCGACGCCGTGGAACATCGCCCCGTAGTCCATGCCCGGGGGCAGCTTCACCGGCGAGAAGCCGTAGCCGGTGATGCCGAGCCGGGAGAACTGCTTGGCGTCGGTGCCGCCGGACATGGTGAAGGGCACGGCGTGCGCGCCGGGGTCGAAGCGCTCGACGGCGGCGCGCAGCTTGGCGAAGGTCGGGGCGTCGACGGGCGCTTCGAGCGGCACCTCGCGGTGGTGGAACTCCCAGTCGACGTCCGGGCCGGTGAGCAGGTCCATGGTGGCGGCGAACTCGTCCTCGGTGCCGGGCAGCATCCGTCCGTCGACGTAGGCGACGGCCTGGCCGGGGATGACGTTGCACTTGTACCCGGCCTGGAGCATCGTCGGGTTGGCGCTGTTGCGGACGGTGGCCTCGACGAGGGCGGCGGCCGGTCCGAGCTTGTCGAGCAGGAGCGGCACGTCGAGGTCCGGGGCGTGGACGTCGATCTCGACGCCGTGCAGCGCGGCCAGTTCGGCGAGGGCGGCGCGGACGGTGGCGGTGAGCCGGACGGGCCAGGCGTGGGCGCCGATCCGGGCAACGGCGGCGGCGAGTCGGGTGACCGCGTTGGCCTCGTTGACCTTGGAGCCGTGGCCGGCCCGGCCGCGCGCGGTGAGCCTGAGCCAGGCGGTGCCCCGCTCGCCCGCCCCGATCGGGTACAGCGTCATGCCGGGGTGGGGGTGGAAGCTGAACGCGCCGGACTCGCTGATGCCCTCGGTGCAGCCCTCGAAGAGGCCGGCGTGCCGGTCGGCGAGGAAGCCGGAGCCGTCGTTCGCGCTGTCCTCCTCGTCGGCGGTGTAGGCGAGGACGATGTCGCGGGCCGGCCGGACGCCCTGGCGGGCCCAGGAGCGAACGACGGCGAGGACCATCGCGTCCATGTTCTTCATGTCGACGGCGCCGCGGCCCCAGACGATCCCGTCGCGGACCTCGCCGGAGAAGGGGTGGACGGTCCACTCGGCCGGGTCGGCGGGGACGACGTCGAGGTGGCCGTGGACGAGGAGCGCCGGGGCGGTGGGGTCGGTGCCGGGGATGCGGGCGACCACGTTGGTCCGGCCGGGGGTGCGCTCCAGGAGGGTCGGTTCGATCCCCGCGTCGGCGAGCCGTTCGGCGACGTACTCGGCGGCGGGGCGCTCGCGGCAGTCGCCGCCGCCGCGGTTGCTCGTGTCGGTGCGGATCAGGTCGGAGGTGAAGGCGACGACCTCGTCGAGCGCCTTCGCGTCCGGCCCCGCGGGAAACGGTTCCGCGGGGGACGTGCTGCTAGCCATACTGCTCCTCCACTGCGGCCGACACGATCGTCGTGACCGCTTTGAACGTGCGGATCGCCTCGTACATCGTCGCGCTGGTGTACGCGACGCGCCGCTCGCCGCTGCGCGCCACGCCGGGAACCACCGTGGCGGCGGCGCCCAGGTGCTCGGCGTCGAACTCGACCTGGACGGTGTGGGGTCCTGCGTGGACCGGTTCGTGGCGGACGGCGAGGGCGACGGCCTCGCGGGCGGCGGCCCGGATGTCGGCGGCCGTGC
This sequence comes from Streptomyces sp. NPDC058758, assembly GCF_042746075.1. NCBI lineage: Bacteria > Bacillati > Actinomycetota > Actinomycetes > Kitasatosporales > Streptomycetaceae > Streptomyces > Streptomyces sp. NPDC058758. The sequence goes on along the minus strand of NZ_JBHYPS010000006.1, from coordinate 181,589 downwards.
GGGCCGGGGTCCGGCACACGGCCGCGTACCGCGAGACGTGGTCCTTGACGGCGACCTTGAGCGCCTCGGGAGCGTAGTCGAGGGCGTCCTCGCAGGTCAGGTCGTCGCCGGTGACGAGGATGACGGGGACGCCGTACTCGGCGACCACGTGGGCGTTGAGCACGCCCTCGCTCGCGCGCAGGCCGTTCAGCCAGACGCCGGTGATCGAGTTGGCGAGGTAGGTGTGGGCGAGGACGCCCTCGGCGCCGGCGCCGGTGTGGTAGCCGACGAAGGCGATGCCGTCGACGTCCCCGTGCTGGACGCCCTCGACCATCGACAGCGACTTGTGCCGGCCGGTGAGCATCTGGACCCGGTCGTCGAGCCGCTCCAGGAGCAGGTTGCGCATGGTCCAGTGCGCCTCGTTCACCAGTACCTCGTCGGCGCCGCCGTCGAGGAAGCCGAGCGCCGCCGCGTTCACGTCCGAGGTGAACATCGGGCGGCAGCGCTCCCACTGGGGCGTGCCGGGGAGCACGTCGGCGGGCCAGGTGACGCCGGTGGCGCCCTCCATGTCGGCGCTGATGAGGATCTTCATGGAGGGAACCGTACGCGCCGTCCGGCGGCCGTACCACCCCTGTGGACAACCGTCGTTGGAGTGGACCAATGACACCGCCGGAACGGGGGTAGCGGCACGTCAGAGCCGTTCCGGGAAGGTCCGGAGGCCTCCCGGGCACGGGCGCGGCACGGTGGCGCCCGCGCCTTCGGGAGGGCGATCCGGTGAAGGCGGCGACCGTGGCACCGGGTTCCGCGCGCCGGCGGTCCGGCGCCCCGGCGGGCCGACTCCCCAATCGGGCCAAACATCGTCAAGCGGTATGTATAGGCTGTCGGCCGCAGTTGTCCCGCCCGACCGACCGGAGTGTTCTCGGTGACCATCGCCCTCGATCCGTCCGACACCGCCCCCGACGCCGTTCCGGCCCCCACCCCCGAGCCCGAGGAGGGCTTCTGGGTCCCCGGGGCCGCGGAGCCCCGGGAGACCGCCGCGCCCGCCGACGACGCCGGGGAGGCCGAGGGAGCCGACGGGAGCGGGGAGCCCGAGGAGGCCGACCCCGCCGACCACGACCCGGTCGTCGTCCGGGACGCCCGGGACTTCGGGGTCTACGCCCGGACCGGCGGCTGGACCTTCGCGCTGAAGGTGGCGCGCAGCGTGCGGCCCGGCGGGCAGCCGGCCGAGGGCACGGCGGCGCGGAAGGTGTCGGCGCGGGCCTTCGCTGCGCTGGCGGGGTGCTCGGCGGAGCGCGTGATGCGCCACTACAGGGCGTGGGACATGGCGGCGGACGACGGCCTGGTGCCGCAGTTCGAGGTCCTGGAGCCGGGCGCCGACATCGAGCTGCCCGACGCCGACGTCTGGCTGTCGTACTACACCTCCCGCAACAGCGCCTCCTCGGTGCGCGGCCAGGCGATCAGCGCGGTGGCGGAGGCGGAGGGCATCCGGCCGACGAAGGCGCTGGAGGTGGCGGAGAACCCGACGGCGCTGCGGGCCGCGATCCTCGCCGACCCGGGGACGGCCGAGGCGGCGCGCGGGGCGCTGCTGGACCGGATGAAGGAGGACCCGGCGCTCCAGACGGAGATGGCCCGGGCCTTCGCCCGCACCGACGACCTGAAGAAGGCGGTGGCGAGCGAGGCGAAGGTCGCCGACCGGATCGGCTACGTCCGCCAGATCGTGGAGAACGGCCGGATCAGGACGCCCGCCGGGCAGACCGTGGAGGCCCCGGCCGAGGTGCGGGCGGAGGCCGAGCGGCACCTGTCGCTGATCGACGAGCTGGACGACTCGGAGGAGGCCGGCGAGTGGGCCGGCGAGGCGTACGAGTCGGTGCGGGGCCTGGTCGCCAAGGCCGTCGAGGAGGACCCGGCGCTGCGGGTCCAGGAGCGCAGGACCCGCTTCTACAACTCCCTCCAGAAGGCCACGAAGGTCTTCGAGGAGCTGACCCTCGACGAGGTGATGGAGGAGGAGATCTACGAGGAGGACATGCTCCAGCGCCTCGAAGCCCTCCAGGAGGCGATCGGCAGCTGCATCACCGCGCTGCGCAGGGCGGCGCCGACCGCCTCCTGACGGGGCTGCCTCAGTCCTGGTGGCCGAGCTGGAGGTCGCGCTCGGTGCGGCCGCCGCCGGCCACCTGGAGGACGGTGGCGACGGGCGGGTACCCGGCGGCGATGACCGTGTACTCGCCGGAGGAGAGGTCGACGAAGCGGAAGGTGCCGTCGGGGCCCGTGGTGAGGGTGTCGACGACGTTCCCGGCCGCGTCGAGCAGGGTGACGCGGGCGTCCTCCACCGGACGGCCGCCGCCCGCCCTGACCGTGCCCCGGAGGACCGCGCCGCCCGCCAGCTCGATGTCCTGGCGGGTCTCGCGGGAGGACTGGACGCTGACCGGGACGGCGGCGGGCCGGAAGGCGGGGGCGCTGGCGGCGAGGGTGTACTCGCCGGCGACCAGCTCGGTGATCACGTACCCGCCCTCGCGGCCGCTGCGGGTGGAGGCGACGACCTCGCCGCGGACGTCGGTGAGGGTGACGGCGGCGTCCCGGACGGGGGTGCCGTCGGCGGTGACGACGCTGCCCGCGAGGCGGCCCGCGCCGCCGAGGACGACGTCGAGCTCGACGGGCCGGTCGCCGACGGTGACGGAGACGGCCTGCGGCTGGTGTCCGCCGGCGGCGGCGATGAGCACGTACGCGCCGCCGCCGGGCACGCTGAGCGCGTACCGGCCGTCCTCGCCGCTGGCGCCGCGGCCGACCTGGCGGCCGCCGACGTCGATGAGGGTGAGCGCGGCGCGCGGCACGCGGCTGCCGTCGTGGTGCCGGACGGTGCCGCAGACGGGCAGGCCGCCGTGGTGCGGGGCGGCGGGCGCGGGGGCGGGGGCCGCGTGGCGGGCGTGCGGCACGGCCTGGGCTCCGGTGCCGCGGGCGGGGTCGTACGGGAGGTCGTCAGGGGTGTCGGTGGCCTCGGGGGCGGGGGTGTGGTGGGACACCAGCGGTTGCTCCTTGAGGAAGAAGGCGAGGACGAGGCCGAGCACGAGGACCGGCACGAGGTAGAGGAAGATGCGCGGCATGGCGTCCGCGTACGCCTGGACGTAGAGGTCGCGCAGGGCGGGCGGCAGGGCGTGCACCGTCTGCGGGGTGATGGCCTCGGCGGGCGGCGGGGCCGCTCCCTGGGGGACCGCCCCCTGGAGCGCGGGGAGCCGCTCGGCGAGGGCGTCGTCGAGGCGGGCGGCGAAGAGGGTGCCGAAGACCGCGGCGCCGACGCTGCCGCCGATCTGGCGGAAGTAGTTGTGGGCGCTGGTGGCGGTGCCGAGGTCGGCGGGGCGGACGGAGTTCTGCACGGCGAGGATCAGCACGGGCATGATCAGGCCGATGCCGGTGCCGAGGACGGCCTGCCAGAGGCTGTGGGTGAGGCGGGGCGTGCCGATGTCCATGCGGGAGAGCAGGCCCATGCCGAGGACGGCGAGGGCCGCTCCGATCACCGGGTAGACCTTGTAGCGCCCGGTGCGGCTGATGAGCTGGCCGGAGACGACGGAGGCGACGACGATGCCGCCCATGAGCGGGAGCATCAGGAGCCCGGACTCGGTGGCGCTGGCGCCCTCGACCATCTGGAGGAAGCTCGGCAGGTAGCTGGCGGCGCCGAAGAGGGCGATGCCGACGACGGCGCCGACGAGCGCGGTGACGGTGAAGACGGAGTCGCGGAACAGCCGCAGCGGGATGAGGGGTTCGGGCGCGAAGTGCTCGACGACCAGGAAGAGCAGGACGGTTCCGGCGGCGCCGCAGCCGAGGCCGATGATGACCCGGTCGTCCCAGTCGTACTCCGTGCCGCCCCAACTGGTCAGCAGGACCAGGCAGGTGGAGGCGGCGGCGAGCAGCAGGGTGCCGAGGACGTCGAAGCGGGCGCGGGCCTTCGGCTTGGGAAGTTCGAGGACGACGGCGACGACGGCGAGGGTGACGAGCCCGAAGGGGACGTTGAAGTAGAAGCACCAGCGCCAGGAGACGTGGTCGGTGAAGAAGCCGCCGAGCAGCGGTCCCGCGACGGAGGCGAGGCCGAAGGCGGCGCCGATCAGGCCCATGTAGCGGCCGCGTTCGCGGGGCGGGACGATGTCGGCGATGATCGCCTGGACGCCGATCATCAGGCCGCCCGCGCCGACGCCCTGGAGGGCGCGGAAGGCGATGAGCTGGTCCATCGTCCGCGACCAGCCGGCGAGTCCGGAGCCGATGACGAAGACGACGATGGCGAAGAGGAAGACGCTCTTGCGGCCGAGGAGGTCGCCGAGCTTGCCGTAGACGGGCAGGCCGATGGTGGAGGTCAGCAGGTAGGCGGTGATCGCCCAGGACATCCGGTCCAGGCCCTGGAGTTCGCCGACGATCTTCGGCAGGGCGGTGGCGACGATCATCTGCTCCAGCGCGGCGAGGAGCAGCGCGAGCATCAGGCCGAGGAAGACGAGCCGGACCCGGCGGGGGTCGAGCGGGGTCCCGGCCGGGGAGGGCGGAGGGGGCTCCGCGGGCAGGCCCTCCCCGGGGAGCGCGGCGGCTCCCCCGGCCTCTTTCACCAGCGTGCTCGCACCCACGTACGGCTCCCCTCGTCACGGCGTCGCCCCGGCGCGGAAGCGACCTCGGGGACGGGCCATTCTTCGCATCGGGCGCGAAGCGGGAGCAAGTCGGGCGGGGCGGGCGGAAGACGGCCGACGGGCGGTCCCGCGAGGGTGAACGACGGGGCGCAAGGGGGCACTTGCGGCGCTCATCAGCGCGTTTACGGAACTCCCCGCGCCCCCTGGGCACTTCGGGCGCCGGTACGGGGACGGCGGGGAATCCACTCGAATCGGTGAACGCCCCGGGCGTTACTTCTCGGTCTCGGCCGCCAGGTTGGCGAGCACGGCGTCGTAGATCCGGGCGAGGCCCTTGGGGGCGAAGGTCCGCTCGAAGAAGCCGCCGATGCCGCCGGCGCCGTTCCAGACGGTGGCGACGACGACGCGGGACTTGCCCTCGCCGGCCGGGGTCACGGTCCAGGTGGTGACCATGGAGGAGTTGCGGTCCTTCTCGACGAGCTGCCCGTCGGTGGGCTCGGTGACCTCCAGCAGGCAGTCGCGGACGCGCTTGCTGGTGGCCTGGAGCTTCCAGTGGACGAGGGTGCCCTCGCCGTCGCCGCCCTCGCGGACCTCGTACTCGCTGAAGTGCTCGGGCAGCAGCTTCGCGCGCGCTCCGCTGTAGTCGGCCAGCGTGTCGAACACGGTCTCCGCGTCCGCCGCGACGATCCGTTCCGTCGTGGCCTCGACCTGCGCCATCGCATTTCCTCCAGCTCGTGATGGTCCGGGGTGTCCCGGGGCTGCGGGCCAAGCGAACCACGAGCCCCGCGGGGCGCGAAATCCGGGTTGCGACGATCAAGGGAACAGCTGTTCTATTCTGGAGTCCGCGAGAGTCGAACGTACGAGCGAAGTCGATCGAGGAGGCGTCCATGCGCTGGGACCACCTGGGCGAAACCCCGTCCGCACCCGCCGACGCCGCCCTGTTCGGCACGGACGCGGTCACCACCCGCACCTTCGACACGCCCGAGTTCCGCGGCATCACCTTCCACGAGGTCCGCGCCCGCTCCCTCCTCAACCGGGTCCCCGGCGCCTCCCGGATGCCCTTCGAGTGGACGGCCAACCCCTACCGAGGCTGCACGCACGCGTGCGTCTACTGCTTCGCGCGCAAGAGCCACGGCTACCTCGACCTCGACACCGGCCTCGGCTTCGACACCCAGATCGTGGTCAAGGTCAACGCCCCCGAGCTGCTCGCCCGCCAGCTCGCCTCCCGCCACTGGCAGGGAGCCCACATCGCCATGGGCACCAACGTCGACTGCTATCAGCGGGCCGAAGGCCGGTACCGCCTCATGCCCGGCATCCTCACCGCGCTGCGCGACCGGGCCAACCCCTTCTCCCTCCTCACCAAGGGCACCCTGATCCTGCGCGACCTGGAGCTGCTGACCCAGGCCGCCGAGGTCACCGAGGTCGGCGTCTCCGTCTCGGTCGGCTTCACCGACGAGGAGCTGTGGCGCACGATCGAGCCCGGCACGCCCTCCCCGCGCCGCCGCCTGGACGTGGTCCGCACCCTGGGCGAGCACGGCATCGGCTGCGGGGTCCTCATGGCGCCCGTCGTGCCCTTCCTCGGCGACTCCCCCGAGCAGCTGCGCGCCACCGTCCGCGCGGTCGCCGAGGCCGGCGCCGTCTCCGTCACCCCGCTCGTCCTCCACCTGCGGCCCGGCGCCCGCGAGTGGTTCACGAGCTGGCTCGCCCGCCACCACCCCCGGCTGGTCGGCCGCTACGAGCGGCTGTACGCCGGCGGGGCCTACGCGCCGACCTGGTACCAGCGCCGGATCACCCGCCAGGTCCACGAGCTGGCCGCCGAGTTCGGCATCGGCCCGGCCCACCGGGGCGCCCCGCGCCGGATCCCGCGCCCCGCCTCCGGCCCGTCCCCGGCCCCGCGGCCGGGCGACGCGGAGCAGCTCACCCTCCTCTGAGCCCGCCGACACGCCGGGGAGTCACCTGACACGCCGTCATCACCCCCTCCGTTCGGGTCGATTACCGGGGGAACGGGTCGTGTCCCGCGCCCCGCGGGGCACTCCAGGCTCCATGACCACCCGCGCAGGAATGCTGATCGCCGCTGGGGCGCTGGTCGCCGGGACGGTCACCGTCCTGCCCGCGTCCGCCGCGGGCACCGGTGAACCGGTCCCCCGCCCCCTCCCCCCGCTCGCCTGGGCCGACTGCGGCACCAAGGCCTACCCGAGGCTCCAGTGCGCCACCCTCGGGGTGCCGCTCGACCACGACGACCCGGCCGGCCGGAGCATCACGCTCGCGCTGACCCGGATCCCGCACACCGCGAAGACCTCCCAGGGCCCGCTCCTGGTCAATCCCGGCGGCCCGGGCGGCAGCGGCCGCGGCATGGCCGGCTACGTCGCCGCCTCGCTGCCGCCGAAGGTCGCCGCCCAGTACGACGTGATCGGCTTCGACCCGCGCGGCGTCGGGAAGAGCGAGCCCGCGCTCGACTGCCGGCCCGGCCACTTCGACCCCGTGCGCCCCGACTCGGTGCCGCGCGGCGCCGACGGCGAGCGGACCGCCGTGGAGCGCGCCCAGGCCTTCGCCGCCGCCTGCGGGAAGAAGCACGCGGACGTCCTCCCCCACATCGACACCGTCTCCACCGCCCGCGACCTCGATCTGATCCGCAAGGCGCTCGGCGCCGACCGGATCAACTACCTCGGCTACTCGTACGGCACCTACCTGGGCGCCGTCTACGCCCGGCTGTACCCGGAGCGGGTGCGGCGGATGGCGCTGGACTCCGTGGTGAACCCCCACGGGGTCTGGTACGAGGACAACATCGCGCAGGACTACGCCTTCGACACCCGGCACAAGGACTTCATGGCCTGGGTGGCGAAGCACGACTCCGCCTACCGGCTGGGCACCGACCCGGCGGCGGTGGAGGCGGCCTGGTACCGGATGCGCGAGGAGCTGCGCGACTCCCCGGCGGGCGGCAAGGTCGGCCCGGGCGAGCTGGAGGACACCTTCCTGCCCGGCGGCTACTACGACGGGTACTGGCCCAAGCTCGCGAGCGCCTTCTCCGCGTACGTGAACGAGGGCGACCCGGCCCCGCTCACGGCCGCCTACGAGCGGTTCGGCGAGGCCGACTCCGCCGCCGACAACGGCTACTCCGTCTACACCGCCGTGCAGTGCCGGGACGCCGCCTGGCCCCGGGACTGGAACGTGTGGCGGAAGGACAGCTGGAGCGTCCACGCCAAGGCGCCCTTCTCCACCTGGAACAACGCCTGGTACAACGCGCCGTGCGCGTTCTGGCCGGTGGAGCCGCTCACCCCGCCGGACGTCTCCAACGACCAGCTGCCGCCGGTCCTCGTCCTCCAGGCCACGGACGACGCCGCCACCCCCTACGAGGGCGGGCTCGCCCTGCACCGGATGCTGCGCGGCTCCAGCCTGGTCGTCGAGCAGGGCGGCGGGAACCACGGCGTGACCCTCGCCGGGAACGACTGCCTCGACGCGCACCTGAGCACCTACCTCGCCACCGGGACGGTGCCGCGGGCCGAGGGCGGCTCGGAGGTCGACGCGGTCTGCGCCGCCCTCCCGGCCCCCGAGCCGGAGCCGCTGCCCGCGGCGGAGGAGGCCGGGAAGAAGACCAGGAGCGGGGTGGAGGAGAAGGCCGGGAGCGGGGTGGAGGAGAAGGCCGGGAAGAAGGCGGGGAGCGGGGCCGGGGAGAAGGCCCGGGGGAAGGCGGCCGACCGCGTCCAGCGCGCCGGCACCGCGCTCCACGGGCTGCTCGGCCACGTGCGCTGACCGGCGGCGCCGTGCGCGGTGCCGCCGGTCAGGCGCCCGGGCCGGCGAGGAGGGTCAGGGAGCGCTCGGCCGCGCGGCCGAGGCGGGGGTGCGGGAGGGCTGCTTCCAGGACGTCCCGGGCCTGCGGGTCGCCGAGGGCGCCGAGGCCCTCGACGCAGGCGAGGCCGACGCGCCAGTGGGGGTCCCCGGCCGCCAGCCGTCGCTCCAGGACGGCGACGAGGGCCGGGACGGACTCGGGGGCGCGCAGGTCGGCCAGGAGCCGGACCGGCAGGAGGGCGTAGGCGGCCCGGAGTTCGTTGGTGGCGAGGGCGGCGGCGGCCCGGGCGGTGCGCGGGTCGCCGAGCCGCACGAGGGCGTGGGCGGCGGTGACGCACCGCTCGGGGTCCCGGTGGTTGAGGAGGAGAACGAGGGCCTCGAAGGCGCGCGGGTCGCCGGTCACGCCGAGCCGGTAGGCGGCGATCTCGCGCGCCCAGAGCGGCTGCGCGGGGGCGGTGAGCAGCCGGTGGAGTTCCTCGGGGTCGGTGGTGCGGGCGAGTTCTCCGAATGCGGCGGGAACGACTTCTCCTCCGTTCTCGATCTCGTCGCGCAATCGATCGATCATCGAGCAGAATTCGGGATCCTCGGAGTCGGCCCCGGAGTTTTCCTCGGCGATTTCCATGAATCCGAGGCTATCCGCGATGCACATCACATTTTCCCGAGTTCCCAGGACTGGCGCGCTCGTTACCGGCCGGTTAATCTCAACTGAGCGGGGAACCCCCGCACTTCCCGCCGCGGCCTGGTGACGCAGCCGCGGTGGGCGCTGGTCGGTTCGGCAGTTCTCGACGTGGCTCAGGGACAGAGCCTTCGTCCCCCTTTTCCCTCTCCAGGCCCTCGCCGCCGTGTGCACCGGGGCCGCATCCCCGTACACCGCGGCGCCGTCTCCGTACGGCCGGCCGCGTTCCCGGCATTCCCGCGCCCTTTTCTCCGCGCGCGCACCGCCCTCAGTCGTCACTCTTCCTCCCAGGAGTCCCCTGATGGACACCCCTCTCTCCACCATCGCCGTCGTCGGCCTCGGCACCATGGGCACCGGCATCGCCGACGTCCTCGTCCGGGCCGGCCGCGAGGTCGTCGGCATCGACGTCAGCGAGTCCGCGGCCGCCCGGGCCGTCGCCGCCCTGGAGGCGTCCACCGCCCGCGCGGTGGCCCGTGAGCGCATCACCGAGGACGAGCGGCAGGACGCGCTGGCGCGCTTCCGCGTCTACTCGGACCTCCAGGCCGCCGCCGCGGCCGACCTCGTCATCGAGGTGGTCCCGGAGGCGTACGAGACCAAGCAGGAGGTCTTCCGGGCGCTGGACGGCATCGTCCGCCCCGACGCCATCCTCGCCACCGGCACCAACGCCCTCTCGGTGACCCGGCTCGCCGCCGACTCGGCGCACCCGGAGCGCGTCCTCGGCCTGCACTTCTTCGCGCCGGTCCAGGCCATGAAGCTGGTCGAGGTGGTCTCCTCGGTGCTGACCGACCCGCGGGCCGTGGACGCGGTCACCCGGCTGGCCCAGGACCTCGGCAAGGAGCCCGTGGCGGTCGGCGACCGGGCGGGCTTCGTCGCGGACGGCCTGCTCTTCGGCTACCTCAACCAGGCCGCGGCCATGTACGAGGCCCGCTACGCCTCCCGCGAGGACATCGACGCGGCCATGAAGCTGGGCTGCGGCCTGCCGATGGGCCCGCTGGAGCTGCTCGACCTGGTGGGCATCGACACCGCCCGTACCGTCCTGGACGCGATGTACCAGGCGTCCCACGACCGGCTGCACGCCCCCGCGCCGATCCTGAAGCAGCTCTCCGAGGCCGGTCTCACCGGCCGCAAGGCGGGCCGCGGCTTCTACACCTACGCGGCGCCGGGCGCGGCCGAGAAGGTCGACGACGCGCTGACCCCGGCGGCCTCGGGCGCCGGCGGCGCGGGCCGCGAGGTGCGCTCGGTGGGCGTGGCCGGCTCGGGCACGATGGCCTCCGGCATCGCCGAGGTCTTCGCCAAGGCCGGCTACGACGTGGTCCTCGCGGCCCGCTCGCAGGAGAAGGCGGACGCGGCCAAGGCGTACATCGCCAAGTCGCTGGCCCGCTCGGTGGACAAGGGCCGGCTGACCGGCGAGGCCCGGGACGAGACGCTGGCCCGGATCACGCCGGCCGGTTCGCTGGACGCCTTCGCCGACGTCGACCTGGCGGTCGAGGCGGTCGCCGAGGACCTGGGGATCAAGCAGGAGCTGTTCGCCCGTCTGGACAAGATCTGCAAGCCGGGCGCGGTGCTCGCCACCACGACCTCCTCGCTGCCGGTGGTGGCCTGTGCCAGGGCGACCACGCGCCCGCAGGACGTCATCGGCATGCACTTCTTCAACCCGGCGCCGGCGATGAAGCTGGTCGAGATCGTCCGGACGGTCCTGACCGCCGACGACGTGCACGCCACGGTCCGCGAGGTCACCGCGAAGATCCGCAAGCACGGCGTGGACTGCGGCGACCGGGCCGGCTTCATCGTCAACGCGCTGCTGTTCCCGTACCTGAACAACGCGGTCAAGATGGTCCAGGAGCACTACGCGACGCTGGACGACGTCGACACGGCGATGAAGCTGGGCGGCGGCTACCCGATGGGGCCGTTCGAGCTGCTCGACGTGGTCGGCCTGGACGTCTCGCTGGCGATCGAGAAGGTGCTGCACCGCGAGTTCCGCGACCCGGGCCTGGCCCCGGCGCCGCTCCTGGAGCACCTGGTGGCGGCCGGCTGCCTGGGCCGCAAGACGGGGCGCGGCTTCCGCGAATATGCCCGGCGCTGAGCCCGGCGATCCCGGACGGGGGTGGGGCGGGCTGCTGGAGCCCTTCGGCGGCCCGCCCCCGCAGGCGCGTCTTCCTGCACGGATGCAGTACGTTCGGGACATGCCCAAGGCCGTGAAGACACCCCGTGCCACCTCTTCGCCCGACGCTCAGGAGAGCGCGGCGGGGACCCGTGCCGCCGCGCAGCGGCTGAAGATGCGCCGGGAGCTGGCGGCCGCCGCGATGGAGCTCTTCGCGACGAAGGGGTACGAGGCCACCACGGTCGACGAGATCGCGGCGGCGGCCGGGGTGGCCCGGCGGACCTTCTTCCGCCACTTCCGGTCCAAGGAGGAGGCGATCTTCCCGGACCACGACGACACGCTGGTGCGGGCGGAGGCGGTCCTGAACGCCGCCCCGCCGCACGAGCACCCGCTCGACACGGTGTGCCGGGGCATCAAGGAGGTCATGAAGATGTACGCGGGCTCCCCCGCGATCTCCGTGGCCCGCTACCGGCTGACCCGCGAGGTGCCGACGCTGCGGGAGCGCGAGATCGCCTCGGTGGCCCGCTACGAGCGGCTCTTCACCCGCTACCTCCTGGGCCACTTCGACGAGCGGGACCACCACGACGGCAACGACGACCCGCTGCTCGCCGAGGTGGCGGCCTCCGCGGTGGTGACGGCCCACAACCACGTGCTGCGGCGCTGGCTGCGGGCGGGCGGCCAGGGCGACGTGGAGAGCCAGCTCGACCACGCCTTCGCGATCGTGCGGGAGACCTTCGGCACGGGCATAGGCGCGGGCCGTCCGGCCCCCTCCCCCCAGCAGGCCCAGCCGCCGCGGGAGACGCCGGCCGCGCGGGTCGCCGCCGCGGGTGACGTGGTCGTCGCGGTGGCCCGTACGGACGCTCCGCTGGACGAGGTCATGCGGACCATCCAGCAGGCACTCACGAAGGGCTGAGGCACCCTTCTCCCGCACCTTCGAAGGTCCGACACGAGGGCCGCCCCCGGTTTCCCGGGGGCGGCCCTCGTCGTATTCCCCCAGCTCAGGGGCGCATTCGATCGATCATCGCTCATCCGTGAGCACCTTTTCGCATCTGAGAGAAATTGTTGGCACGCAGTGCCTTGTCACGTGACACGGCGTGCCATACGTTGATGTTGTCCGGGCGGCCGGAGCACGGAGAAGACCCGTACTCCGGCTGTCCCCACGGCCCTCCCGGCCGTGCGCCCGGACGCCTGCGTCACAGGCACCCTCGCGCCCCACCTCGGCGCCGCCAGAGCACCACCCCGCCGAACCGACGGCACACCTCCACAGCAGCAGCACTCCCCGACGAACCCCTCAGGCGTCCGCTCCCGGACGCCCTCCGCCGGAGGCACACCGTGAAGGAAATCCTGGACGCGATCCAGTCGCAGGACGCCACGTCCGCCGACTTCGCGAACATCAAGCTCCCCGAGTCGTACCGGGCCGTCACCGTCCACAAGGACGAGGCCGAGATGTTCGCCGGCGTCGAGAGCCGCGACAAGGACCCCCGCAAGTCGCTCCACCTCGACCAGGTCCCGCTCCCCGAGCTCGGCCCGGGCGAGGCGCTCGTCGCCGTCATGGCGAGCTCCGTGAACTACAACTCGGTCTGGACCTCGATCTTCGAGCCCGTCTCGACCTTCGGCTTCCTGGAGCGCTACGGCCGGCTCTCCGAGCTGACCAAGCGCCACGACCTGCCGTACCACGTCATCGGCTCCGACCTCGCGGGCGTCGTGCTGCGCACCGGCCCCGGCGTCAACGCCTGGACGCCGGGCGACGAGGTCGTCGCGCACTGCCTCTCGGTCGAGCTGGAGTCCTCCGACGGCCACAACGACACGATGCTCGACCCCGAGCAGCGGATCTGGGGCTTCGAGACCAACTTCGGCGGCCTCGCCGAGGTCGCGCTCGTCAAGTCGAACCAGCTGATGCCCAAGCCGAAGCACCTCAGCTGGGAGGAGGCGGCGGCGCCCGGTCTGGTCAACTCCACCGCCTACCGCCAGCTGGTCTCCCGCAACGGCGCCGGCATGAAGCAGGGCGACAACGTCCTCATCTGGGGCGCCTCCGGCGGCCTCGGCTCCTACGCCACCCAGTTCGCGCTGGCCGGCGGCGCCAACCCGATCTGCGTCGTCTCCTCCCCGGAGAAGGCCGACATCTGCCGCGCCATGGGCGCCGACGCGGTCATCGACCGCAACGCCGAGGGCTACAGGTTCTGGAAGGACGAGAACACCCAGGACCCGCGCGAGTGGAAGCGGTTCGGCTCCAAGATCCGCGAGCTGACCGGCGGCGAGGACATCGACATCGTCTTCGAGCACCCGGGCCGCGAGACCTTCGGCGCCTCGGTGTACGTCACCCGCAAGGGCGGCACCATCACCACCTGCGCCTCCACCTCGGGCTACATGCACCAGTACGACAACCGCTACCTGTGGATGTCGCTGAAGCGGATCATCGGCTCGCACTTCGCGAACTACCGCGAGGCGTGGGAGGCCAACCGCCTGATCGCCAAGGGCAAGATCCACCCCACGCTCTCCAAGACGTACACCCTGGAGGAGACCGGCCAGGCGGCGTACGACGTCCACCGCAACCTCCACCAGGGCAAGGTCGGCGTCCTCGCGCTCGCCCCCCGGGAGGGCCTCGGCGTCCGCGACGAGGAGCTGCGCGCCCAGCACATCGACGCCATCAACCGCTTCCGCAACATCTGAGCCCGGGGACCGCACATGACTGAGCGCCAGAAGGACCGGCCGTGGCTCATGCGGACCTACGCCGGTCACTCGACCGCCGAGGCGTCCAACGAGCTGTACCGGCGCAACCTCGCCAAGGGGCAGACCGGTCTGTCGGTCGCCTTCGACCTGCCGACCCAGACGGGCTACGACCCCGACCACGTCCTCGCCCGCGGCGAGGTCGGCCGGGTCGGGGTCCCCGTCTCGCACCTCGGTGACATGCGCCGTCTGTTCCAGGACATCCCCCTGGAGCAGATGAACACCTCGATGACCATCAACGCCACGGCGATGTGGCTCCTGGCGCTCTACCAGGTGGCGGCCGAGGAGCAGGGTGCGGACATCACCAAGCTCCAGGGCACCACCCAGAACGACATCGTGAAGGAGTACCTGTCGCGCGGGACGCACGTCTTCCCGCCCGGCCCCTCGCTCCGCCTCACGACGGACATGATCGCGTACACGGTCAACAACATCCCGAAGTGGAACCCGATCAACATCTGCAGCTACCACCTGCAGGAGGCGGGGGCCACTCCGGTCCAGGAGATCTCGTACGCGATGTCCACCGCCATCGCGGTCCTCGACTCCGTCCGCGCCTCGGGCCAGGTGCCCGAGGAGCGGTTCGGCGAGGTCGTCGCCCGCATCTCCTTCTTCGTGAACGCGGGCGTCCGCTTCATCGAGGAGATGTGCAAGATGCGCGCCTTCGGCCGCATCTGGGACAAGCTCACGCTGGAGCGGTACGGCATCCGGGACGCCAAGCAGCGGCGCTTCCGCTACGGCGTCCAGGTCAACTCGCTCGGCCTCACCGAGGCCCAGCCGGAGAACAACGTCCAGCGGATCGTCCTGGAGATGCTGGCCGTCACCCTCTCCAAGGACGCCCGCGCCCGCGCCGTCCAGCTCCCGGCCTGGAACGAGGCCCTGGGCCTCCCCCGGCCGTGGGACCAGCAGTGGTCGCTCCGCATCCAGCAGGTCCTCGCCCACGAGTCCGACCTGCTGGAGTACGAGGACATCTTCGCCGGCTCCCACGTGATCGAGGCCAAGGTCGACGCCCTCGTCACCGAGTGCCTGGCCGAGATCGACCGGATCCAGGAGATGGGCGGCGCGATGGCCGCCGTCGAGTCCGGCTACCTCAAGGCCCAGCTGGTCTCCTCGCACGCCGAGCGGCGCGCCAGGATCGAGTCCGGCGAGGACAAGATCATCGGCGTCAACGTCTTCCAGTCGACCGAGCCGAACCCGCTCACCGCGGACCTCGACACGGCGATCCAGACCGTCGACCCGGCCGTCGAGGCCCGCGTGGTCGACGCCGTCTCCCGCTGGCGCGCCGAGCGGCAGGAGTCCACGGACCGCCAGGGCAACGGCGACCCGTTCGTCTTCCCGACCACCCAGCAGGCCCTGGAGCAGCTCAAGGAGGCCGCGCGGGGCACCGAGAACCTGATGGAGGCCACCCTGGAGTGCGCCCGCGCCGGCGTCACCACCGGCGAGTGGGCCGGGGCGCTGCGCGAGGTCTTCGGCGAGTACCGCGCCCCCACCGGCGTCTCCTCCGCCCCTGTCGCCGTGCCGGCCGAGACCGGCTCCCCGCTGGCCGAGGTCCGCCGCAAGGTCGACCGCACCGCCGAGGACCTGGGCATCGGCAAGCTGCGCTTCCTGGTCGGCAAGCCGGGCCTCGACGGGCACTCCAACGGCGCCGAGCAGATCGCCGTCCGGGCCCGCGACGCCGGCTTCGAGGTGGTCTACCAGGGCATCCGGCTCACCCCGGAGCAGATCGTGGACGCCGCCCTGGAGGAGGACGTGCACGCGGTGGGCCTGTCGATCCTCTCCGGCTCGCACGCCCAGCTGGTCCCCGACGTCCTCGACCGCCTCAAGGACGCCGGCGCCACCGACATTCCGGTCATCGTCGGCGGCATCATCCCGAACGCCGACGGCGAGGAACTACGCCGCGCGGGCGTGGCCGCCGTCTTCACCCCGAAGGACTTCGGTATCACCGAGATCATCGGCCGTATCGTCGACGAGATCCGGAAAGCTCACAAGCTCAGCCCCCTTGAATGTACGGAGGTCCCCGCATGACCAGCCCCGTGAACCGGTTGCGTCCCCGCCGCTCCTGCCTCGCGGTGCCCGGCTCCAACCCGCGCTTCCTGGAGAAGGCCCAGGGCCTCGCGGCCGACCAGGTCTTCCTCGACCTGGAGGACGCCTGCGCGCCGCTGGCCAAGCCCGAGGCCCGCCACACCATCGTGAAGTTCCTGAACGAGGGCGACTGGACCGGCAAGACCCGCGTGGTCCGCGTCAACGACTGGACGACCCACTGGACGTACCGCGACGTCGTCACCGTCGTCGAGGGCGCCGGCCAGAACCTCGACTGCATCATGCTGCCGAAGGTCCAGGACGCCCAGCAGATCGTGGCGCTCGACCTGCTGCTCACCCAGATCGAGAAGACGATGGGCTTCGAGGTCGGCAAGATCGGCATCGAGGCGCAGATCGAGAACGCCCAGGGCCTGACCAACGTCAACGCCATCGCGCAGGCCTCGCAGCGCGTGGAGACGATCATCTTCGGCCCGGCCGACTTCATGGCCTCCATCAACATGAAGTCCCTGGTCGTCGGCGAGCAGCCGCCCGGCTACCCGGCGGACGCGTACCACCACATCCTGATGAGCATCCTGATGGCCGCCCGCGCCAACAACCTCCAGGCGATCGACGGCCCCTACCTCCAGATCCGCAACCAGGAGGGGTACCGCGCGGTCGCGCAGCGCGCCGCCGCCCTGGGCTTCGACGGCAAGTGGGTGCTCCACCCGGACCAGGTCGCCGCCGCGAACGAGATCTTCTCGCCGTCGCAGGAGGACTACGACCACGCCGAGCTGATCCTCGACGCGTACGACTACTACACGTCCGAGGCCGGCGGGAAGAAGGGCTCCGCGATGCTCGGCGACGAGATGATCGACGAGGCCTCCCGCAAGATGGCCCTGGTCATCTCCGGCAAGGGCCGTGCCGCCGGCATGCAGCGCACGTCGAAGTTCGAGATCCCGGAGGCCTGACCCCATGCAGTTCGGACGTACCTACGAGGAGTTCGAGGTCGGTGCCGTCTACAAGCACTGGCCCGGGAAGACGGTCACGGAGTACGACGACCACCTCTTCTGCCTGCTCACCATGAACCACCACCCGCTGCACATGGACGTGAACTACGCGGAGAACACGACCGACTTCAAGCGGAACGTGGTGGTCGGGAACTACATCTACTCGCTGCTGCTCGGCATGTCCGTGCCGGACGTCTCCGGCAAGGCCATCGCCAACCTGGAGATCGAGTCGCTGCGGCACGTGGCGCCGACCTTCCACGGCGACACGATCTACGGCGAGACGACCGTCCTGGACAAGACGCCGTCGAAGTCGAAGACGGACCGCGGGATCGTGTACGTCGAGACCAAGGGCTACAAGCAGGACGGCACGCTCGTCTGCGTCTTCCGCCGCAAGGTCATGGTCCCCACCGCCGAGTACATCGAGGCGCGCGGCGGCGAGCAGCCGGGCCGCCCCGAGCTCATCGAGCCCTCCAAGAAGCCGGAGAAGTAAGCCATGGCGCGTCTCGCCCAGACCCACGGTCTGACCGATGTCCAGCAGGAGATCCTCGCCACCGTGCGGGACTTCGTCGACAAGGAGATCATCCCGGTCGCGACCGAGCTGGAGCACCGCGACGAGTACCCCCAGCAGATCGTGGACGGGCTCAAGGAGCTCGGCGTCTTCGGCCTGATGATCCCCGAGGAGTACGGGGGCCTGGGCGAGTCGCTGCTCACCTACGCGCTCTGCGTGGAGGAGATCGCGCGCGGCTGGATGTCGGTCTCCGGCATCATCAACACCCACTTCATCGTCGCGTACATGCTGAAGCAGCACGGCACGCAGGAGCAGAAGGAGTACTTCCTTCCGCGGATGGCGGCCGGCGAGACGCGCGGCGCGTTCTCGATGTCCGAGCCGGGCCTCGGCTCGGACGTGTCGGCCATCACGTCGAAGGCGGTGAAGGACGGCGACGCGTACGTCCTCAACGGCCAGAAGATGTGGCTGACCAACGGCGGCACCTCCACGCTGGTCGCCGTTCTCGTCCGGAGTGACGAAGGCCACCCCGAGGGCACCGCGCCCCACAAGTCGATGACGACCTTCCTCGTCGAGAAGGAGCCGGGCTTCGGCGAGGTCCGTCCGGGCCTCACCATCCCCGGCAAGATCGACAAGATGGGTTACAAGGGGGTCGACACCACCGAGCTCATCATGGACGGCCTGCGGATTCCGGCCGATCGGGTGCTCGGCGGGGTCACCGGCCGAGGGTTTTACCAAATGATGGACGGCGTCGAGGTCGGCCGCGTGAACGTGGCGGCCCGTGGTTGCGGCGTCGCGCAGCGTGCTTTCGAACTCGGCGTCCAGTATGCCCAGCAGCGTCACACTTTCGGAAAGCCGATCGCCCAGCACCAGGCCATCCAGTTCAAGCTGGCCGAAATGGCTACCAAGGTCGAGGCCGCCCATGCGATGATGGTGAACGCAGCACGCAAAAAGGACTCCGGGGAACGAAACGACCTCGAAGCGGGGATGGCGAAGTACCTCGCCTCCGAATACTGCAAGGAGGTCGTGGAGGATGCCTTCCGCATTCACGGCGGCTACGGGTTCTCGAAGGAGTACGAGATCGAGCGTCTCTACCGCGAGGCGCCGATGCTGCTCATCGGTGAAGGTACCGCCGAGATCCAGAAAATGATCATTGGCCGCCGCCTCCTGGAGGAGTACCGCTTCCAGGGCTGATTGTCGGTTTTGAGTCGATTCGGCCGCGAAGAAGATCACACCCCGTGTTCGTCTTCCGGCCGTCGACTCGGTTCCTGGCTTGCCCAGTTGCGCCCCGCAACCGATAGCATCGCCGGAAAGCCGCCGTCCCCCGTTGCCAGCGCGGCATCATCCGCTACGAAGGTCATCCATGCCCCACAGCCCAAACTCTGCACACCGCGACAGCCTCAAGGGCGCACGCATCGCACGCGGAGCATCGCCGTGGCTTCTGCCGACCGTCGCCACGGCGGCCCTCAGCCTCGCGCGCTCGGGCCGCTCGAAGCGCGCCCGGGCCATCGCCGTGCCGACCACCGCGCTCGCGGCCGGCATGCTGTGGTTCTTCCGCGACCCCGAGCGCGAGATCGCTCGGGGCCGGGTCATCTCCCCCGCCGACGGCGTGGTGCAGAGCATCATGCCGTGGAAGGACGGGCGCACCCGGGTCGCCATCTTCATGAGCCCGCTGAACGTGCACGTCAACCGTGCGCCGCTGGCCGGCACGGTGACCTCGGTGGAGCACGTCCCCGGCGGCTTCGTCCCGGCCTTCAACAAGGAGTCCGAGAACAACGAGCGCGTCGTCTGGCACTTCGACACCGAACTCGGTGACATCGAGATGGTCCAGATCGCGGGTGCCGTGGCGCGGCGCATCGTGCCGTACATCCCGCAGGGGACGAAGGTCGAGCAGGGTGACCGGATCGGCCTGATCCGCTTCGGCTCGCGGGTCGACATCTACCTCCCGGAGGGTGTCGAGGTCGCCGTCGAGGTCGGACAGGTCACGACCGCGGGGGTGACTCGCATTGACCGTGATTGATCCCGA
Source organism: Streptomyces sp. NPDC058758 (assembly GCF_042746075.1). Lineage (NCBI taxonomy): Bacteria > Bacillati > Actinomycetota > Actinomycetes > Kitasatosporales > Streptomycetaceae > Streptomyces > Streptomyces sp. NPDC058758. The sequence goes on along the minus strand of NZ_JBHYPS010000006.1, from coordinate 162,171 downwards.
CACACGCGCCGCCGACTGGGCCGCCGACGCCGAGGCGGAGGCGGCCGAAGCGGCGGAGGAGATGCCGCTGTCGCTGAGGCTGTCCATAGCGGACGCCCTCACGCTCGGCAACGCCACGTGTGGATTCATGGCGGTGTACTTCACCACCACGGGCATCCTCATCCCGCACCTCACCGGCAGCACGGAGACGGGCATGGCGCGCAACAGCGCCGCCACCGCCGTGATACTGATGCTGTGCGCGGCGATCTTCGACCTCTTCGACGGCATCGTGGCGCGCAAGCTCCGCAGCTCGCCGATGGGCGCCGAGCTCGACAACCTGTCGGACCTGATCAGCTTCGGTCTGGCCCCGGCCTACTTCGTGCTCGTCTACGGCATGGTCGCGGACGACGCGCAGCAGAAGGTCTCGGCGGTCGCCGCGATCGTGGTGCTGCTCGCGGTGGTGCTGCGGCTCGCGCGGTTCTCCTGCGTGACGATGAAGGACGGCATGTTCCAGGGCATGCCGAGCCCCTTCGGCGCGCTGACGGTGGTCTCGATCATCCTGCTCGAGCTGCCGTTCGTCCCGACGCTGCTGGCGATCATCGGCACGGCGTGGCTGATGGTGAGCCGGGTCGAGTACCCGAAGCCGCGGGGCGTCCTCGCGGCGGCGATGCTCAGCTGGATCGTCGGCGCGATGGCCATGCTGGCCGCCTGGGCGTTCGACGCCCCCGGCGGGCAGTTCCTGCTCCAGACCGGGTGCGCCCTCCAGGTCGTGCTGGGCGCCGTGATCCCCCTCTTCGCGACGGCCCGCCGGGTGAACACCTTCCGCGGCAACCGGCGGGAGAGCCGGGAGGCACGGCAGGCGGAGGCGGCGCAGCTGCGCTGACCCCCCGCCGGACGACATGACGAAGGGCCCGGAAGCGATGCGCTTCCGGGCCCTTCGTCATGTCGTCACGCCAGGAGCTTGTAGTAGAGGGTGGTGGGCCGCAGGACCCCGGCCGGGTCGGCGGCGTACGCGGGGATCGTGCCGGCCGGCGTCCACCCGGCGCCCCGGTACAGCCGCTCGGCGGGGCTGTCGGTCTGGGTGTCCAGGACGAGCAGGGTGAGGCCGGTGGCGGCCGCGTGGGCCTCGGCGGCGGCCAGGAGGCGGCGCCCCGTCCCCCGGCCGCGGGCCGAGCGGTGGACGAGGAGCCGGGCTATCTCGCCGCGGTGCCGGCCGTTGGCGGTGGCGGTACGCAGGAGGGTGACGGCGCCGGTGACGGCCCCGTCCGGCCCGAAGGCCGCCCACACGTCCCGGGTGCCCGCGGTCCCGGCCCACCAGGCGGTCGCCTCGGCGGGCTCCACGGGCGCCGGGAAGCCCACGGAGGCGCCGCCGTCCACGGCGTCCACCAGGAGCGCGCCGAGAGCGGCGGCACGGGCGCGTACGGCCTCGGGGGCGAGGAGCTCGACGCGGTCGCCGGGGGCGAGCCGCTTCTCCAGGCAGAGCAGGCCCGGGCGGTCGTCCCACGGGTCGGCGGGCGCGAAGCCGAGCTTGCGGTAGAGGGCGAGGGGCCCCGCGCGCCACTCCCAGACCGTGAGCCGTACGGCGGGGGCGCCCGCCGCGGCGGCCCGGCGCAGCGCCTCCCCCATCAGCGCGCCGGCCAGCCCCTGCCCGCGGGCCCCGGGCTCGACCCAGACCCGCTTGATCTCCGGTACGGCCCCGGCCTTCAGGACCAGGCAGCCGAGCGCCTCGCCCGTCGCCCCGGCCCGCGCGAGCAGGACCGTGTCGGCGGCGAAGGCGGCGACGGGGTCCTCGGCCTCGGCGCGGCGCGCGGCCGGCAGGTCGGCCGGACCGGACACTGCGGCGCCCTTCTCGGCCTCGGTGGCGAGGTGGTAGGCGGTGAGCAGGGCGGGCAGGCGGGGGTGGGCGGCGTTCTCCTCGATCGTCACGTTCATGGCCCGAGGATCACATCGGCAGGTTTCGGCGAGGTGACGGCGCCGTCGGCCCCGCCGGTGAGGAACGCGGCGAGCGCGGCGCCCTCCTCCGTCACGGCGGTCCGCTCGGCCCGGGAGAGGGGCCGGAGCGGGGTGACGAGGAGGGCTCCCTCGCGCAGGGTCCAGGTGGCGGAGACCCGGCCGTCGACCAGGGCGACCCGCTCGCCGGCCACGGAGAGCAGGCGGTGGGCGTCGTCGATGATCCGGCTCCGGTCCCGGTAGCCGAGGATCGCGTTGTCGAAGGCGGGCAGGAAGCGGACGGGGGCGGGGGTGTCCGGGTCCGGGCGGGGCGCGTCGGGCAGGTCGAGGAGTTCGCGGCCCCGCTCGTCGCGGAAGGAGACGAGCTCGTCCCGGACGGCCCTGACGGCGGCGGGCAGCCCGGCGAGGCCGCACCAGGCGCGCAGGTCGGCGGAGGCGGCGGGGCCGTGGGCGGCGAGGTAGCGGCGTACGAGGTCCTGCCCGACGGGGTCGGCGGGGTCGTCGGGGAGGGGCGGGACCGGGCGGCCGAGCCAGCCGTCGAGGGTGGCGTGGCGCACGCCGGCACGGGAGCCCCACAGGCCGCGCGGGGGCAGCTGGACCGTCGGGACCACGGCGGCGACGAGGAGCTCGCCGAAGGCCCGGCCCGGGGGCCCGGGGCGGCGGCGGGAGACCGCCTCGACGAGTTCGGCCGTGGTGCGGGGCTCGCCGTCGGCCATCACGGCGCGGCCGGCGGCGGCCAGCTCGTCGGGGTCGACTCCGGCCAGTTCGGTCCGGTAGGTGGTGAGGACCTTCTGGCGGAGCATGGCGTCGTGGCGGGCGCGCCAGGCCAGGGCGTCGTCGGCGGTGACGAGGTGGAGGGTGCGGCGCATCAGGGGGAGGCGGACGACCTCGCGCGCGGTGAGGAGGCCGTCCAGCTCCCGCGGGCGGAAGTCCCGCATCCGCGACCAGAGCCCGGTGAACGGTTCCTGCGGTTCCTGCGCCTGCAGGCCGCAGAGGTGCGTGACGACCTCGGCGGCCGGGGCGGCGGTGCGGTCGAGCAGGAGCTGGCGGGCGAGGGTGGCGCGGCCCAGGGCGCGGGTGGTGAGGACGGTCATGGCGTCACGTTCCCACGGGAGGAGGACAGGTTCCGTCCTCTTCCCGCGGGGACACGGGACCGGCCGGAGGGACCGTCAGGGGGTGTAGGTCTTCGCCGCCTCGGAGACGAAGGGCTGCCGGACCGTGCGCATGCCACCGGCGGCCTTCTTGTCGGGCTGGACGATGACGGACTGGCGGGAGGAGGGCGACTTCGGGTCGGTGAAGTCGTGGGTCATGCCGAAGCCGGGGTCGTGGGCGTTGAGGATGAGGAGCGCCTTGCTGACGCCCTCGCGGGTGAGGTCGCCCTTCTCGCACGCCTTCCTCAGGATCTCGCCGAAGGCGGTCGCGGCGGTCCAGCCGGCCACGACGCCGTTGTCGAGGCCGTCCTCGGGATAGGCGGCCGCGTAGTCGGCGGCGAGCTTCTTCGCGACGGGGGTGTCGGCGCCGATGGGGAGGCTCGGGGAGGCGAACCAGTACATCTTCTCCAGGGCCGGGCCCGCCTGGGTGCCGAGGAGCTGGGGGGCGAAGGCGGAGTTGTTGCCGACGACCGGGACCCGCAGGCCGGTCGCGGCGGCGACGCCCACCAGGGAGGCGGCCTGGCGCGGGCCGGCGCTGACCAGGACCGCCTTCACGCCGGCCTGCTTGAGCGCGGCGACCTGCGCGGACATGTCGTTGTCGGTCGGCTTGATCTTCTGCTCGACGACGGTCAGGCCGGCCTGCTCGGCGGCGTACTTCGAGCCCTTGAGGGCGTTCTCGCCGTAGTCGCCCTCGAAGTAGACGTGGCCGAGCTTGTCGCCCTTCTTCAGGCCCTTCTCCGTGACGAGGAAGTCGACCGCGTTGATCGTCTCGACGTCGTAGGTGGCGCCGAGGACGCGGATGTACGGGGAGCCGAGGAGGGAGGCCGACCAGGCCTGGGGCATGACCAGGCCCTTGTCCTGGCCGTCGACGCGCTGCTTGACGGCGGCGACGAACGGGGAACCGATGAACTGGGCGTAGCCGACGACCTTGGGCTCCAGCTCCGTGTAGGCGGCGAGCGCCTTCTGCGGGTCGTAGCCGTGGTCGCGGACGGTCAGCTCCAGCTTGCGGTCGCAGATGCCGCCCGCGGCGTTGGTCTGCTTCACCCACAGCTGCTGGGCCTGGGTGACGCTCTTGCCGAGGGTGGCGTAGACGCCGGTCATGTCGGTGAGCGCGCCGAGCGTGATGGTGGTGTCGGTGACGCCCTCGCCCATCTTCACCCCGCCCGCGCCGGTCGCCTCGGCGTCACCGGACTTCGCCTTGGAGCTGCATCCGGCGGCGGTGAGCGCGACCAGTGTCGCGAGCGCCGCGGCGAGGCCCCGCACGGCCTGTCGTCTGTGGTTCATCGAGTCTCCCCTGAGGGTCGGTGGATCGGGGTTCGCGCGACGAGCCTCACGAGGCCGCCGGGCAGGAAGAGGACGGTGCCGACGACGGCGGCGCCGTAGAGGTAGCGGGCGGCCTCGCCGGGGGCGATGCCGCCGGTGCCGGGGGCGGAGACCAGCGGCAGGGCTTCGGCGTACCGGTTCAGGAGCTGCGGGAGCAGGGCGACGAAGACCCCGCCCGCGACCGCCCCGGCGACGGAGCCGAGCCCGCCGATGACGATCATCGCCAGGTACTCCAGGGAGAGCGCCATGCCGAAGTACTCGGGCACGGTCCGCTGGAAGACCAGGGCGAGCAGCACGCCGGCGAGGCCCGCGTACATGGAGGAGAGGACGAAGACGGCGGCGCGGTGCCGGGCGACCGGGATGCCCAGGACGCCGGCGGCGATCCGGTGGTCGCGGATGGCGTTCATGGCGCGCCCGGGCCGGCCCTTGAGCACGCCGCGGGCGAACAGCACCCCGGCGAGGAGCAGGGCCAGGCCCAGGTACCAGAGCTTCTCGACGGCGCCGAACGGCACCTGGGCGACGAGGAGTTCGGTGTCGTCGAAGGTGAGGCCGAAGAGGTTCAGCGGCGGCACGGCGCGGCCGTTGTAGCCGCCGGTGAGGCCGTGGGCGTTGAAGAGGACGTGCTGGCCGATGAAGATCAGCGCGAGGGTGGCGATGCCGAGGTACGCGCCGTGCAGCCGGCCCGCGATGGGGCTGAACGCCCCGCCCGCGAGGCCCGCGAGGCCGACGGCGAGGACGGCGGCGAGCCAGCCGGGCAGGCCGAGGCCGGCGAGCCCGTCGGTGCCGTCGCCGGCCAGCGCGCAGTAGCCGTAGGCGCCGACGGCGAGGAAGAAGGCGTGGCCCATGGAGAGCTGGCCGGTGGCGCCGGTGAGCAGGTTGATGCCGACGGCGCCGAGGGCGGCGGCCATGGCGAAGAGCCCGGCCTGGAGCCAGAACCGCTCCAGGTAGAAGGGGAGGGCGAGGAGCACGAGACCGGCGGCGGCGTAGCCGTACGCCCGCGCGGGGATCCTGCGGCGCTCAGACACGGGCGAGCTCCTTGGTGCCGAAGAGGCCGGCCGGGCGGATCAGCAGCACCGCGACCATCACCAGGTAGGGGGCGAGGTCGCCGATCCCCCGGCCGAGGAAGGCGAGGTCGGACTGGTAGCCGGTGGCGAGGGACTCGGTGACGCCGACGATCAGTCCGCCGGCGAGCGCGCCGGTGGTGGAGTCGAGGCCGCCGAGGATCGCGGCGGGGAAGGCCTTGAGGGCGGCGAGCGAGGTGCCGCGCTCCAGGCCCGGGGTGGGGAAGACGGTGAGGAAGAGCGCGGCGACCGCGGCCAGGGCACCGGCGACCGCCCAGGCGCCGAGCGAGACCCGGCCGAGCCGGACGCCCATCAGCGCGGCGGTCTCCTGGCTCTCGGCGGCGGCCCGCATGGCGACGCCCCAGGAGGTGTGCCGGAAGGCGAGCAGGAAGGCGGTGATCAGGAGGGCGGCGGCGAGCAGGGCGGCGATCCGGGTCTCCGCGATCGTCACCGGGCCGAGGGTGACGACGGCGTCGCCCCACGGGTCGCCGAGGGCGAGGATGTCGGTGCCGATCCGGCGGGTCAGCTCGGTGGCCAGGAGGATGTCGACGCCGATGGTGACGATGGCGAGGACGCTGTGGTCGCCTCCCCGGTGGCGGCGCATGACGAGGAACTCGACGGCGGCGCCGACGACGGCCGCGCCCGCGACCCCGGCGGCGAGGGCGGGCCAGAAGCCGAGCGGTTCGTGGAGGACGGCGACGAGGTAGCCGCCGGCGAGGAGCAGGGAGGCGTGGGCGAAGTTGACGACCTCCGTGGCGCGGAAGATGACGACGAAGCCGAGGGCGATGAGGGCGTAGACGGAGCCCAGGGAGAGCCCGTTGATGAGGAACTCGGCGAAGGTGCTCACGCGGCGGTCTCCTCTCCGAGGTAGGCGCGGACGACCGCCGGGTCGTTCTGTACGTCGGCGGGGCTGCCGTCGGCGATCCGGCGGCCGAATTCGAGGACGGTGACGGAGTCGGCGAGCCGCATCACCAGGCCCATGTCGTGCTCGACGAGGAGCACGGAGATGCCGAGGCCGTCGCGGACGCCGGCGATGACGGCGGCGGTGCGGAGCCGTTCGTCGGCGGTCATGCCGGCGACCGGTTCGTCGAGGAGGAGCAGGGTGGGCTCCATGCAGAGGGCGCGGGCCAGTTCGGCGAGCTTCTGCTGTCCGTACGGAAGGGAGCCCGCGGGTTTCGCGAGCTGGTCGCCGAGGCCGACGAAACCGGCGATCTCCCGGACGCGGGCCCGGTGGCGGGCCTCCTCGCGGGCGGCGGACGGCAGCCGGAGCCCGGCGGCGAGGAAGCCGGTGCGGGTGAGCCGGTGGCGGCCGAGCATCAGGCTGTCCTCGACGGTGGCGCGCGGCGGCAGCGCCAGGTTCTGGAAGATCCGGCCCACGCCGAGGCCGGCGATCCGGTGCGGGGGCAGGTCGGTCAGCTCGTGCTCTCCGAGGCGTACGGAGCCGGAGGTGGCCCGGTACACCCCGGAGAGCACGTTGAAGCAGGTGGACTTGCCGGCGCCGTTGGGCCCGATGAGGGCGTGCACGGTGCCGGGGCGGACGGTGAAGTCGACGCCGTCGAGGGCGGTGAGTCCGGCGAAGCGGACGGTGAGGCCGGTGACGGTGAGGGCGGGGACGTCGTCGCGGGCCGGTGCGGCGCCGGGCGCGGGGGTGCGCGGGGCGGGCACGGCCGGCCCGTCCGGGGTGGTCATCGGGGTGTCTCCTTGCGGCGGGGGCCGCGGGCGGGGACCCGGGCCTCTTCGTCCCAGCGGGGCAGGACGGGGTGGGTGGCCTCGGCGCGGGCGGCGTCCGCCGCCGCCTCGGCGTCCACGACGCCCAGGTAGCGGCGGCGGACCTCGTCCGAGGCGGCGAGTTCGGCGGCGGGGCCGGAGAGGGTGACCTCGCCGACCTCCAGGACGTACGCGTGGGAGGCGAGCTTCAGCGCGAGCGCCGCGTTCTGCTCGACCAGCAGCACCGCCGTGCCCTGGGCGTTGATCTCGCGGACCGCGTCCGCGATGCGGGCGGCCATCAGCGGGGCTAGGCCGAGCGAGGGTTCGTCGAGGAGCAGCAGTTCCGGGGCGGCCATCAGGGCGCGGCCGACGGCGAGCATCTGCTGCTCTCCGCCGGAGAGCAGTCCGGCGGGCTGCCGGGACCGCTCGGCGAGGACGGGGAACAGCTCGTGGACCCGGCGCAGCGCGGCGGCCTTCGCGGTGCGGTCGCCGCGCCGGGCGAGTCCGCCGGCCCGCAGGTTGTCCTCGACGGACATGCGGGCGAAGACCTGCCGGCCCTCGGGGACCTGGCAGACGCCGGCGGCCACGACCCGGTCGGGCGGCAGGCCGTCGAGCGGCAGGCCGGCCGCGGTGACCGTGCCGGAGACCACGGCCCCGCCGTGGAAGCGCAGCGTGCGCGAGACCGCCCGCAGCAGTGTGGACTTGCCGGCGCCGTTGCCGCCGAGGACGGTGACGACGGCCCCCGCGGGCACGGTCAGGGACACGCGCCGCAGCGCGTGCACCGGTCCGTATCCCGCCGTCAGATCCGTCACCGTCAGGGCGGGTGCGGTACCTCCCATGACTCCCCTTTTCCCGGCCGCCGTTGTTACTCGGCCGTTCGGTGGCGCTCACCCCAGCACCGCGCCGGACCGCTCGTCCACGCCCGGCGGCACAAACGCTGCCGGTGACCAGCGGGGCCGCCGGAGGGCTGTGCATGCGCACAACGCTGCGCGTCAGGGCGTTGCCGTCGGGGGCGGGGCGGTGGATGCTCCCTGGCATGGGACGGCGCAGACGGCGGACCGGTGACGACTGGAAGGTGCTCGCCCGCGCGTGCACGACGCTTCTGGAGCGGGTGCCGGAGCTGGTGGACGAGCATCTGACGGAACTCCACGCGTACGAGCCCGCCTACGGGCGGATCGTGCCTTACGACCAGCACTGGCAGGAGGCGCACGAGGCGATCCGGATCGGCATCGAGATGATCTCGGCGCCGCGGCACTCCCCCCGGCGGGACCTGGAGCACGCGGAGCTGATGGGCCGGCGGCGGGCCGAGCAGGGCATGCCGCTGGAGCTGGTGGTGCACGCGTACCGGCACGCGGGGCACCTGGTGTGGGACGCGCTGATCGAGGGCGCGGGCCCGGACGCGGTCCAGCTCGCGGCGCTGATGCAGTCGGCGACGACGGTGTGGTCGGCGGTGGACGCGCAGGCGGACCGGGCCTCGGAGGCGTACCGGGCGACGGAGGCGGAGCTGCGGCGGCGGACGGACGAGCAGCTCCAGGCGCTGCTGGACGCCCTGTTGCAGGGCCAGCGGGGACCGGAGCTGGTGGCGCGGGCGGCGGCGGGCCTGGACCTGCCGGAGCAGGGGCGGTACGCGGTGGTGGTGCTGCGGCCCGACCGGCGGGAGGAGCGCGAGCCCTTCCACCGCCAGGTGCGGGCGGAGGGGCTGCGGTTCCTGTGGCGGATGCGGGCCGACTGCGAGGTCGGGGTGGTGGCGCTGGCCGACGGTACGAGCCTGGACGCGCTGGCGGAGCTCCTCGACGGGCGGGCCCCGGGTCCGGGCGGGATCAGCCCGGTGGTGACGGGCCTCACCGAGCTGGGCCGGGCCCGCAGGCTCGCCGAACTGGCCCTGCGCACCTGCCCGTCCGGCAGCCGTCAGGTGGTCCGGCTGGACCGCCGGATGGCCGGGGCGCTGATCGTGGGCCAGCCGGACCTGGCGGAGCTCCTGGTCACGGACGTCCTCGGCGGGCTCCTCGAACTGGACCCGGCGGACCGGGCGGTGCTCCTGGAGACCCTGGACGCGTGGCTGGAGTGCGAGGGTTCGGCGGGGCGGGCGGCGGGCCGGCTCTACTGCCACCGCAACACGGTCTTCAACCGGCTGCGCCGACTGGAGCAGCTGACGTCCCGCTCGCTGTCCCGGCCGCGGGACCTCACGGAGATGACCTTGGCACTGGACGCCTTCCGGCTGACCGCGTCAGGGTGAGGCATGACGTCCGAGCCTTCGCTGTCCACGGCCCCGCCGGAACCGCCCGGGTCAGGGAAGACGCCCGTGCCCGCCTGGGTGGTGGTGGTGCCGTCGATCGTCCTCGCCGTGTTCGTGCTGGCCGTGCTGGGAACGCTGTACACCGTCGCCACCGGCGGTCCGCGCTACCTGGAGGCCGCTGACGTCGTCGGTGTCTGGACCGAGGAAGGCGGCGACGGGCGCCTGACACTGCGCGAGGACCGTACGTTCGAGCTCACCGAGACGCCGTCGGAGGTCGGGGCACCACGCAGGGGGACCTGGAGGGTGGGCATCCCCGACGAGCCGAATCTGGTCGAGTTGGAGTTCCCGGCCGCCAGAAGCCTGTACGCCGACGAGTCCGGCCGGCGGGCGACCCTCTACGGCTTCGACGGGGCTACCTCGGCCGAGTACGTACGCGCATCCGGGTGACCTGGCAGGATCCCCCCGTGACCATGCTGACGAACACGCGTAGGACACCACGGCGGACGACTCCGGGGAAGGCGCTGATCGCCGTGGGGCTGCTTGCTCCGGTGGTCCAGGCGCTGGGGTCCCTGGTGGCGGAGTCGACGCGGCTGGTGGTTCTGCTGACCGTGTTCGGGGCGCCCTGGCCGTACTGGTTCGCCGCGGCGGTGCTGTGCGGGGTGGGCGTCCGGTCGGCGGGCAGGCGGGGGTGGGCGCGTGAGGGGCTGGTCGCCGTGTGCGCGGCGGCGGCCGTCCTGCTCGTGTTCGTGCGGGTGGTCCTCGGCGACTTCCTGTCCCCCGGCTGGGAGGAGTCGGAGCGCTGGGCCGCGCCGGGCGGCGCGGAGCGGTACGTGACGGTGGAGACGGGCGCCGCGCTCATCGACCCGCTGTGGCGGGTGACGGTGGTCTCCGGCTCGGGTCTCACCGCCCGGAGCCATCCGGTGGCCACGTTCGGCGAGCGGTCGGGCTTCGTCGCGGTCGCCTGGGACGGCCCGGACGCCCTCCTGGTCACCGGCGGCGACGGTACGACGCGGATCACGCTGAACCCGTCGACCGGCGCGCCGGGCCGGACGGTCGACGCGGGCTGACGGCCGCGGAGGCCGGGCGCCAGGGGACGCCCGGCCCGTACCCGCTATGCCAGGAAGTCCCGGGCGATGTGGGAGGCGACCTCTTCCAGGAGGGGGCCGGCGTTCGGGATGGACTTGGCCGGGTCCGGCTCCAGGGCGGAGAGGGGGTAGGCGCGGCGGATGCCGGCGGCGCCGAGGGTCTCCGGGGGGAGGGCGAGGCGGCCGCAGACGGCGACGACCTCCTTGCCGGCCGCACGCGCGGCGGCGGCGACGCCCGCGGGGGCCTTGCCGTGGAGGGTCTGCTCGTCGAGGGAGCCCTCGCCGGTGATGACGAGGGTGGCGCGCTCCAGGGCGGGGGCGAAGCCGAGGACCTCCAGCATCAGCTCGATGCCGGGGCGGAAGCCCGCGCCGAGGAGGAGGGCGCCGTAGCCGATGCCGCCCGCGCCGCCCGCGCCGGGGGAGGCGGCCAGCTCGGTGGCCTTCGGGCCGATCGCCTTCTCCAGGACCAGCGCGTAGTGGGCGAGGGCCGCGTCGAGGGTCTCGACGTCCTCGGGCGTGGCGCCCTTCTGCGGGCCGTAGACGGCGGGCGCGCCCTTGGGGCCGGTCAGCGGGTTGTCGACGTCGCTGGCGAGGATGAACTCGACGCCGGCGAAGCGCGGGTCGAGTCCGGAGAGGTCGGCGGAGTCCAGGTCCGCGAGGGCCGCGCCGCCGGGGCCGACCGGCTCGCCGGCCGCGTCGAGGAAGCGGGCGCCGAGCGCGGCGAGCATGCCGGCGCCGCCGTCGGTGGTGGCGCTGCCGCCGACGCCGAAGACGATCGTGGTGGCGCCCGCGTCGAGCGCGGCGCGCAGCAGTTCGCCCGAGCCGTACGTGGTGGCGGTCAGCGGGGCGAACGTACCGGCGGGGAGGAGCTGGAGGCCGGACGCCTCCGCCATCTCGACGACCGCGGTGGTGCCGCGCAGCGCGAACGCGGCGGTGACCGTCTCGCCGACCGGTCCCGTGACCCGCACCTCGTGCCGGTCGAAGCCGGCCGCGACGGCCGCCGCGACCGTGCCGTCGCCGCCGTCGGCGACGGGCAGGGCCTCGACCGAGAGGTCGGGGACGACCTTCCGGAGTCCCGCCGTGACCCGCTCCGCGACCTGTACGGCCGTGAGCGAGCCCTTGAACTTGTCGGCCGCCACGAGCACGTGAGCGACCTGAGTTGCTGCTCCGTCCGTCACCTTGCATCCCTTGCTTTCGAACAGGCAGTCGCGCCAGGGCCGACCCTATCCGTACGGCCAGACGGCGTGCCACCCCCGGATAACAGCAAATGTCCGACCATAGTGGGCTCACATGAGCACGGATATGAACGAGCGACCGTCTCCGGATCACGTACCGGAACGGCAGGCCCCCGATGCGAAGGTCATCGGCATCGGCGTGGCGGCCGTCGTCGCGGTCGTCGGCTGGGCGGCGCTCGGCAAGGAATCCTTCGACAGCGCCTCCTCCTCTGCCCTCTCCTGGGTGCTGTCCAACTTCGCGTGGCTGTTCGTGATCGCCGCCGACACGTTCCTGGTGCTGTGCGTGGTGCTCGCGCTGAGCCGCTTCGGCCGGATCCGGCTGGGCGCGGACGACTCCGAGCCGGAGTTCACGAACCTGGCGTGGATCGCGATGATGTTCAGCGCCGGCATGGGCATCGGCCTGATGTTCTACGGCGTCGGGGAGCCGCTCCAGCACTTCCTGGACCCGCCGCCGGACAGCGGCGTCCCCGCGGGGACGGGCGCGGCGGCCCGGACCGCGATGGAGTACTCCTTCTTCCACTGGACGCTGACCCCGTGGGCGATCTACGGCATCGCCGGGCTCGCGCTGGCGTACGCCGGCTTCCGCAAGGGCCGCGGCAACCGGCTGAGCAGCGCCTTCGTGCCGCTCCTCGGGGAGCGCCGGGCCAGGTCCTGGCAGGGCAGGGCGATCGACCTGCTCGCGGTCTTCGCGACCGTCTTCGGCACGGCGACCAGCCTGGGCCTGGGCGCGCTCCAGGTGGCCGAGGGGCTGAACCTCACCCTGGGCGTCGAGGACTCGACGGCCACCGAGCTGATCATCATCGCCTCGCTGTCGGCGGCCTTCGTCCTGTCGGCCTTCTCCGGCCTGCACAAGGGCGTGAAGTGGCTGTCGACGCTGAACATCGTGCTCGCCGCCTGCCTGGCGCTCTTCGTCTTCCTGCTCGGCCCGACCGTCTACGTCCTGGACACGATCCCCGCCTCGGTGGGCGGCTACCTCCACCAGCTGCTGCCGATGGCGAGCCGCACCGGCGCCTTCACCGACCGCGACTGGCTGGGCGCGTGGACGATCTTCTACTGGGCGTGGTGGCTGTCCTGGGCGCCGTTCGTCGGCACCTTCATCGCCCGGATCTCGCGCGGCCGGACGGTCCGCGAGTTCCTGGTGGGCGTGCTGCTCGTGCCCTCCGGGGCGACGGTGGTCTGGTTCTGCGTGATGGGCGGCACGGCGATCCGGCTGGAGTCCACGGGCGAGGCCGATCTGGCGACGGCGGTGGAGGACGGGGCGGAGGCCTCGCTCTTCGCGATGCTGGAGGCGCTGCCGCTCGGCACGGTCACCTCCGTCGTGGCGATGCTCCTGGTGATGACCTACTTCGTCACCAGCGCCGACTCGGCCTCCCTCGTCATGGGCTCGCTGACCAGCCGGGGCTCGCTGCACCCTCCGACCTGGCTGGTGGTGACCTGGGGCGTGCTGATGGCGGCCGTCGCGGCGGTGCTGCTGGTGGCGGGCGGCCTGGACTCGCTCCAGACGGCGACGATCCTGGTGGCCCTGCCGTTCGTGGTGGTCATGCTGGTGCTGTGCTGGGCGCTGGTGAAGGAGCTGCGGGAGGACCCGGGCGCGGGCCCGGCCCGGCACCAGGCGCTGCACGGGATGCGGGACGCGGTGCGGGCCCTGGTCGGCGAGGCGATGACCGAGCAGGGCGGCGGCTCCCGGCACCACCGGCTGCACCGCGCGGCCCGCTCCCGCGCGGACGCGGAGGGCGGCGAACCGCCGCGGGACGGCGGGGCGGGCTGAGCCCCCGCGGGGGGGGCGGCGCCACCGGGACCCTGCCAGGGCGCCGCCGTCGCGGTCCTGCCGGGGCGGCCGGTCCCGCCGGGCCGCCGGCTCCCCGCCGCGGGGCCCGGTCCCCGGCGGGCCGCCGGGGCGGGTGGCTACGCTGACGCCGTGACCGTCACCGATTACGCCGCGTACATCGCCGGCCTGCCCCGCGTCCTGGCAGCCTCCGCCGCACTCTTCCGGGACGCCCGGGGCCGGGTCCTGGTCGTGGAGCCGAACTACCGCGAGGGGTGGGCGCTGCCCGGCGGGACCGTCGAGTCCGACACCGGCGAGACGCCCCGGCAGGCGGCCCGCCGGGAGACCGCCGAGGAGATCGGCCTGGACCTGCCGCTCGGTCCGCTGCTCGCGGTGGACTGGGCGCAGAGCACGGCCCGGCCGCCGATCGTGGCGTACCTCTACGACGGCGGGGTGCTGCCCGAGGAGCGGTTCGCGGAGATCCGGCTCCAGGAGGAGGAGCTGGTCTCCTGGAAGCTGATCGAGCCGTCGGAGGTCACGGCGCACCTGCCGGGCAGCCTGGGCCTGCGGGTGCGGGCCGCGCTGGACGTGCTGGCCGACGGGACCGGCCCGGCGGAGCTGGAGAACGGCCTGCCCGCCGCCTGACCGTCCGGCCGGGGGTCAGCCCTGCGGCGGCTCCGGCGGCAGCGCCTCGCCGGTGCGGTTCGCCTCGTCGCGGCTGGCCGTCCGGGCCTCCGTGCGGTGGCCGCGCGCGATGTAGTCGCGGACGACGGCCTCCACGGCGTCCTGCGGGCTGCCGACGCCCGCCAGGACCATGACTTCCACGACGAGTTCGGCGTCGAGCGCGATGTTCACCTTGGCCATGCGCGCGAACCTAGCACCGGGAAACCCGCTCGCGGGAGCGGATCCGGGATGCCTACGCTCCCGTCATGACGATGGTCGCGATCCTCTCCGGTGCCGGCATCTCCACGGACTCGGGCATCCCGGACTACCGGGGTCCGAACGGACTGTGGCGCCGGGACCCGGAGGCCGAACGGCTGGTCACCTACGGGCCGTACATGGCGGACCCGGACGTCCGCCGCCGCTCCTGGCTGCTGCGGCGCGACGCCCCGGTCCTGACGGCCGAGCCGAACGCGGCGCACCGCGCGATCGCCGCGTACGAGCGGAGCGGGCACGCGCTGCGGGTGATCACGCAGAACGTGGACGGGCTGCACCAGGCGGCCGGCGTGCCGGAGCGGAAGGTCTTCGAACTGCACGGCACCGCGCGGTCGGTGGTGTGCACGGCGTGCCGTGCCAGGACGCCGATGGCCGAGGCCCTGGAGCGGCTGGAGGCCGGCGACCCGGACCCGGCGTGCCGGGACTGCGGCGGGATCCTCAAGCCGGCGACCGTCATGTTCGGGCAGCGGCTCGACCCGGTGGTGCTGGGCGACGCGATGGCGGTGGCGAAGGCGGCCGAGGTGTTCGTCGCGGTCGGTACGAGCCTCCAGGTGCAGCCCGCCGCCTCGCTGGCCGGGATCGCGGCCGAGCACGGGGCCCGGCTGATCATCGTGAACGCCGAGCCCACCCCGTACGACCCGCTGGCCGCCGAGGTGCTGCGCGAGCCGATCGGCACCGCGCTGCCGGCCCTGCTGGAGCGCCTGCGCTAGCTAGAACAGCGCGTCGGCGGCGGGGGCGCCGGATTCGAAGGCGAGCAGGCGCCGCTTGCGGTCGAGGCCGCCGCCGTAGCCGGTGAGGCCGCCGCCGGAGCCGATGACGCGGTGGCAGGGGACGATGACGCTGACCGGGTTCCTGCCGTTGGCGAGGCCGACCGCGCGGGAGGCGCCGGGGCTGCCGAGTTCCTCGGCGAGTTCGCCGTACGTGCGGGTCTCGCCGTACGGGATGAGCCGGAGCCGTTCCCAGACGCGCAGCTGGAAGGGCGTGCCCTCCAGGCGGAGCGGCAGGTCGAACTCGGTGAGCTCGCCCGCGAAGTAGGCGTCGAGCTGGCGGACCGCCTCGCCGAAGGGGCGGGGGTCGGGCTCGCCGAAGGTCTCCTCCGGCGGGCGGTGGCGCTGGCCGGTCATGTGGACGCGGCTGAGGACGCCGTCGACGGCCACCAGGGTCAGCGGCTCGTAGGGGCTGTCCACGACCGTGTGCACGACCGTGCGTGGCGTGGTGGTGCGGGGCATGGCGGAACGTCCTTACGCGGGGAGGTGGTTGATCGGGTGGCTGTCGGTCGCCCACAGGTACTGGACCGCGTAGGCCCGCCAGGGCGCCCAGGGGGCGGAGCGGGCGGTGAGCGCGGCGGGGGCGCCGGGCAGGCCCAGTCCCTCGGCGGCGCGGCGCACGCCGAGGTCGCCGGGGAGGAAGGCGTCGGGGTCGCCGAGCGCGCGCATGGCGATGACCTCGGTGGTCCAGGGGCCGAAGCCGGGCAGGGCGAGGAGCCGGGCGCGGGTCTCCGCGCGGTCCGTGTCGGGGCCGAGGACGAGGCTGCCGTCGGCGAGGGCGCGGACGAGGGTGAGCAGGGTGGCGCGGCGGCTGCGGGGCAGGGCCAGGGTCTCGGGGTCGAGCCCGGCGAGCGCCCTCGGGGTGGGGAAGAGGTGGGTCAGTCCGCCCTCGGGGTCCTCGACGGGCACGCCGTGGGCGGTGACGAGGCGGGCCGCGTGGGTGCGGGCGGCGGCCGTGGAGACCTGCTGGCCGAGGACGGCCCGGACGGCGAACTCGGCCGGGTCGACGGTGCCGGGGACGCGCCGGCCCGGCGCCTTGTCGACCAGCGGGGCGAGCAGCGGGTCGTCGCGCAGCCGGCCGTCGACGGCGACCGGGTCGGCGTCGAGGTCGAGGAGGCGGCGGCAGCGGCTGATGGCGTGGGTGAGGTCGCGCGGGTCGGTGAGGGAGAGCCGGCAGGCGATGTGGTCGGGGCGCGGCGCGAGGGCGACGATGCCGTGGCCGTACGGGAGGGCGAGGGTGCGCCGGTAGGCGCCGTCGCGCCACTCCTCGACGCCGGGGACGGCGGTGGCGGCGAGGTGGCCGAAGAGGTTGGACGGTTCGAGCGGGGCGCGGAAGGGCAGCCGGAGCGAGATCACTCCGGGGGTGTGGGGGGCGGTGGGCCGGGCGGCGCGGGCGCGCAGTTCGCCGGGGGTGAGGGCGAAGACCTGGCGGACGGTGTCGTTGAAGGAGCGGATCGAGGAGAAGCCGGCGGCGAAGGCGATCTCGCCGAAGGGCAGCGCGGTGGTCTCGACGAGGGTGCGGGCGGTCTGGGCGCGCTGGGCGCGGGCCAGGGCGAGCGGGCCCGCGCCCAGCTCGGCGAGGAGCTGGCGCTCGACCTGCCGGGTGGACCAGCCGAGACGGCGGGCGAGTCCGGGGACGCCCTCCCGGTCGACGACGCCGTCCTGGATCAGCCGCATCGCGCGGGCGACGGCGTCGGCCCGCACGTTCCACTCCGGGGAGCCGGGGCTGGTGTCGGGGCGGCACCGCTTGCAGGCCCGGAAGCCGGCCCGCTGGCAGGCGGCGGCGCTGGGGTGGAACTCCATGTTCTCGGGCTTCGGCGGGACGGCCGGGCAGCTGGGCCGGCAGTAGATCCGAGTGGTGCGGACGGCGGTGAAGAAGACGCCGTCGAAGCGGGCGTCCTTGGACTGGACGGCCCGCACGCAGCGCTCGGTCTCGGTGTGCATGGCTCCAGGATCGGGGATGCCCGGGCGCCCGGCTGGCAGGAAAACGACATGGACGTCCGGCCGCCGGTTCGGTCCGCGGGCACCGCCCGGGCCCGGGCGGTGGGCCGGCCGGCCTCGGTCACTCGAAGCGGGCGGGGTCCCCCGCGCCGACGCGGACGATCTCGGGGTCGCCGCTGGAGAAGTCGACGACGGTGGTGGGGACGGTGCCGCAGTCGCCGGAGTCGAGGACCGCGTCGACCTGGTGGTCGAGCCGTTCCTTGATCTCCCAGCCCTGGGTCAGCGGCTCCTCCTCGTCGGGCAGCAGGAGGGTGCTGGAGAGCAGGGGTTCGCCGAGCGAGGCGAGCAGCGCCTGGGTGGCGACGTGGTCGGGGATGCGGACGCCGACGGTCTTCTTCTTGGGGTGGAGCAGCTGGCGGGGCACCTCCTTGGTGCCGGGCAGGATGAAGGTGTACGCGCCGGGGACGGCGGCCTTGACGGCGCGGAAGACCCGGTTGTCGATGTGCACGAGCTGGCCGAGCTGGGCGAAGTCCGCGCACATGAGGGTGAAGTGGTGCCGGTCGTCGAGGCGGCGGATCTCCCGGATGCGGGTGAGGCCGTCGTGGTTGCCGATCCGGCTGCCCAGCGCGTAGCAGGAGTCGGTGGGGTAGGCGACCAGGGCGCCCTTGCGGATCGAGTCGGCGACGCCGTCGATGATGCGCGGCTGGGGGTTCTCGGGGTGGACGTCGATGTACTTGGCCATGGGGCGAGTCTAGGTTCCCCGGGCGTCGAGGCTTCTGAGGTGGCGCCAGACGGCCTTGGCCGCGTTGTGCCCCGACATGCCGTGGACGCCGGGGCCGGGCGGGGTGGCGGAGGAGCAGAGGAAGACCGCCGGGTGGGGGGTGCGGTAGGGCCACGGGGAGAGGGTGGGGCGGAGCACCAGCTGGAGGCCGCTGGCGGCGCCGCAGGCGATGTCGCCGCCGATGTAGTTGGCGTTGCGCGCGGCGAGTTCGGGCGGTCCGGCGGTGGCGCGGGCCAGGATCCGGTCGCGGAAGCCGGGGGCGAAGCGCTCGATCTGCCGCTCGACGGCGTCGGTGAGGTCGCCGCGCCAGCCGTTGGGCACGTGTCCGTACGCCCAGAAGACGTGCTTGCCCTCGGGGGCGCGGCTCGGGTCGGCGAGGGTGGGCTGGGCGGTGATGAGGAACGGCGTGTCGGGGGCGGTGCCGGAGGAGGCCTGGCGCAGGGCGGTGTCGATCTCGCGGGTGGTGGGGCCGATCTGGACGGTGCCGGCCCGGCGGGCGGGCTCGGCGGTCCACGGCACGGGGCCGTCGAGGGCGTAGTCGAGCTTGAAGGCGGAGGCGCCGTACCGGTAGTGGGCGTAGTGGTGGGCGCCGAAGCCGGTGATGCGGGCGAGGGCGGTCGGCGAGGTGTCGAAGAGGTAGGCGCGGGCGGGCGGCAGGTCGTCGAGGCGCTTGACCTCGTAGCCGGTGTGGACGGTGCCGCCGAGTGCGGTGAGGTACGCGGTGAGGGCGTCCGGGATGGCCTGGGAGCCGCCCCGGGGCACGGGCCAGCCGCCGGCGTGCGCGGCGAGCGCGAAGACGAGGCCGACGGCGGAGGTGGCGAAGCCGTCGAGCGGGGCGATGACGTGCGCGACCAGGCCGGCGAGGAGGGCGCGGGCCTTCTCGTCGCGGAAGCGGCGCAGCAGCCGGGTGGAGGGCTGGAGGCCGAGGAGGCCGAAGCGGGCGAGGGTGACCGGGTCGCGGGGCAGCGCGGTGAGCGGCAGCTGCATGAAGTCCCGGGCGAGGGCGTCCCACTTGCCGAGGAAGGGGGTGACGAGCCGGCGGTAGGTGCCGGCGTCGCGCGGGCCGAGGGAGGCGGCGGTCTCGGCGACGGAGCGGGAGAGGACGGCGGCGGTGCCGTCGTCCCAGGGGTGGGCCATGGGCAGTTCGGGGTGGAGCCATTCCAGGCCGTACCGGTCGAGCGGCATGGTGCGGAAGACGGGCGACCCGGCGCCGAGCGGGTGGACGGCGGAGCAGGGGTCGTGGCGGAAGCCGGGGAGGGTCAGCTCCTCGGTGCGGGCGCCGCCGCCGACGGTGTCCTTCGCCTCGAAGACGGCCACGGAGCGGCCGCGGCGGGCCAGTTCCACGGCGGCGGTCAGTCCGTTGGGCCCCGCCCCCACGACCACGGCATCGAGCAGCGACGTCACCTCGGGCTCCTCACGTCGGCCGGCGGTTCGCCAGGGCCAGGATAGGCCCGGGCCCTGCGGTGCGGCGGCGGCCCCTCCGGGGGGTTCCGTTCCGGGCGGGGGGTGGTGAGCACGCGTCAGCCCTCGGCCGGGCCGGAGGCGAGGAGGGCGCGGATCCGCTCGGCGGTGGCCGCGTCCCGGGCCGCGGTGAACGGCAGCGCGTTGCCCCCGGCGATCCGGAAGGGTTCGCCGGCGACGGTGGTGTGCGCCCCGCCCGCCTCCGTGACGAGGAGCAGTCCGGCCGCGTGGTCCCAGGCGTACTCCCAGCTGAAGGCGGTGGCGTCGAGCGCGCCCCGGGCGATGGCGAGGTACTCCAGTCCGGCCGAGCCGCACGGCCGGGGGCGGACGCCTTCGGTGGCCAGGGCGAGCAGGGCCCGCTTCTGGTCGGGGGTGGTGTAGTCGGGGTGCGAGGTGGCGACCTCCAGGACCGCGCCGGGCGCGGGCGGGCCCGGCCGGAGCGGCTGCCCGTTCAGGGTGGCGCCGCGGCCCCGGACGGCGACGGCCAGCTCGCCGAGGACCGGGGCGTAGGTCCAGGAGGCGAGGAGCTCGCCGTGGCGGGCGAGGGCGACCAGGGTGCAGAAGGCCGGGTCGCCCTGGACGAACTGGCGGGTGCCGTCCACCGGGTCGACGATCCAGACGGGCGCGTCGCCGCGCAGCGCGCCGTACAGCTCCGGGTCCGCGTGGACGGCCTCCTCGCCGACCACGACGGAGCCGGGCAGCAGGGCGGTCAGGGACGCGGTGAGGTGCTCCTCGGCGGCCCGGTCGGCGACCGTCACCAGGTCGAACGGCCCCTTCTTCTCGACGATCTCGTGGGCGGCGAGCTGCCGGAAGCGCGGGGTGATCTCCGCCGCGGCCGCCTTGCGGACCGCCTCCTCGACCTCGGTCGTGCCACCGTCGAGGACGTGCGCAAGGAAGGAATCGATCATGCGTCCAGCTAAGCACGCCGGTCCGACAACCGGTACGGGGCCTCCGCCGGGCCCGCGCCGGACGGACGGGGACGCCCGGGAGTACGCTTTGGACCGTTTCACCCCTTAACCGGGATGTCGAGGCTCCTGAGAGGCAGGTCGGTCCGGTGCACGGCGAGTACAAGGTCCCCGGCGGGAAGCTGGTCGTCGTCGATCTCGACGTGGTGGACGGGGCGCTGGCCCGGGTCCGGGTGGCCGGCGACTTCTTCCTCGAACCCGACGAGGCGATCCTCGCCGTCGACCGGGCCCTGGAGGGCGCCCCCGCCGACACCGACGCCGCCGGGCTCGCGGCCCGCGTCGACGCGGCGCTGCCGCCGGGCACCGTGATGTACGGCCTCACCAGCGAGGGCGTCGGGATCGCGGTCCGCCGGGCGCTCGCCCACGCCACCGACTGGACCGACTACGACTGGCAGCTGATCCACGAGCCGCCGCAGTCCCCCGCCCTGCACATGGCGCTCGACGAGGTGCTCACCGCCGAGGTCGCGGCCGGCCGCCGGCCGCCGACCCTGCGGGTCTGGGAGTGGGGCGCTCCCGCCGTCGTCATCGGCAGCTTCCAGTCGCTGCGCAACGAGGTGGACCCGGAGGCCGCCGAGCGGCACGGCATCCGGGTGGTGCGCCGGATCAGCGGCGGCGGCGCCATGTTCATCGAGCCCGGCAACACCATCACGTACTCCCTGTCGGTCCCCGACCGGCTGGTGCAGGGCCTGACCTTCGCGGACAGCTACGCCTACCTCGACGACTGGGTGCTCGGCGCGCTCGGCGACATGGGCGTCAAGGCCTGGTACCAGCCGCTCAACGACATCGCGACCGAGGCCGGGAAGATCGCGGGCGCGGCGCAGAAGCGGATGGTGACCGGCGACGGCGCGGTGCTGCACCACGTGACGATGGCCTACGACATCGACGCCGACAAGATGACCGAGGTGCTGCGGATCGGGCGCGAGAAGCTCTCCGACAAGGGCACGAAGAGCGCGAAGAAGCGGGTCGACCCGCTGCGCCGGCAGACCGGCCTGCCGCGCGAGGCGGTCATCGAGCGGATGATCGCCTCCTTCCGGCAGCGGTACGGCCTGGCGGAGGGCCGGGTCACGGAGGAGGAACTGGCCGCCGCCGAGGAGCTGGCGAAGACCAAGTTCTCGTCCCCGGAGTGGACCGCGCGGGTGCCGTAGGACCGGGCCGCGCGGGAGGCGGTCGGCGCGGGAGGCCGTCGGCGCGCAGAAGGCGGCCGGTACGGAAAGCCGCCGTGCGGGAAGCCGCCGATGCGCGGGAGGCGGTCGGTGTGCGGGAGGCGGTCGGTGTGCACGGTCCCGGTCGGTGGTCGGGCGCGGACGGGTGACCTGCTCCGGATCGGCTCGTTGACGTCGTGGACATGCTGCGTCGACGGCCGCGGAGGGCACATTGGGACGGGCGAGAGCACTGACGGCGGCGCTCCTGGGGATGTTCCTGGCGACGGCGCCGGTCGCCCCGCGCGAGGCGGCGGCGATCGTCGGCGGCCGGGAGGCGGCCCCGGGGGCGCATCCGTACGTGGCGGCGCTGGTGGACGTCGAGCGCCACCGGCAGTTCTGCGGCGGCGTCCTGATCGGCCCCCGCCACGTCCTGACGGCCGCCCACTGCCTGACCGGGTCGTACGCCGACACCGGCCGGGTCGCGGTGCTCCTCGGCGAGCACGACCTGCGCACGGCGACCGAGTCCCGCCACGCGCGCGCGGCCCGCCCCGCCCGCTTCACGCTCCACCCCGGCTACGACCGCCGCACCCAGCGCGACGACCTCGCCGTGATCACCCTGACCGCCCCGGTCCGTCCGGACGCCGGGGTCCGTCCCGTCCCGCTTCCCGCTCCTGGCGAATCGTTCGTCCACACCCGGCTGGAGGCCGTCGGCTGGGGCGCGACCGCCTTCGGCGGGGACCCCTCCCCCGTGCTGCGCGCGGTCACCCTGGACACCCTCTCCAACGCCGGCTGCGCCCTCCGCGGCGTCGACGGCCTCACCCCGGCCCAGCTCTGCACCTGGACCCCCGGCCGCGACACCTGCGTCTACGACTCCGGCGGCCCCCTGGTGCACCGCGGCCCCGAAGGCCGCCCCACCCTGGCCGCCCTCGTCTCCTACGGCCGCGGCTGCGCCACCGACACCCCGGCGGTGAACACCAGGATCACCGCCCATCTGGCCTGGATCCGCCGGATCACCGGGGTGGCCCCGCCCGTCTCCTGACCGGTTCCGGCGCGGACGAGAACGAGCCGTGGGGGGGGGGGGGGAGCCGCCCGCCCCGCCCCCAGGGCGGGGGGGGCGCGCGGGG